>CAYGCV010000021.1:0-22684 GCA_964348425.1 uncultured Vicinamibacteraceae bacterium | reverse complement strand
GTGGAAGAAGTACTTCATCTCGAACACGCCCTGCGGCGTGTGCATGTACTTGTTGTTCACCACGCGGCTCACCGTGGACTCGTGCATGCCGATGTCGTTGGCCACGTCGCGCAGCACCAGCGGCCGGAGACGCTCGATCCCGTGGTCGATGAACTCGCGCTGAAAAGCGATGATGCTGGTGGCGACCTTGAGAATGGTCTTCTGCCGCTGATCGACCGACTTGATGAGCCAGAGCGCCGAGCGGAACTTCTCCTTCACGTACGAGCGCGTCTCGGCCGAGTTCTGGCTGTTCTTGTCCAGCAGCCGGCGGTAGACGGGGCTGATCCGCAACTGCGGCAACCCGTCGTCGTTCAGCCTCGCCACGTACTGATCGTCGACCTTGATCACGTACACGTCAGGGGTCACGTACTGCGACGGCGACGGGTTGTGGCGCGTACCGGGCTTCGGGTCGAGACGGCGGATGATCTCGACGTGATGCTTGAGCTCCTCGATCGTGATGCCGAGCTGCCGCGCGAGCTCGGGGATCTGGTTGTTCTGCAGCAGATGGAGATGCTCGCGGACGATGGTCTCGCTCCGGGTCCCCGCGAAGCCCAGGTGGCGGAGCTGCAGCAGCAGGCATTCCTGGAGATCCCGCGCGGCCACGCCGACCGGGTCGAATCCCTGGACGAGCGCCAGCATGCGCTCGACCTCCGTTTCCGGCCAGCTTCCCATCGCGGCAATCTCCTCGATTGACGCGACGAGGTAGCCGTCCTCGTCCAGGTTGCCGATGACGGCGACGCCGATCTCCCGCAGCAGCTCGTCGTCCGTCCGCACGGACAACTGCCACATGAGGTGATCGGCCAGCGAGGACGAGGTCGAGAGCGTGTTCTCGATCGGCGGCAGCTCCCTGACCTCGCTCGGCGCCCGCCGGCGATAGCCGTCGTCGAGATAGTCGCCGAAGAAATACTCGAAGTCCGCGTCGTCCCAGGTGTCCTGCTTCTCGGTGGGCGGCTCCGGATCCGGATCGGCCTTCTCCACCTGGGCCTGGGCGTCGGCCTGCTGCATCTCCTCCGCCGAGAACTCCTCGAGCAGGGGGTTCTCGACGACCTCCTGATTCAGCATGTCCGTCAGCTCGATGGTCGTCATCGGCAGCAGCTTGATCGCCTGCTGCAGCGACGGCGTGAGGATCAGGCGCTGGGAAAGCCGGGTCTGAAGTTTCTGCTGGATAACCATCACGAAACGGGGCGAGACAGCGACTGCACTTCCATCTTAGTCCAAACGAAAATCGGTGCCCAGATAGATCCGTTTGACGTCGTCGTCGGCCGCCAGCTCGTCGGGCGTGCCGCTGCGAAAAACCGCCCCGTCGTGCACGATGTACGCCCGATCGGTGATGCGCAGCGTCTCCCTGACGTTGTGATCGGTGATGAGGACGCCGATGCCGCGGGCCTTGAGGTGGAAGATGATCGACTGGATGTCGGTCACCGCTATCGGATCGATGCCGGCAAACGGCTCGTCGAGCAAAATGAACACGGGAGAGATCACGAGCGCGCGGGTGATCTCGACCCGCCGCCGCTCGCCTCCCGACAGCGTGTGCGCGGGCGACTTGGCGAGCGAGGCGAGCTTCAGCTCGCCGAGCAACTGATCGGCGCGCGCCCGCCGGCCGGCACGGCTGAGGTTGAGGGTCTCGAGGATCGCGAGCACGTTCTGCTCGACGGTCAGGCCTCTGAAGATCGAGGGTTCCTGGGGCAGGTAGCCGATGCCCTTGCGCGCGCGCACGTACATCGGGTCGTTCGTGACGTCCTGCCCGGCAAGCATCACGCGCCCGGCGTCGGGTGCGGTGAGGCCGACCACCATGTAGAAGGTGGTCGTCTTCCCCGCGCCGTTCGGGCCCAGCAGGCCGACGATCTCACCGGCGTCGACGGCGAGGCTGACGCCCCGCACGACCGTGCGGCCGCCGTAGGACTTCGTGAGATTGGCGGTCCGGAGCGTCGTCATTCACCTGATCGACTCCGGGCACTCCCCGCTGGCCGTCGCCGTGCGCACCCCCGCCCGCCCGTCCACGGCGACATCGTCCGCCGCGCGAAAGAACGTGAGTGTGCGCCCGGTCGTCTCGCGGCACTCCGCGTCGATCTTCTCGATCATCCGCACGGGGCGGCCCGCCATCTCGTAGCGGCCGTCGGCGTCGTGGTAGACGAGCGTGTCGCCGGCCACGCGCCGGCCGGGCGACGCGAAGGTGACGTTCCCCGCGGCCGTCACGCGGTCGAGCACGTTGTCGTCCGCCCGCAGGTGCACCTGGATCCCGTCCGCCGTCACCTCGCCCCGCGGGAGCTGAAGGCCGGCATCCGTCGTGTAGGTCACGCGCTGCGCGGCGTTCTCGTAGTGCATGACGGCACCGCGCCCCGTCGACAGCGATCTCTGCGGCGACCCACCGCCCGCGTCCACCCGCCGCAGCGGAAAACGGGTCCGGGCGGCGCCCTCGATGCGCAGGTCCCCCACGGCCTCGTCGAGCACGATGGTGTCACCCTCGAACTGCGTTTCGCCCTGCCACAGCCGGGCGCCGCCGGCGTAGGTCCCGATCCGCGTGCGGCCGTCATACGCGAGCTCGTCCGCGACGACGAGCACCGGCTGGGCGCTGTCGAGCAGGCCCGGTTGCCGCACGTCGCCGGCCGCGACGTCGGCGGCGGGCCGCAGTACGCTCTCGACGCGGTTCGTGGCGGCGATCCGCGGCCCGTCGAACACGAGGCGAATCGTCTCCGCCTGCACCGAGCCCCGCGCGTCGACGACCCTCGGGGCCTGGCCCGCCGCGTCGACGCCGCTCAGGTCGATGGTGTTCTCCGCCACCCGGTAGCGGGCCTCGTGGCCGAAGCCGCGCACCTCGCCGTCCTCGAACGCGACCCGGCCTCGAAAGGTGGCGCCCGCCAGGGCCGACAGGCCGGCGCTGAAGGCCGTCTCCAACTGGTCGGCGCGGCCGATCCGCTCGCCGGCAGCCGTCCGGCTGCCCTCCCGGTATTCGACCGAGCCGTCGAACCGCACCTGCTCGAGGGTACCGCCCGCGCCGCTCGTGCCGCGCAACGCGTCGGCGCTGATCCGCTGCGGCGGTCCGGATCCGCCGCCGCCGACGTCGAGGACGACGCCCTCGCGCGCGGCCAGCGAGCTGACGCCGCCGCCGGCGGGCGCGAATCCGACGTCCATCGACCGGGCGGCGATCGTCGTTCCGCGGTCGCCGGTCCCGAACAGGGCGAGCCGGGCGTCCCCCGTCAGGGCGGCCCGCTCGAGCCCGCGGTCCGCGCCGGCGTAGCGCAGCCGGATGTCGGCGGCGGTCATCGCGCGCAGCCGCCCGGGGGCGCGATCGCCGCCCAGAATCCGGGCGCCGTCCCGGAGTCGCAGCGACTCGAGCGCCGCCATCTCCCCGCTGAGCTCGGCCCGGGCCCGGGACGCCGCCATCTGCAGGCGGTCCGCGTCGACGGCGACGCCGCCATCGAACGTCATGTAGCCGTCGGTGTGCGCGATCAGCGCGGTCGCCGCCGCGATGCTCATGGGGGCTGCGCTCGACGCCAGCGCCACGACGGCGTCGCCCCGCAACCGCAGCAGGTCGCCTGCCCGCTCGTACACGGCCTGCCGCCCCGACGCGCGCAGCCCGTCGCGCACGAACGACGCCGCGGCGGGCATGCGCACGACCCCGTCCGCGCGCGAGTAGGACGCCTGCTCGCTGCGGGCCTCGAGCCCGCTGCCCGCGGTGAACCGCACGTCGCCGGACAGCAGCACCGCGGCCCGGTCACCGTCGATCGCCGCTTCCGCGCCCTGCAGGACGAACCCCTCGCGGTCGTCCCTGGCGCCGACCTCCACCTCGACCCCGCCGAGCAGGCGCACCTCCCCGTCGGGGTACGTCAACTGGCGGCCGGCGACCACGTTGAAATTGTCGCCGAGCGAGTCGGCCTGGACGATGCGGCTGCCCCGCGTCTGGATGACGGCCCGCGGGTCGGTGCGCTCGACGACGAGGTCACTGGCGGGCACGGCGCGTTCGCGGAGACCGAGCAGCACGGTCGTGCCGAGTCCCGCCACGAACAGCAGCAGCGCGAGGCGGACCGAGCGCCGCCAGGAGGCCATGAATCACTTTATATCAGCCACGGAGAGCTCGATGAAGGTGTTCCCGCGGAAGGTGTTCTCGGTCAGGGAGAACGCGAGCTCCAGCGCGGCGGCGCGCTCGCGGACGAACGCCTGGCGGTCGGCCGCCCGCCAGGCCATGCCGCGAAAGCGCGCGCCGCCCTGGCGCACCGTCATGCTGATATGTCGCTTCTTGACGAGGCGCGGTCCGTCGACGACCTCGACGGCGCCGGCATGGAAGACCGGACGCCGGTTGCCGACCCCGAACGGCTCGAGCGCGGCGAGCCCCGCCAGCAGCCGCGCGTTGATGTCGGCCAGCGGCAGCCGCGCGTCGATCGCCAGGTGCGGCACGAGATCGAGCGGGGCGAGCCGCTCGTTCGCGTAGGCGGCCAGCCGCGTCCGGAGCTCCGGGAGCCGGGCCGCCGGCAGCGTCAGGCCGGCGGCCTGCCGGTGACCGCCGAAGCGGTCGAAGAGGTCGGCGCAATGCTCGAGTCCGGCGAGCAGATCGAAACCGCGGATGCTGCGCCCGGAGCCGTGCGCGGTCTCGCCCTCGACCGACACCACGACGACGGGCCGGTGGAACTCGTCGACGAGCTTCGAGGCCACGATCCCGATTACCCCGCGATGCCAGCCCTCAGCCCACACGACCAGGGCGTTCTGCGCGGCGATGGTCGGATCCTTCGCGATGCGCCCGCGGGCGTCGCGGAGGACCTCCGCCTCCTCCTCGCGTCGTTTCGTGTTCTCGGCGTCGAGGCGCTCGGCCAGCCGCCTGGCTTCGCCGCTCATGCCCGGCTCCGCGGCCAGCAGCAGGCGGGTGGCCAGGTCCGGCGTGTTCATGCGTCCGGCCGCGTTGACGCGCGGCGCGAGCACGAAACCGACCTCGTAGCTCCCGATCTTCTTCGCCGTCAGGCCGGTCACGTCGAGCAGCGCCTGGAGGCCCACCGTGTGCGGACCGCGGGTCAACTGCTCCAGCCCCAGCCGCGCGATGACCCGGTTCTCGCCGCGCAGCGGCACGACGTCGGCGACGGTGCCGATGGCCGCCAGCTTCAGGAAGCCGGGCAGCCAGCGCAGGCGGCCGCTCCTGACGCACAGCCCGTGGACCATCTTGAGCGCCACGCCAACGCCCGCGAGATCCTTGTCGGGATAGGCGCAGTCGTGGCGGCGGGGGTTGATCACCGCCAGCGCCGGCGGCAGCTCGCGTTCCGGCTCGTGGTGGTCGGTGATCACGAGATCGACGCCCAGCTCCCGGGCCCGCCGCCCGGCCTCCCGGCTCCGTATCCCGCAGTCGACCGTCACCACGACGCGCACGCCCTGGCCGTGCAGCAGCTCGATCGCCTCGGGCTGCAGTCCGTATCCGTCACGGAGCCGTTCGGGGATGAAGTGCACGACCTCGCCGTCCAGCATCTCGAGCATGCGGCGCAGGATGACCGTCGACGTGATGCCGTCCACGTCGTAGTCGCCGTGCACGGCAATCCGCTCCCGCCGCGCGATGGCGGCCAGCAGGCGGTCCACCCCGGCTTGCAGGTCCGTGAGCAGGAACGGGTCGTGGAGCTGATCGAGCGACGGATTGAGAAAGTCGCTGGCCTTGTCGGCGGCCGCGAAGCCGCGCAGCACCAGCAGCCTGGCGACGACCGGGTGGACGTTCAGCTCGCGCGTCAGGACCCGCGCGTGGTCGTCATCGCACGGCAGGTGCTCCCAGACGGTCGCGGGATGCATCACCACTTCACACCCACGCCACCGCCCCCTTGCCGCAGACGCGCTCGACCTCGTCCACCAGCGTGTCCGAGAAGCGCACGCGGGTCTGCGGCAGCGCGGCCAGGAGCCGCATGGGCCGCTTCCGCCGGCGCAGCTCGATCCGCAGCGAGACGGGATCGTCGCCCCGGTGGCGGCCGAAGACCTCGGCGAGCGCCTCGAGCGTCGGACGATCGAGCGGCGGCGCCTCCAGCCGCACCTCCAGGGTGCTGCCCGGTCCGGCGGCCAGCGCGGAGAGCGGTTGAACCTCGGACACGATCAGGCGCGCCGTTTCCTCGTCCTTCTCGAGACGACCGCGGGCGACGATCAGGCTGTTGGGCTCGAGCAGGGACGAGCACTTGCCGTACGCGTCCGGAAACACCACCGCTTCCAGGCTGCCGCCGCGGTCCTCGAGCGTGATCACCGCCATCGGGCTGCCCTTGCGGGTCGTCAGCAGACGGCGGTTGGCGATGATGCCGGCGACCGCCACGGACGCCGCCGCCTCGGCGAGCTCCTCGATGCGCCGCACGCCGCCCGCCTCGAGCTCCCCGGCGAAACGGTCGATCGGGTGCCCGCTGAGGTACAGGCCGAGGGCCTCCTTCTCGAACGCGAGCTGCTCCGCGTCGGTCCAGGCCGGCACCTGCTCGCCGGCGCCGCGCCAGCCGACCTCCAGCGGCTCGTCCGCCTCGGCGTCGCCGAACAGCTCCGTCTGTCCGCGGTCCCGATTGCGTTGGCGCCGATTCCCGTGCTCGAGCGCGCGATCCGTCAGGGCCAGCAGCCGGGCCCGCAGGGCGGCCACGGGCGGGCGGGGCTCGGCCTGCACGAGCGAATCGAAGGCGCCGGCCTTCGTGAGGCTCTCGAGCACCCGCTTGTTCACCAGCCGCAGGTCGACGTCCTCGCACAACCGGTCGAGCGACGCGATGCGCCCCCGCGTCTCGCGCGCCTTCACGATCGAGGCGATGGCCGCTTCGCCCACGTTCTTGATCGCCGCGAGACCGAAGCGGATGCCGTCGCCGGCGACCGTGAAGTGCAGGCCGCTGCTGTTGACGTCCGGCGGCAGGATGGGGACGCCCAGGTCACGGCATTCCCCCAGGTAGACCGCCAGCTTGTCGGTGTTCTGCCGCTCGATGGTCAGCAGCGCCGCCATGAAGTGCCGGGGATAGTTGGCCTTCAGATAGGCCGTCTGATAGGCCAGCAGCGCGTACGCCGTCGAATGGCTCTTGTTGAAGCCGTAGCCGGCGAAGTACTCCATGAGGTCGAAGATGCCGGTCGCCTTCCGCTGCTCGATGCCGCGCTGGACCGCGCCCTCGACGAAGCGCTTGCGCTGGGCCTGCATCGCCGACGCGTCCTTCTTGCCCATCGCCTTGCGCAGCAGGTCGGCCTCCCCCATGGTGAAGCCGGCCAGGTCGCTGGCAATGCGCATCACCTGCTCCTGGTACGCGATGACCCCGTAGGTGTCCTTGAGGATGGGCTCGAGCTCGGGCACCTCGTACGAGATCTGCACCCGGCCGTGCTTGCGCGCGATGAAGTCGTCGATGACCCCGCCCCGGAGCGGCCCGGGCCGGTAGAGCGCGTTGAGCGCGATCAGGTCGTCGAACCGTTTGGGCTTCGCCTTGCGCAGGGTTTCCCGCATGCCCGAGCTCTCGAACTGGAACACGCCGAGCGTCTGACCGTCCCCGAAGAGCTCGTACGTCCGGGCGTCGTCGAGGGGCATCTGGTCGAGCGCCAGCGTCTTGCCCTCCGTCACGCGGATGTGGCCCACGGCGTCCTGGAGCAGCGTCAGCGTGCTCAGCCCGAGAAAGTCCATCTTGAGCAGGCCGACCCGCTCGATCTCCTTCATGGCCCACTGGGTGGTGATCTCGTCCTTCTGGCTCTTGTAGAGCGGTGCGAACTCGGTCAGCGGTCGCGGCGCGATGACGACGCCGGCCGCGTGCACCGAGGCATGCCGGGTCACGCCCTCCAGCCGGCGCGCCACGCCGATCAGCTCCTTGACCCGCTCGTCGCGCCGGTACATCTCCTTGAGCGCGGAGCTCTCCTCCACCGCCCGGTCGAGCGTCATGTCGAGGGTCGGCGGAATCTGCTTGGCGACGCGGTCGACGTCCGCGTACGACATGCCCAGCGTGCGGCCCACGTCACGCACCGCGGCGCGCGCCTTCAGCGTCCCGAAGGTGATGATCTGGGCGACGTTCTCCCGGCCGTACTTGCGCGTGACGTACTCGATGACCTCGCCCCGCCGGCGTTCGCAGAAATCGATGTCGATGTCCGGCAGCGAGACGCGTTCCGGGTTGAGAAAGCGCTCGAAGATGAGATCGAAGTCCAGCGGATCGACGTCGGTTATCTGCAGGCAGTAGGCCACCAGGCTGCCCGCGGCCGAGCCGCGGCCCGGGCCGACCGGGATGCCGTGATCGCGCGCGTAGCGGATGAAGTCCCAGACGATGAGGAAGTAGCCCGGGTACTGCATCCGCTTGATGACGTCGATCTCGTAGGCGAGCCTGGCCTCGTAGGCCTCGAGCGGATGACGCAGGGCGCCGCGGCCCTCCAGCTCCCGCAGCCGGGGCAGGCGCGCCGCGTACCCCTCGCGGACGACGTGCTCGAAGTACCCGTCGAGCGTGTGGCCGTCCGGGACGTCGAAGTTCGGCAGGTGATTCTCGCTGGTGCTCAGGTCGAGGTCGCAGCGTTCGGCGATCGCGACGGTGTTGCTCAGCGCGTCCGGGTAGTCCCTGAACAGCTCCGCCATCTCCGCGGGCGTCTTGAGATAGAACTGGTCGCCGTGGTACCGCAGGCGCTGCTCGTCATCGACGTTCTTGCCCGTCCCGATGCACAGCAGCACGTCGTGCGGGCGATGGTCGGCCTGCCGCAGGTAGTGCACGTCGTTGGTGCAGACCAGCGGCAGGCCGAGCTCGCGGGCAATCGGCGGCAGCCCGTTGTTCACCGTGCGCTGGGCGTCGATGCCCTGGAACTGCATCTCCAGAAAGAAGTTGCCCGGACCCAGGAGGTCGCGGTAGGTGGCCGCCGCGTCGACCGCCTGGCGCTCCTGCTCCCGGCACAGGCGGGTGGCGACCTCGCCCTTCAGGCAACTGCTGAGCCCGACGATCCCGCCGGCATGCTCCGCCAGCAGGTCCTTGTCGATCCGCGGCTTGTAGTAGAACCCCTCCGTGTACCCCGCGGAGACCAGCTTGATCAGGTTGTGGTAGCCCGTGCGGTTGGTCGCGAGGAGCACCAGGTGGTTGGCCGTCTCCCCGGGGGTTCCGCTCTTCGTCAGGCGGCTGCCGTTCGCGACGTAGACCTCGCAGCCGATGATCGGCTTGATGCCGCGTTTGCGGGCCTCGTCGTGGAACGTGACGGCGGAGAACAGGTTGCCGTGCTCGGTGACCGCCACCGCCGGCATGTCGAGGCGCTGCGCCTGATCGAGCAGCTCCCCGATGCGGCACGCCCCGTCGAGCAGCGAGTATTCCGTGTGCAGATGCAGGTGAACGAAGCTGGCGCTCATTCCCACTCGATTGTCGATGGCGGCTTGGAGCTGATGTCGTAGACCACCCGGTTGATGCCGTGGACCTCGTTGACGATGCGCGACGATATCGTGGCGAGCAGCTCGTGGGGCAGCCGGGCCCAGTCCGCGGTCATGCCGTCGCGGCTCTCGACGGCGCGCACGGCAATCGTATGCTCGTAGGTCCGCTCGTCGCCCATGACGCCCACGCTCCGAATGGGCAGCAGGACCGCGAACGACTGCCAGAGCTGCCGGTACAGGCCGCCGCGGCGAATCTCGTCCGCGACGATGGCGTCCGCATGGCGCAGCAGCGCGAGCCGGTCCGCGGTCACGTCGCCGAGAATCCGCACGGCGAGGCCGGGGCCCGGAAACGGCTGCCGCCAGACGAGCTCGTCGTCGAGCCCGAGCGCCGTCCCGAGCGCGCGCACCTCGTCCTTGAACAGTTCCCTGAGCGGCTCGACGAGCGTGAACGCCAGGCGCTCGGGAAGCCCGCCGACGTTGTGGTGGCTCTTGATCGCGGCCGACGGACCGACGACCGCAACGCTCTCGATGACGTCCGGATACAGGGTGCCCTGCGCCAGGTGGTCGAAGCGGCCGATCGTCTGCGCCACGCGCTCGAACACGTCGATGAACGTGGCGCCGATGATCTTGCGCTTGCGCTCCGGATCGGTCACGCCGGCCAGCCGCTCGAGAAAGAGGCGGCTCGCGTCCTCGACCACGAGCGGCAGGCGCAGCTTCCCGGTGAAGCGCCGCCGGACCTGCTCGGCCTCGTCCCGGCGCAGGAGCCCGTTGTCGACGAAGATGCACGTCAGGCGGTCGCCGATGGCGCGGTGCACGAGCAGCGCGGTCACCGTGGAATCGACGCCGCCGCTCAGGCCGCACACGACGCGGCCTGCCGCGCCCACCCGGGAACGGATGCGCGCCGTCGCCTCGTCGACGAACGACGCCATCGTCCAGTCGCCACTACAGGTACAAATATTGCATGCAAAATTGCGCAGGATGCGATCGCCAGCCTGCGTATGCACGACCTCCGGGTGGAACAGCAGGGCGTGCAGTCTCCGGGCCGGATGCTCCATCGCCGCCACCGGCGCGTTGGCGCTGGTGGCCTTGACCGTGAACCCGGGCGGCACGCTCGCGACGAAGTCGCCGTGGCTCGCCCAGACACGCAGCTCCCGCGGCACGGAGGCCAGCAGGGCGCCGTTCCCCTGCACCGTGACCGTCGCATGGCCGTACTCGCGCTCCGGCGCGCGCGTGACGCGGCCGCCCAGCGCCGCGGTCATCTCCTGCATGCCGTAGCAGATGCCGAGCACCGGGATGCCGCTGTCGAACAGCGCCGGGTCGCAGTGCGGCGCGGCGGGGTCCGACACGCTCGCCGGCCCCCCGGAGAGAATCAGGCCCGCCGCTCCGCGCGCCCGGATCGTCCCGGCCGGCGTATCGAACGGCAGGATCTCCGAGTACACCGACAGCTCGCGAAGCCGCCTGGCGATCAGTTGGGTGTACTGCGAGCCGAAGTCCAGAACGAGGATCGTCTGATGGGCCACCGAAGATTGCGCCAGTTCGTCGTGGATGGGGGCGGCACGCCGCCGGGATCAATCAACCCGGTGCCGCTATTATAGCGGGGTGGGCACCGACCGCACCACAATATCTTGTGGTATCGCACGACGTCTATCCATGGTGTCCGTGATGTGCCTGGTCGCGGGCGGGGTGTGCCCCGCGCTTTCCGCGGCTGCGCAGCACGGGGCGGGCGGCGCCCGGGCCGGCGTCCGCGAGCCGCCCGCGTCGATCTTTCCGCTCGAGCCGGCCTGGACGGCCGACCTGGGCCAGCCGCCGGCCGCGACGCCCGGCTACGACGACATCCACGCCTACGTCCCGCTCCGCGACGGCACGCTGGCGGCAATCCGACTGGGCGATGGAGAGACGGCCTGGATCAGCGCCCGGCGGACCGGGTTCCCGCCCGCGGCGGCCGGCGGCAGCGTGATCGTCGCGGCCGGCGCCACGCTGGTCGCCCTGCGGGCCGCCGACGCGCAGCCGCTGTGGACGCGGGAGTTCGCGGCGCCGATCTCCGCGGCTCCCCTCCGCGCGGCGGGCTGGCTGGTCGTCTCGCTCGCGAGCGGCGAGGTCGCCGCGCTGCGGGCCGCCGATGGCCGCGAGCTCTGGCGGCGCTCGCTCGACGGTCCGCTGCGCGTGCGGCCCGCGGTCGGGGGGCGCCGCCTGTTCGTGCCGATCGATGACGGCCGCCTCGTCGCGCTCGATCTCACGGCGGGGACGCCGCTCTGGGAGCGGACGCTGCGCGGCAGTCCGCGCGAGGTGCTGCCGCTCGACGCGGTGTTCGTCGGCGCGACGGACAACTACCTGTACCGCCTGTCGCCGGAGGACGGCAGCCTCGACTGGCGCTGGCGCGCCGGCGGCGACGTCGTCGGCCGGCCGGCGGTGGACGAGAGTCGGGTGTACTTCACGTCGCTGGACAACATTCTATGGGCGCTCGATCGCGCCAGCGGCGTGCAGCAATGGCGGCGGCCCCTGCCCGGCCGGCCGCGGGCCGGCCCCGCGATCGTGGGACGGGCGCTGTTCGTCTCGGGGGTGTCGGCGCACGTCCGCGCGTTCGATCGCGAGCACGGGCGGCCGGCGGGCATCCTGTGTGCGGCCGACGAGCTCGGCGCGCCGCCCCACTTCGCCGCGTTGCGGGCCGGCTCCGGTCCGGGGGTCGTGCTGCCGATTGCCGATGGACGCCTGGTCGGCATGCGGCCCGCGACCGGCCCGCGGTCGTTCCCGCTCGACTTTCCGCCGCCGCCGCTGCTGCCCGCGCCCGCGCCGCTGGTGCCGGCCGACGTGCTGCCGGTCCCGCCACCGCCAATCGGCGCCGCCCGGGGGGCGGCCGCCCCGATCGGAGCGTCCGCCGATGAGTAGTCCGCGCTCGTGGCGGCGCGCCGTGCTGGCCGGAGCGGCCGGGGTGATTCTCATCCAGGCCGGCGGCCGGCTGATCGAGGTCGGCCGGCTGGGCGGATCGGACGACGCCGCGTTTCACAAGGTCGAGCGTCACGTGTCGCGCGACCTCACCGCCATGGCCGTTTCGCTGGAATCGCTCGCAGCGCGCCTGGCCGTGCAGCCGGCAGTGGCCGCCGGCATCGGCGGCGGGTCGGCCGCCCTGCCCCGTCTGTTCGCGGCCACGCGCGCCGCGGCGGCTGACGGCGGCGTCTCCGACGTCGCCGTCACGGTCTACGGGGCCGCGGCGTCCGCCCGAGCATGGGCGGGGCGGCCGTCGGAAATTCCCGCCCGCCGCGTGCTGGGCGACCGCACGTTCTTCGTCGCCCCGGGGCCGCTCGGGTTGCGCCTCGTCTACATCGAGCCGGTGCTGGAGCAGCCCGGCGCCGCGGCGCCGCCGCGGCGCATCGGCTCGATCGCCGCCGAGCGCGTCCTGTCGACGGCGCCGGGCGTGGCCGGGGCGCCGTCCGACGCGTTTCGACTCGACGCGCCGATTGCCGATGTCATCGTGCGACCCCATGACGGGGACTCTGCGCCCGGGCCGGGGGCGCGAGCGTTCGAGCTGCGGTCGCCGCACAGGCAGCGCCTGCTGGATGCGACCGTATCCGGCGACGATCTGCGCGCGGCGCGCAACGACTGGCGGCGGGCGGTCCGCGACCTGAGCCTGGCGTTCGTGGTCCTGGTGGTCCTCGTCGCGGTGCTGCCGGGAGCAATCCTCGCGCCGCGGCGGGCCACCGCCAGGGAGAGCCTGCGGCTCGGCGGCCTGGCCGCGGCGGGGCTCGCCGTCGCGGTGCTCCTGCTGCGCGTCGCGGGCGCGCCGGCCCCGGCACGGAGCCGCCTGTTCGCGCCGGAGGTCTACAGCTCCACCCACTTGCCCGGTCTGTTGCGGTCCCCCGCCGATCTGCTGCTCCTGGGCGCGCTCGCCGTCGCGTTGGCGCTGCTGGCGGCGACGTGCCTCGAACGCGTCCGCCTCGCGTCGCGCGGCGCGCGGCGGGGGCTGTCGCCTCGCCGTGCGCCGTGGTTCCTGGTGACGCACCTGGCCGGGGGCCTCGTGCTGGCCGCGGCCCTGAGCGGACTGCAGGCCGTCACCGCCGACACGGTGTCGGCGTCGGCCGTGGATCTCCTGCACACCTCCCTGTCGCCATGGGATGCCGGGCGCGCGGGGCTGCTGGCAGGGCTCCTGCTGGTGGCCGTCGGCTCGATCTGGGGCGGCGTCGTGGTGCTCATGGCGACGCGGATCGCCTGGCGGCACGGGCGCCGTGACGCCGTGCCGGTGGCTGCCGCCGTCGTCGCGTGGAGCGCGCCGGGTCTGGCGATCGTGGCGGCGGGTGCGCAACCCGCCTGGCCGTTCGGGGCCGCGCTCGGCGGCACGCTCGCCGCGGCGCTGAGCGTGCCGAGCGTGCGACCCTGGTTTCGCCATGCGTCTCACGCGTCGCGCATGCTGGCCGCGCTGCTGGCCATGGTCCTCCCGGCGCTGCTGCTCTACCCCACGCTCTGGCATCACGCGCAGCGGGCCAAGCGCGCGCTCGTGGAAACGCAGTACGCCGTGCAGGCGGCGAGCTACCCGGAAGAGCTGCAAGCCCACCTGGGCCGGGCGCTGGCCCAGATCGACGCCATGTCGGACCTGCCGTTCATGACGGCGGCGCCGCCCGCGCGGCAGGTCGAGCAGCCGGACACGGACCGCGCGTTCTCCGTGTGGCGCCGGACGGACTTGGCGCAGTTGCGGCTGACGTCCGCCGTCGAGCTGTACGGCGCGCAAGGCGGTCTGGTCAGTCGTTTCGCCTTGAACTTCCCCGAGTACGAAGGCGTCCCGCAGGGCTGGATATCGGGCACGTGCGACTGGGAGATCTTCGGCGAGGCCGCCCCGTTCGGGTCCGAGGAACGTCGCGTCCTGCACGGGGACCGTGCGCTGTGCACGCCGGGCGACGCCCGTGCGCGGGGCCCTGCGGCCCGCGGCTCCGTCGTGGTGCACCTCGCCCTCGACTATCAGGCGCTGCCCTTCATCTCGCCCCGCAACCCGTATGCGGAGCTGCTGCGCGGGCGAGCGAGCCCGCTCGCCGACCGGCAGGTGGGCCGCGACGTCGAGCTGGTCATCTACGGCTGGGGGCTCCAGCCGATCTTCACGTCGGGTCCGAACGCCTGGCTGCTCGACGAGGACCTGTTCGCGCGCGTCTACGCTTCCCGCGAGCCGTTCTGGACCACGCGCGCCAGGAGCGGGCGGGACTACGAGGTGTACGTCACCAACAACCGCGCCGGGATCTACGCGCTGGGATATCCGGCCTTCGGGCTGTTCGACCATCTGGTGCGCCTGGTCGAGATCGCGGCGTTCGTCGGCGTCGTGTGTCTCGTGCTGTTCCTGATGGCGGTGGGCGCGGCGCCGTGGTCCGCCGCGCGGCAGCGCTTCGGCCGCGCCCTCCTGCGCGAGATCCGCACCAGCTTCTACCGCCGCCTGCTCCTCGCGTTCGTCGCGGCGACGGTCATACCGGTGCTCGCGCTCGCCGTGGTGATTCGGACCTACTACACGGCGCAGTTGCGGGCCGACGTCGAAACCGGCGCGGCCCGTACGGCGGCCGTGGCCCAGCGGGTGATCGAGGAGTCGTCGCGACTGCCGCAGACGGGCGAGGCGGCCGCGTCCGTCATCAACGACGACCTGCTCGTCTTCATCAGTCAGATCATCGACCAGGACGTCAACATCTTCGAAGGCTCCCGACTGCTGGCGACCAGCGAGCGCGACCTGTTCACGTCCGGGCTGCTGCCGACGCGCACGCCGGACGGCGTGTATGACGCGATCGCCCTCGATCGCCTGCCCAGCTACGTGGCGGAGGACGCCATCGGGTCGCTGCGCTACCTCGTGGCCGCCACACCGCTTCGCGCCGGCGGACGCGACGCGATTCTGACGGTGCCGCTGGCGTCGCGGCAGCAGCAGATCGAGGACCAGATCGCCGACCTGGACCGCGGCATTCTGCTCGGTGTGGTGCTGTTCATCCTGCTCGGGGCGGGCAGCGGGTTCTACCTGGCGGAACGGATTGCCGATCCCGTCAAGCGTCTGACGCGCGCCACGCGCCAGCTCGCGCGCGGGAACTTCGACGCGCAGGTGGCGGTCCGCTCGGCCGACGAGCTGCAGCGGCTCGTCGTCGCGTTCAACCGGATGGCGATCGATCTCAAGGATCAGCAACGCCGGCTCGAGCGCACGCACCGGCTCGAGGCGTGGGCCGAGATGGCCCGCCAGGTGGCGCACGAGATCAAGAACCCGCTCACCCCCGTGCAGCTCTCGGCAGAGCATCTGCTGCGCGTGAACCGGGACCGCGGCGAGCCGCTGAGCCCCGTGCTCCAGAGCTGCGTCGACTCGATCCTGGCCCAGGTTCGCATTCTGCGGCGAATCTCCTCGGAGTTTTCGAGCTTCGCCTCGTCACCCGCCGTCAGCCGCGCAGCGACGGACCTCGCCGGACTGGTGCATGGCGTGCTGACGCCGTACCTGGTCGGCGTCGAGGACAGGATCGCGGTCACCGTCGACATCCCGGCGGGATGCCCGGCGGTGCTCGTCGACCGGACCCTGGTCGGACGGGCGCTGACCAACGTCATCGACAACGCGCTGCACGCCATGCCGGGCCGGGGCTCGCTCGCGATTCGCGCCGCCGTGTCGGCGGCGGCCGTCGATCTGGCCGTGGCCGATACGGGAGCCGGCGTCGATCCCGCCACGCTGCGGCGCATCTTCGAGCCCTACTTCTCCACCAAGGTATCCGGGACCGGGCTCGGCATGGCGATCGCCAAGCGGAACATCGAGTTGAGCGGCGGCACGATCCGCGTCGAGAGCCGCAAGGAGCACGGCACCACGGTCACGATGACCCTGCCGCTCGCGGCGCCGTCAGGAGGCCGAGCGGTCCTGCACGGAGGGTAGCGGCAGCGTCTCGGTCTCGCCGCCGGGCGCCCGCACGCGCGCCCGGGAGATGACCATGCCGATCAATCCCGACGCCAGATAGGTGTAGGCCATCACCAGGAGCACGATCTGCGGATGGATCGCGATCGCGGCGATGATGCCTGCCATCACGAGGAGCGTGAGATACGAGTGGCGTCGTCCGGGGGTCAGCGCGTTGAAGCTGCGGTATCTGATCCGGCTCACCATCAGCGCGGCCGGCACCAGCACGACCGGCAGCGCGATCACCGCCTCGCGAATCCCCTCGAGGCCGCCCGGGTAGGCGAACACGGTGGCCGCCAGCACGCTGGCGGCGGCCGGGCTCGGCATCCCGATGAAGTAGCGCCGGTCGCCGCCCTTGCCCTGGATGTTGAAGCGCGCCAGGCGCATGGCGGCGGCCGTGACGAACAGGAAGCCGATGGCCCAACCGAGCCGGCCGAGCGAGTCGAGGCCCCAGGAGAACACCAGGACCGCCGGCGCCACGCCGAACGAGATGACGTCGGCCAGCGAGTCGAACTCGACGCCGAACTCGCTCGTGGCGCCGGTCATCCGGGCCACCCGCCCGTCGAGCGTGTCGAGAATCATGGCGAAGGCCACGAACGGCGCGGCCGTCACGTAGTCGCCGCGCATGGCGTAGACGATGCAGGCCCAGCCGCAGAACATGTTGCCGACCGTGAGCATGCCCGGCAGCAGGTACACACCCCGCTGGAAGCGGCGTTCCGGTCGCGGCGGGCTGAAGACGGACAGTACTCTGGGCACGCCCAACCTCGATGCTATTCCGGCGCCGTCGCTGCCTCCAGGACGGCCAGGACGGTCTCGCCGCCGTGCACGGCATCGCCCGCCCGTACGCGCAAACGTACCCCGTCCGGGACGAACACGTCCATCCGCGATCCGAACTTCATGATACCGAAACGCTGGCCCGTGGCCACGGACATGCCGGCGGACAGCCGGCAGACGATCCGCCGCGCCAGGATGCCGACCACCTGGCGGCAGACCACCGTCTGGGCGCCGTGCTCGATCCAGATCTCGCACCGCTCGTTCTCGGCCGCAGCCTCGCGGCGGTAGGCCGGCAGGAAGCGGCCGGCCGAGTAGTCCACGCGGGTGACCGTGCCGCCGACCGGAACGCGGTTCACGTGGACGTCAAGGGGCGAGAGGAACACGCTCACCTGCCGCCACGCGCCGCGCGGCGCCACACTGGCCTCGGCCTCGCCGGCGAAGACGACCCTGCCGTCGGCCGGCGACACGACCAGGCCGGGAGCCGCCGGCACGCGCCGCTCCGGGTCACGGAAGAAGAACCCGAAGAAGCCGGCGGCCGCGGCCGCGGCCGCCGCCCAAGCCACCAGCCCGAACGCCATGCACACGGCGCCGCAGAGCAGCGTGCCTGTGATGAACGGGATACCGGCCCGGTCGATTCTCATGCTGGTTCGACGGCCCTGTTCGTCGCGGCGGCATGCCCCCGCGCCCCGGGATGCCGCGTCGGGCGGGGTGCGCGCGGTCAACCGCGCACGGAAGACGGCAGCGCCGTCACGCCGGGCGGGTTCCGGCGTTGGCGCAGGATCTCCTCCATCCGATCCTTGAGCTGCAGCTTGCGCTTCTTGAGGGTGGCCTTCTCCAGTTCCTCCTGTCCGGTCCGGTACAGCTGGCGTGAGAGCTCGCCGAGTCGTGCCTCGAGATCGCGATGCTGTGCTGCAAGTCGACGGAACTCCTCATCCGTCTGCAGGAGATTCTCCCGCAGTTGCTGCGAGCCTGTCATTCCACCTCCTTGGTACCGGAATGCGTTGGGAGCGTTCGGCAGGCAGGATGGTTGCCACCCCTGAGCTACGGCGAACGTATCACAGGGTCCGCGGGGTTTCAAGCGCCGGCGCCCCCGGGGCGCTGCCGCCGTTCGCGCGCCAGCACCGCGTCCGGACGGCGCACGTAGACGGGACGAACCGCGTGCGGAGCCCCGGCACCGCGCCCGGCGGCCGCCGCGGCGACGCGCGCCGCAATCGGCGCCAGCGGCGGAATGCGCGGCGTCAGCAGGCCGGCGCAGTTCAGCTCCTGTCGGAGCCGTTCGCGGACGGGCGCCACGGCGTCGCCGATCACGGCCACCCGGCGGCCGGTGTCGCGCAGCCGCTCGCGCCAGTGCCTCAGCACCACGTCCGGCGCGGCGGCAATCGGCCCGGCGACCTCCGCCAGCGCGGCGCCGGCAGCGGCCGGCTCCACGGCGTAGAGGGCCGCGAAGACCTCGCCGCGATGGGCGTTCATCCAGGTCCCGACCAGCGCCGGGCGCTCGTTGCCGGCCGGCGCCCACACGACGGCGCGGGCCAGGGCCTCCAGCGTGGGCACGGCCACCACGCCGCACCGATTGACCAGCGCCAGCGCCTGGATGGTGGCGAGGCCTACGCGCAAGCCGGTGAACGACCCCGGTCCCGAGCACACGGCGTACAGGTCGATGTCGGCCGGGGTCAGCGCATGCGCCGCGAGCAGCGCCGTGATGTCGCCGGGGAGCCGCTCGCCGTGCGTGCGCGCGGCGTCTCCGATCCGGCATTCCGTCAGCTCGCCGCCGGTGGCGAGCGCGACGCTGCCGGGGGGCGTGGACGTATCGAGCGCCAGAATCCGCATCGCACCGAAGGATAACGGAATCCTCGCGGCGAGCCGGCCCGGCACGGGCTGGTATACTCGCCGCCCATACTCAGATGCCCTCCTCCACCGAGGCCGGCCGTGCCTCGCACGTCACGCCCGCGATGCGGCAGTACCTGGATGTCAAGCGCCAGCACCCGGACGCGCTCGTCTTCTTCAGGATGGGCGACTTCTACGAGATGTTCTACGAGGACGCGCTGGCGGCCGCGCGCGTGCTGGAGCTGACGCTGACCTCGCGTTCCCGCGACAGCGGCGGCAGCCCGATTCCGATGTGCGGCGTCCCCCACCACGCCGCGGACGGGTACGTGGCGCGCCTCGTCAAGCGCGGGTTCCGCGTCGCCATCTGCGAGCAGGTGGAAGCGGCTTCGGCGGCGAAGAAGTCCAGGCAGCCGGTGCGCCGCGAGGTGGTCCGGATCGTCTCGCCCGGCACGCTGACCGATGCGGGCTACCTGGAAGCGAACGAGCCGGCCTTCCTCATCGCGCTCGTGCCCGCGACCGACTCCCCTCCCGCCCGGACGCGGGGCGCCGCGGGCGTGGTCTACGGCGCCGCGTTGATCGACGTGTCGACGGGCGAGTTCAGCGCCGCGGAGTACGCCGACGAGAGCGGCCGACAGGCGCTCGCCGACGAGCTGTCGGTCCTCCGGCCGCGGGAGATCATCGTGGCCCGGGATTCGAAGCTGGCGGAGATCCTGCCGGAGCTCGACGCCCGCGATCTGCCGGTCACGACGCTCGAGCCCTGGACGTTCGGTTTCGATCACGCGCGCGAGACGCTCCGCGACCAGTTGCAAACCAGCCTCGAGGGCTCCGACCTGGCCGATCACCCGGCTGCCGCGCGGGCTGCCGGCGCGCTCGTGCAGTATCTCCAGGACACCCAGAAGGTCGATCTCGTGCACGTCCGGCGTATCGTGTTCCGGTCGCGGGCGGACCACGTGCTGGTGGACGCGACCACCTGCCGGCACCTCGAGATCCTCGAGTCGGCCGACGGCGGCCGCAGCGGCTCGCTGCTGGGCGAGCTGGACCGCACGGTGACGCCGATGGGCGGGCGGCTGCTGCGCGCGTGGCTGCAGCGGCCGGCGCACGCCCTCGAGCCGATCCAGGACCGGCTCGATGCGGTCGAGGAGATGGCCTTCGGCAGCACCGAGCGGTCGAAGCTGCGCGACACGCTCAAGGCGGTGCACGATCTCGAGCGGCTGGTCGCCCGCGTCGCGCTGCGCACCGCGGGCCCCCGGGATCTCGTCGCGTTGCGGCAGTCGGTGGCGGTCATTCCGCGCATCCGGGGCCTGCTGGGCGATTGCCGCGCCCCGTTGGCGCAGAGCCTGACGGCCCAGCTCGACGACGTGGCCGACGTTCGCGACGCCATCGAGGCGACGCTCGTGAACGATCCGCCGGTCGCAGCCCACGACGGGGGGTGCATCCGCGACGGCGTCGATCCCGCGCTGGACGAGCTGCGCTCCATCAGCCGGAACGCCAAGCAGCACATCGCCGCGCTCGAGAAGGCCGAGCGCGAGCGCACCGGCATCGCATCACTCAAGGTCCGCTTCAACCGCGTGTTCGGCTACTACATCGAGGTCTCGAAGTCGAACCTGCACGCGGTGCCCGACGACTACTACCGGAAGCAGACGGTCGCCACCGGCGAGCGCTACGTCACCCCGGCATTGAAGGAGCACGAGGAGAAGGCCCTCGGGGCGGACGAGCGCCAGCTCGACCGGGAGCAGGAGCTGTTCGAGGCGCTGCGGCAGCAGGTGGCGGCCGAGGCGACCCGGATCCAGACCTCGGCGCGGGCCATCGCCTGCCTCGACGTCCTCGCCGCGCTGGCCGAGTCGGCCGTCGTTCTCAACTACACGAAGCCGCAGGTCCATGCCGGCGCCGAGCTCGACATCGTCGAGGGACGGCATCCCGTCGTCGAGCGCCACTGCGCGGACGCCTTCGTCCCGAACGATCTGCGGCTCGACGACGACGCCCAGCAACTGATCCTCGTCACCGGCCCGAACATGGGTGGGAAGTCCACGTTCCTGCGGCAGGCGGCGCTGATCGCCCTGCTCGCGCACTGCGGATCGTTCGTGCCGGCGAAGAGCGCCAAGGTGCCGCTCGTCGACCGCGTCTTCGCGCGGGTCGGCGCCGCCGACAACATCACGCGCGGGCAATCGACCTTCATGCTCGAGATGCAGGAGACCGCGCGGATCCTCCACACGGCCACGTCGCGCAGCCTCGTCCTGCTCGACGAGATTGGCCGCGGCACGGCGACCTTCGACGGTCTGAGCCTGGCCTGGGCCGTTGCCGAGCACCTGTCGACGAACGTGCGCGCGCGCCCGAAGACGCTCTTCGCCACCCACTACCACGAGCTGACCGATCTCGCGGACGCCGTGCCCGGGGTGGCCAACTATCACGTGGTCGCCCGCGAGTGGCAGGACGACATCATCTTTCTCCGCCGCGTGGAGCCGGGGCGATCCGACCGGAGCTACGGCATCCAGGTGGCGCGGCTGGCCGGCCTGCCGGCCGAGACCGTGGAGCGCGCGCGGGAGATCCTGACCGGGCTCGAGAGCGACGAGCTGTCTCGCGGCGGGCGGCCCTCGTTCAGCGGACAGGCAGCGGCGCGGGAGCTGCAGCTCGGCCTGTTCCAGTCGCCGCCGCCCGGCCACGCGCGGATCGCGGAGCGTCTGCGCACCGCCAATCTCGACGAGCTGACGCCGCTGGCCGCGCTGACGCTGCTCGCGGAGCTCAAGGCCGAGCTCGAGGCCTCCGACTGACGGGGCGCCGCCGATGTCGAAGAAGTCGAGGTACCTGCGCACGCCGGTCGAACCGTTCCGTGTCGAGCCCGGTCTGCCGGCCGAAGAGATTCTGCGGCGGATGGAACGCATCTCGTTCCAGGGTCGCAACCTGGCCGCGGCGCATCAGGTCTGGCGCAAGATGCTGGCCGACGACGTCATGATCTTTCTGGGGCTGGCGGGCGCGCTCAGCGCCGGCGGTCTGCGGCTCGTGCTGGCGCACCTGATCGCGGAGCGCTACGTCGACTGCGTCGTCTCGACGGGCGCCAATCTCTACCACGATCTCCACGAGACGCGCGGCCGGCGGCACTTTCTCGGATCGCCGCAGGCCGACGACCGCGCGCTGCAGGCCGCACACATCGATCGCGTGTACGACACGCTGGTCGACGAGGACGAGTTCATCGACAACGACGACTGGATCGCGGACTTCGCCGCCGCGCTCGAGCCCCGGCCCTACACGAGCCGGGAGCTGCTGCACCTGCTGGGCGGGCACTTGTGGCGGGAGACGGGGGGCGACGGGATTCTGACGGCAGCGTATCGCGCCAACGTGCCGGTTTTCTGCCCGGCCATCGCGGACTCGTCGATCGGCATGGGGCTCTCCCAGGCGCGCCAGCGCGCCCCCGACCGGGGCGGCGTCGACGTCATCGGCGACATCGCCGAGTCGGCCAGCCTCATCATCCGGCGCCCGCGCACGGCGTCGATCGTGCTGGGCGGCGGTACGCCGAAGAACTTCATCAACCAGGCCAGCGTCCAGGCCGATTTCTTCGGCGCCGAGTGCGCCGGCCACCGCTACGCGCTGCAGATCGTGACCGATGTGCCGCAGTTCGGCGGCGCGTCCGGATCGACGCTCGGCGAGGCGCAGAGCTGGGGCAAGGTCGCCGCCGATGCGGACTACGTCACCGTCCACGCCGACGCCACGCTCGCGCTGCCGCTGCTGGCGACGGCGCTCGCGGCCAGCGCGCGTGACCTGCTCGCCGCCCGCCCCCGGCCCTGCTTCGAACTCGGCACCCCGGCGCTGGTCGTCGACGGACCGGAACTCCCCGTCGGCCGCTACGCCGCCCCCGCCGGCAAGGAGGACTAGGCGTCTGCGCCGCACAACGG
>CAYGCV010000020.1:1560-22772 GCA_964348425.1 uncultured Vicinamibacteraceae bacterium | reverse complement strand
CGAGGGGCCGATGTACGAGTACGGCTGCCACGAGGGCAACCACGACATCCGCCACATCCTCGAGATCAACCGCAACCTCGAGCGGATGGCGGCCGAGGCGGCGGCGGACGGCTCGAGGTAGTCGAAAGGCGGAAGACGATGACATCAGGAGCGATGGTCCGGCGCGCGGTGCTCGGGACGGTTCTGGTCGGCCTGCTGTCCGCTCCGCTGTCGGCGCAGGTGACCTTCGACCGCCTGCGCGGGACGGCTGACGAGCCCCGCAACTGGCTGACCTACTCGGGCGGCTACTTCGGCCAGCGCTACAGCGAGCTCGACCAGATAGCGCCCGACAACGTCGGCGACCTCGCGCTGCAGTGGGTGTACCAGACGGCCGTCGCGGGGCCGTGGCAGACGACGCCGATCGTGGTCGACGGCGTGATGTACCTGACGCAGCGGCCGAACGACATCGTGGCTCTCGACGCCCGCACCGGACGCGTGTTCTGGATCTACCGCTATCCGACGTCGCCCAACCACCTGGCCTGCTGCGGGGCGAACAACCGCGGCGTGGCCGTGCTCGGCGACAAGGTGTTCATGGCCACCCTCGATGCCCACGTGGTGGCGATCGACGCGACGACGGGCGTGGAGATCTGGAATACCCGGGTGGCGGACATGACGCTGGCCTACGCCTTCACGCTGGCGCCGCTGGCCGTCGAGGGCAAGGTCATCGTCGGCTCCACGGGCGGCGACCAGGGCATCCGCGGCTTCATCGCCGCGCTCGACGCCGAGACCGGCGAGGAGGTCTGGCGCTTCTACACGATCCCGGGACCCGGCGAGCCGGGCCACGAGACCTGGGAGCCGTGCCCGCCCGACCCGGAGACCTACTGCGACCCGGAGGCCTGGATGCACGGCGGGGCCGCGGCCTGGCTCACGGGCTCGTACGATCCGGAGCTCAACCTGATCTACTGGGGCACCGGCAACCCGGGTCCCGACTACAACCGGGCGCAGCGGCCGGGCGACAACCTCTACTCCTGCTCGGTGGTGGCGCTCGACGCCGACACGGGCGAGCTGCGCTGGCACTTCCAGTTCACGCCGGACGACCCCTACGACTACGACGCGGTGCAGATTCCGGTGCTGGCCGACATCACCCGCAACGACACGCTCTTCAAGGTGCTGCTGTTCGCCAACCGCAACGGGTTCTACTACGTGCTCGACCGGGCCACGGGCCGCTTCCTGACCGGCCGCCCGTTCGTGTCGGTCAACTGGGCCGAGGCGCTGGACGACAGCGGGCGTCCGGTCGAGACCCCGCAGCCCGCCGGGGAGCCCACGTATCCGGGCATCTCGGGCGCGACGAACTGGTACTCGCCGTCCTACAGTCCGCGGACGGAGCTGTTCTACGTGCCGGCCTGGGAGGACTACGCCACGGTGTTCGACGCCGCGCCGCAGATCTACGTCCCGGGACGGTCGTTCACGGGCCGCCGCCTCGACTTTCCGCGAACCTGGCAACCCGTGCCGGACGCGCCCGTGCCGCCCACGCTGACGCGCGGTCCCATCAACAACTGGACCGAGGTGGGGGGCCGCGGCGCCGTGCTCGCGCTGGACCCGCTGACCGGCGAGGAGCAGTGGCGCTTCGAGATGACGGACGTCATCCGCAGCGGCATCCTCACGACGGCGTCGGACCTGCTGTTCACGGGCGCCCGCTCCGGCTACTTCCAGGCCCTGGACGCGCGCAACGGCGAGCTGCTGTGGAAGGCCAGCCTCGGCAGCCAGATCATCAACGGCCCGGTGACCTACGAGGTGGACGGCAAGCAGTACGTGGCCATCATCTCCGGCCACTCCCTGTCGACCTTCGCCCTGCGCGACTGACCGCGCCCCGGTGGCGGCGCCCCGATGCTGACCGCGCTCGGCGCCGCCACCATCGCCGTCCTGCTCGTCCTGATCCTGTTCCGGCTGACGTCCGTCCTGGTGGCCCTGGTCGTCGTGCCCCTGGCTGTGGGGCTGCTCGCCGGGTTCGGGCGCGACATCGGGACGTACGCCCTGGCGGGCATCCAGGGCGTGTCCGGCACGGCCGCGATGCTGGGCTTCGCGGTGCTCCACTTCGGGGTCATGAACGATGCCGGCCTGTTCTCGCCGGTGATCCGCGCCGTCGTGCGCGGCTGCCGCGGCGATCCGGTCCGCCTCGTCGCCGGCACCGCCGTCGTGACCATGCTCTCCCACCTCGACGGCTCGGGCGCGTCGACGTTCCTGATCGTGATTCCGGCCCTGCTGCCCGTGTACGACCGGCTGGGTCTCGACCGGCGCGTGCTGGCGTGCACGGTGGCGCTCGGCGCCGGGACGATGAACATCATGCCCTGGGGCGGCCCCATGCTGCGGGCCGCCGCCGCCCTCCAGGTCGAGGTCGGCCTGCTCTTCCGCCCCCTGCTGCCGCCGCTCGCGCTCGGCCTGCTGGGCGTGCTCGCGGCCGCCGCCTGGATGGGCCGCTGCGAGCGGCGGCGGCTAGCCGCCACGGTGCCGCTCCGGCCGGCCGGGGAGCCGGCAGGCCCGGCGGACACGGGCCGGCCGGGGGCCGGCCCGCGCCGGCTCGCCTTCAACGCCCTGCTGACCGGGGCGACGCTGGCGGCGCTGGTGCTCGCGCCGCTGCCGCCGTCCGTGGTCTTCATCTGCGCGTTCGCCGTGGCGCTGCTGGTCAACCATCCGCAGCCTGCCGCGCAGAGCGAGCAGCTTGCGCGCCACGGCAGCCACGCGATGTCGATGGTGGCGCTGATCCTGGCGGCCGGGGTCTTCGCCGGTGTCCTGCGCGAGTCGGGCATGCTCGCCGCGATGGGGCAGAGCCTGGTCGCGGCGCTGCCGTCCGGCGCGGCGAGCCACCTGCCGCCGATGATGGCCGCGGCCGCGATGCCGCTCAGCCTGCTGTTCGATCCCGACTCGTTCTACTTCGGCGTGCTGCCGGTGATTGCGGAGGCCTCCAGCGTCGCCGGCGTGCCCGGCACGGAGGTGGCGCGCGCCGCACTGCTGGGCCAGATGACGACGGGTTTTCCGGTCAGCCCACTGACGCCTGCGACGTTCCTGCTGACCGGGCTGGCCGGCGTCGACCTCGGCGACCACCAGCGGCGGACCATCCCCTACGCGTTCGGGCTGACCCTCCTGATGGCGACCGCCGCGCTGGCCACGGGCGCCTTCCGCTGGTAGACGGCGGGGATCAGTCGCGGGACGGCTCCAGGGCGCGGGCGCCGGCCAGCAGGTTCGTCATGCCGTAGTTGCCTTCGTGGCAGGCATACTCGAACAGGTGCGCGCCGACGCTGCCCGGCTCCGCCCCGAGTTGCGACTGCAGGCTGCTGAGCGGCCAGGCGGCGGTCCAGGGCCGCGTCCAGGCGGATTCGTCCTCGACGGTGTACTCGTACAGCAGCGTATCGGCAGCGACCCGCGTGAACCGCTCCACCAGGTGCAGCTCGGGACTGGATCCGCGAAAGCGCGTCTTGCCGGTGAAGTTCGCCGTGACGACCACCAGGGTCTCGCCCTCCCAGCGGCCGCGCGAATCGCCCAGCAACTGGCGCACGCCCGACGCGATGTGCGGCCGGCCGTCCAGCGGCACGATGCGCACGTCGTGGATCATCTCGTTGACGATCGCCACGTGATCGGGCGTCTGCAGCAACTGGAAGTTGCTGTTGTAGGTGGTCGGCTGCATCGGCGGCCCGGCGCTGCCCCAGGCGATGCACCGCTCGGCCAGACCGCGGGTCTCCGGACCGGCCGGGTACTCGCCCACCCCGCCGTGATACGGGGACTCGGCGGGCCGCGCGCCCGACCTGTACGGGATGCGTCCATCGGGCGGATCGACGATCAGCGACGTCTGTCGCAGCATCCGGCCCCGCTCGCGCCAGAACTCGTTGTACGCGCGGCCGACGTCCGTCCGCCCGTCCGGCGTGTCCCCCTGCCGGTCCCCCCGGCCCGTGCCCACGCGCTGATCGCCGTCGATGTGCCGCAGCTCCAACTGGGTGGACGCGGCCGCTTCCTCCGCCGTCAGCGCCGTCTTCCCCGCCAGCTCGTCCGGCCGCTCCAGCGGCGTCAGCGTGGAGCTGGTCCAGACATGCTGCAGGTCCGGGTCGCCCCACGGCGTGCGGAACGTCGCGGCGTCCGGCTGGGCGAGCGCAGCCGCGGGCAGCAGCGCCAGCACGCCGGCCCCGACGCCGGCCAAAAGCAATTTGCGGGCCATGAGTCCCTCCTTGGTCCGGTGAAACGTAAACAGGCCCATCTTATACCCGGCTCGGGCACGGGATTCACGTACCCTGCCGGTGCGGTAGAATCGTTCGTAACCGTTGCGTCGAGTGGATGGACAATAGATACATGACGCCTGAATTCTGGGCCATCGTCGCGGTCGGCGTCGGCATCGCCGGCCTCTTCTACCGCCTCGACGTCCGCATCGGACGCCTCGAAGACCACGTGCGCGCCCTCGGCGAACGGATGGCCGCTCTGGGTGAACGGATGGCGAAGCTGGAGGGCGCAATGGACGGGTTCATGAAGGGGTTCTCGTCTGCCGCCGTGACCGACCGGAGGAAACCATGACCTGCAACGTGATTCGCGCCGGCGCCTTCGTTGCTGCCGGCTTCTGGCTGGGCGGGACGCCGCTCGGCGCCCAGGAGGCGCCCGACGGCAACGCCAGCGTCCCCACCTTCAGCCGGGACGTCGCGCCGATCTTCTACGCGAAGTGCATCAGTTGCCATCGGCCGGGCGAGGTGGCGCCGATGTCGCTCATCACGTTCCGCGAGGCGCGGCCCTGGGCGCGCGCGATTCACGAGAAGGTGACCACGCGCGAGATGCCGCCGTGGCACGCCGACCGGCGCTACGGCGTCTTCCGCAACGACCTGAGCCTCACGCAGCCGGAGATCGACACCATCGCCGCGTGGGTGACGGGCGGCGCCCGCCAAGGCGACCCGGCGCATCTCCCCCCGCTGCCCGAGCTCACCGCGGGCTGGCAGATCGGCACGCCGGACATGGTGTTCGAGATGCCCGTCGACTACGAGGTGCCCGCTGCCGGCACGGTCGAGTACCAGTACTTCGACGTGCCCACCAACTTCACCGAGGACCGCTGGATGCAGGCGGGCGAGGCGCGCCCGGGCGACCGCGCGCACGTCCACCACATCGTCGTCTACGTGCGCGAGCCGGAGCCGAATACGCGGCCGAAGGTGGTAGCGGTGCGGCCCATCCTGCCCGCGGGACAGCGGCCGTCGCCGCAGGCCCTGCGCGCGTTGGCCGCACGCGCCGGGCAGCGTCCCGTGGGCGGCGGAGACGCCATGCTGGTCAACTGGGCCGTGGGCGAGGACGCGCCGGTCTACTTGCCCGGCACCGCCAAGCGCATTCCGGCCGGCTCGACGCTGGTCTTCCAGATGCACTACACGACCGACGGCGAGCCGGGCGTCGACCGCTCGAAACTGGGCCTGATCTTCGCGAAGGAACCTCCCGAGCAGGAAATCCGCACCGGGATGATCCTGAATCCCCTGTTCGAGCTGCCGCCGGGAGCGGCGAACCACAAGGTGGAAGGCGAAGCGACCTTCAGCGCGGACGTCAACGTCTGGACCATGCATCCGCACATGCACCTGCGCGGCAAGGACATGACGTACACGGTCACCTACCCCGACGGCCGCAACGAGATCGTCCTGCGCGTGCCGCGCTTCGACTTCGGCTGGCAGACGGACTACTGGCTGGCCGAGCCGCTCCTGCTGCCCAAGGGGTCGAAGATGCACGTCAGCGCCCACTTCGACAACTCGGCCGCCAACCGCGACAATCCGGATCCGACGGCGACCGTGCGCTGGGGCGACCAGACGTGGGAGGAGATGATGATCGGCTTCTTCACGTACACCGTGGAGGGGCAGCCTGCAGCGCGGACCTCGGCCCAGTAAGGTACGCCGGGGCGGCGCCGCTGCAGCCGGCGCCGCCCCGGTGGCGCTCCTCACGCGCCCGCCCCGCCCGCCGGTAGCTCCGAATCGATGAAGCGGGCCGCGCCTCGCCGGTCGGCCCCTTGCGCCGGCCCGCCATGGCGCCGACTCAGGCCCGATCGGCGGGCTTCCGCATCCAGGCGCGCATGCGCTCGGCGTCGGCCGGGTTCTCCCGGGTGTGCGCTGCCCACGAGTAGTCGCGGATGCGCCAGCCCGCCGCCGTCCGCACGACGCCGCACAGGTAGACGCCGGCGAACGCGCTGCCCCCGCCGACGTGCATGTACGTCCGCACCCGGGCCTCGTCGCCGTACAGGGCGATCAGGTGGTTGGACATGTGGTGCAGCGTGCCGTAGTTGGGCGGGATGACGATCTCGTACAGCCGCCGTATCTCCTGCATCCCGCGTGCGAAGTACGGCCAGTCGCCGAACGAGTCCCTGAGCGCCGAGTAGTCGACCGTGGCGTCGTCGGTGAACACCGTGTCGAGCCGCTCCCAGTCCATGAAGTCGACCGTGTGCGAGTAGCGCTCGAGCAGCTCGCGGATCTCGAACCGGTCACGCAACTCGTCCGGCGCCAGGCTCCCTGCCTCCGATCCGATGCCGCTTGGCTGCGCCCCCGCCTGGACCGCGCCCGCGCGCCGCGCCGCGAACGGCATCGCGAGGACGCCGAGCCCGAACGCCGACAGGAAACGCCGCCGCTTGAAGAAGCCACCCACTGTCAACCTCCAGTCCGGGCTGCTCCGCCCGTATGGCGCAGGTTAGCCCGTCCCGCGCCGCGGCGCCACCGCGGCGGCTCGTTCGTCCGTACGGGCTCGCGCGGGCGAGGGAGGGCGTTCCGTGTATCCTGGGCTGTGGGCCAGTAACGTGTCAGTAATTTGTACGACACACAGCAAAATCTGCATCGGTCGGGCTGTGGCACCACCGTGCCTACACGACCATCGAGGTTGACCCATGCCCCGCATTCTTACAGGCGCACCAGAGAAATGCCGGCCGGCCCCCCGGCGCCGCCCCGCGGCGCGGCGGGGGCGGCGGGCCCCCCCCCCGGGGGGGCCGGCGCGGCCCGGCGCGGGGGGGCCCGGGCGCCAGACCGGCACCATCCGCGGCACCCTGCTCGACGCCCAGGGCCTCGTCCTGCCCGGCGTGACCGTGACCGTCCGCTCCGACGCGCTGCAGGGCGTGCGCACGACCGTGACCGACATCAATGGCAACTACCGGATCCTGGCGCTCCCGCCGGGCCAGTACCACGTCTTCTTCGAGCTCTCCGGGTTCGCCGAAGTCGTCGAGACGGCGACCGTGCCGCTGGGCGGCGACGTCGGCGTCAACGCGGCCATGGCACCCGCCGGCGTCGTCGAGACGGTGGAGGTGGTGGGCGTCGTGCCGACGCCGATCGAGACCACCATCACCAGCTCGAACATCACGGCGGACGAGGTGCACGCGCTGCCGACGAGCCGGCAGCCGTGGCGCATCGCGGAGCTGCAGCCCGGCCTGACGGACAACACGCCGAACGTCGGCCAGGTGACCATCAACGGCGCGTTCGCCTACGACAATATCTTCCTGGTCGACGGCGTCGACATCAACGACAACCTCTTCGGCACGGCGAACAGTCTCTTCGTCGAGGACGCCATCCAGGAGACGCAGGTGCTCACGTCCGGGATCTCGGCCGAGTACGGCCGGTTCTCCGGCGGTGTCATCAACATCATCACCCGCAGCGGCGGCAACGACTTCGCCGGCAGCTACCGGCTCAACATGTACAACCCGTCGTCCTGGACCTCGCTGACGCCGTTCGAGGACGAGCCGCGCGAGGGCGACCTCGGCGACAACCTGGACCACGAGATCACGCTCGGCGGCCCGCTCGTCAGGGACCGCCTGTGGTTCTTCTACTCGGGCTTGATCACGCGCCAGGCGGGGACCGACACGTTCAACGAGACCGGCATCCGCTACGATACCGCGGGGGCCGAGGACCGCAACCAGTTCAAGCTGACCGCGACCCTCGCGCCCGGCCACACGCTGTCGGGCAACTACCTGCGACGGGCGTTCACCGACACCGGCTCGACGTTCGGCTTCAGCGTCGTGCCGAGCACGATCATCGACCGCGAAAGGCCGCAGGACCTGTTCGTGGCCACCTACCGCGGCGCGCTCACCAACGACGTCTTCGCCGAGGTGCAGTACTCGCAGAAGCGGCACGGGTTCCGCGGCGGGGGCGGCACGTCGACCGACATCTTCGATTCCCCCATCATCACGCGCACCCAGGCCCTGGCGCACTACAACGCCCCGTACTTCGACGCCACGGATCCGGAGGACCGCAACAACCGGCAGATCACCGGCAACGTCACCTGGTTTCTCTCCAGCCGGTCGGCCGGGTCGCACAGCCTCAAGGCCGGATTCGAGCGCTTCACCACGACCAATACCGGCGGCAACTCGCAGAGCTCGACCGGCTGGGTGCTGCTGACCAACTACGCGGTCGGTGCGGACGGCGGCCCGCTGGTCGACGCCGACCAGCATCTGGTGCCGGTATTCACGCCGGGCCCGGCGACGCTGGGCATCAACTGGCTGGCGATGCGCGGCGCCCGGATCGACATCAACACCACGTCGTTCTTCGTGAACGACGAGTGGGCGCTGAACGAGCATTTCTCGTTCAACCTGGGCGTGCGCGGCGAGACGGTGGACAGCGAGGCGACTGGCGGGATCACGACGGTCGACACCAGCTCGGTCGTGCCGCGGCTCGGCGTGGCGTACGACCCGCTCGGCGACGGGCGCTTCACCATCCAGAGCACTTACAGCCAATACGCCGGCAAGTACAGCGAGGCCCAGTTCTCCGAGACCACGAACGTCGGCAACCCGAACCAACTGGTAGGCATCTACACCGGGCCGCCGGGAGAGGGCCGCGGCTTCGCACCGGGCTTCGACGTCGACAACTACCTTATCGTCGACGGCTCGTTCGCGACGCAGAACGTCATGCTCGAGCCGAACCTGAAGTCGCCGCTCACGAAGGAGTTCACCGTCTCGGCCGGCGGCACGCTCGGCAACCGCGGGCACCTGAAGGCCACCTACATCCGGCGCCGCGCGGGCAACTTCATCGAGGACTTCCTCGACCTGTCGACCGGCGCGACCGAGATCATGCACGAGGGCCGCAGCTACGGCATGTTCGTGAACCAGGTGTTCCGCAACACGGACGAGCTGGCGCGGAACTACGACGCGCTGCAGTTCGACGGCCGCTACAGCGTGACGAGCCGCTTCCAGCTCGACGGCAGCTACACCGTGCAGCTCCGCAACGAGGGGAACTTCGAGGGCGAGGCCACGAACCAGCCCGGCGTGCCGTCGGTCGCCTTCGACTACCCGGAGATCTTCACGCCCGAGCGCAACTACCCCTTCGGCCGCCTGAACGACTTCCAGCGGCACAAGGTGCGCCTCTGGGGCATCTACAACCTCGGCCTCGGCCGTGCCGGCAACGTCGACCTGGGCGGCGTCTGGCGCTACAACTCGGGGCAGGTCTACAGCCTCGTGGCGGGCGGCGTCCCGCTCACCGCCCGCCAGCAGGCGATCCTGGACGAGCTGGGCTACGCCAGCGGCCCCACGGGGCAGAGCCTGTACTTCGACGCGCGCGGCACCGAGGACTTCAAGGGCTACGGCCTCTTCGACGTGTCGGTGCAGTACCAGTTGCCGATCTGGCGGACCGCGCGACCGTACTTCAAGTTCGAGCTGTACAACGTGTTCAACAACGACACGCTTATCGGCTGGGACACCACGGTGGAGCCGAACTACGACGGGCCGGTGGACGATCTGGGCCTGCCGCTGACGTACGAGGAGGGGCCACGATTCGGGGAAGGGACCTCGGCGGGCGACTATCCGCCGTGGCGAGCCGGTCTGGATGGAGGCCGGACGTTCCTGATGTCGCTCGGGTTCCGGTTCTGAGGTGAGGGCGGGCGGAGTGTTCACGGGATCCGGCCGGTCCCGGTGACCGTAATCGGATCTTCCGGCTGATCGAACTCTGGCGGCTCAACCGCGTACTGCCGCCAACGTGTTTCGTACTGGCGGCGATCGAGCAGGTTCAGGTCATCCGTGGCGCCAGCCAGTTCCTCCTCCTTGTCCAGCCCCGTGCCGAAGCTCACGCCACCCAGCTCAGTCAGGATGTACCGGTTGTGAAGCTTCTCGCCGTCCGGCCGCCGTTCTTGCAGGCGGCGAATTGTCGCTTTCTGGCCGGCCGGCAGCGTGCCCGGCAGGTGATTGCTGCATTTTTCCTTGAAGAACTCGAACGTGCCACTCTTGTCCCCGTTGGAACTGAAGATCCGGATCCGTGGAGGACTTGCGACTCTGCGATCGAAACACTTTCTGAAGCATGCATCGAAGACCTCGAGGAAACGCCGATGGTGCGGGGCAAAGTATGGATCGACCATGACGATGTCGGTCGCCGCTCGCAGCATGTCTCCCACGGCGTCAGCGATGGCATTTGCTTTTCTCGCAACCGTGACGCCACGAGGAGGGTTCCACAGGGGTGTCGTTCGTTCCAGCTCGTCGGCAACCAGAATCGCTGAGTGGCCCACCGGGTTACCGCGGGCCAGAATCGCGCGAAACGAAGCGCGACGGTGCTCTTCAAGCACGTTGTCCAGCCACTTGCGTTCGGGATTCCAAACCGCGCCCCGGCGTTTCACCATCACCTCTGAGAGATTCTTGACCAGTTCCTGGAGCCGCTTGCGTTCGACTTCGTCGTGGCTATGCTCCCGCCCTGCACTCCAGACCAGTTTCTTCCAATGCTTGCGGGGATATCTGGAAATAATGCGCGGTGACCCCAGCCCGAACTTGTCAAGAAAGTATCTTCCCATCCTGCGATCAACCCACGTGGCCACCAGCTCGGGCTCGACGGCGTATTCGTGCAGCATCAGAAAAGCTCATCCGACCGCTCATCGAAGAACCCGTGCGGCCAACGGTCCTTGAACTCGCCGGTATCGTCGATCCGCAGCGGCGTAGTCCTGGCCTCACCGCCAATCTGCTCCACGAACACGACGGAGACGTGAGCCGGCTTCAAGGGTGACTTGCCCTCCGGCAACTCGCCGCTGTGTGTCTCTTCGATACGGCGCAGCAGGCGCAGCATCAGGTGCTCGCTGTGCGTCTCGATCAGGAACACACCACCCTGATCGACGCGTTGCGCAACAAGGTCGCCAAGCTCCACCTGCATCCGGGGATGGATATGCAGCTCCGGCTGCTCGATCGCGGTGATTCCGGGCCGGTCGGGATCGAGTGCGCCGACGACGACCGGCAGGACCTGGGACACACCGACGCCGATGTCGGATGTCCGCACGGGCAACTCCGATCCGACGGTCACGAGCTCAAGTGTCGTTCGCAGGGGCGCCGCCGCAATCGCGCTGACAAGAGCCTTTACTCCCGCGGGAGAACGCCCCCGCTCAAGCGCGTCGACGGCCGCGATCGCATCGGCGATGATCTGGTACAACTTGCGCGCAGGTTGAATTATGTCCTCAGCTGCCGTGGCGTCCTCGTCGGTCGCATTCGCACTATCCGACTCGTCTTCGTGAGCTGCCGTGATGCGTTTTCTCATGTCATCAGGATCACCTCCCACAAGATCGACGATTTCCGCCGCTTCCTTCCGAACCCACCGGTCCAAGTCAACGTTGCCTTCCTCGTCCCGAATGTCCGCGGTCAACTGCTCGCGGAGCCGGATTCGGCTCACCGGGGGCAAATCCGCCGGAAGTTCCACCGTCGAATGTCTCCTTAGCTTGTAGCCCGTATCGAGCCGGTCGGCAGGCGCCAACCAGCCATTCACTTCGTCAAGGAGATCGCGGACGCGCGGATCGAGATCATGTTGCCGGAGCAGACTCCAGGCGGCTGATCCGTCACTCCAGCTGCCTCGACTGGGCAGACCCGACTCGACGTCGGCCGGCGGGCGCAACTCGCGCGCCGGACCAATGTATCGCAGATTCGCCAACTCTGTCTGTAGGGCGTGGCCGATACCGACGAGGAAACAATCCGCGAGTGTCTGGAAGCCGGCGCGGCCGGGCGCGGTGATCCATCTCAAGTCCGAGGTGTCCAGGTCGAGGGGTTCTTCCCAGTCAGGCAAAGGTGACTTTAGGCCGCCATGAACCGCAACATCGAGCAAGCCCGGCTGATTAGTCGTCGAGACAGTGACCCCGTGCGGCTCACGAACGCCGTACGCCTCCTCCGGTTCTGCTTGGCTTACAGATTCGATCAATGCATGCGACGGGTTAAGGCCAAGACTGATGTCGAAGAAATTATCTGTTTGGATACGACCAAAAAGCGATCCGTTAACCCCAACCTCGTAGCTCGCGAGCACCGGCTTCTCATCAAACCGGCTCCACTTGACAGCAAGCGCCACCCATGCAGACTCGGCAGAACTCACCGGGTCGAGGGACTCGATCCGCTCTGAGTCTTCCTCCTCCTTCACGTGCTTTGAGTTCTTCAGCAACCACTCGGAAGGCTGCCAGCCAGCCAGGTTCAGCTCGAAGCGCAGTCGGACGGCACGATCCAGATCGTGCCCGTGGACGAAGTTACGAAAGCCACGCAGGTCCACCTGGTCGCCGCCAAGTTCGGTCTTGCGAGCATCGACGGAGCGATGGCTGAGGATGTCGTGCGCGTAGCAGAGCGCGTGAAGAACCGTGCTCTTGCCCGCGCTGTTGCGTCCGAAGAGTAGAGTGACAGGCCGTAGATCGATCCGCACGGGATTCCCGATTCCCTTGAAGTTCTCGATCTCGACGGCCGTGACGAGGGGCGTCTTCCGTCGACGTGCTGAATCTCTGATCGTGGCGGCGGTGCTCAAGGCCTCCGCTAGCGGAATCGACACCTCGGGTTCCGCAAGGGGCTCGCGTTCATCAGGCATCGTAATACTCCCTCGGCAAGGGACGTGCCATCACGTGCGACGTCCTTGCCGAGCGTCGTAACGGTTCATCCGGTTCATCCGGTTGGCAGAAGTGCGATTGCTGCCGAGCAGTCACCTGCCGCCACGTACCCGCGGAACCTTGAAGGAGTCTCGCAGAGCATGTCGTCCTGTGGCGGGATCGAACTCCCGCTGGATATCGTCACGGGTCTCCCTACCCAGTCGGGTCCATGTCGTCACTGCACCGGGGTCGCTGGAGGTATCGAAGCCGTTGGGCAGCGAGATGCCGCCGAGGTTGCTGACCAGGTAGCGATCGTGGAAGTCATCCCAGATGAACACTCGGACGTTGAGACCGGCGTCCCGTAGCGGCTCGCCTAACTCGTCATGGAACCGACGCTTGAAGTACTCAGGATCCTCGCGCGCAGGGAACAGCCGCTGTCGGCCGGATCCCTCATAACAAACGCGGTGGATCTCGATCAGTGGCGCCGGCCTTCGTCCTCCTGCGCGCCGGAGAAGCTTGGCGAAGTCGCCGTATCCCCACTTCGCCGGATCCAAATGCGCATCGATGAACATGAGCGAGTTTGAACAGCGCAGGATCGGATCGAGATGCGTCTCGTATTCGGCAAGGGTCCGCGTCAGCCGGACTGAGGGGCTTCTTGCAGCCCACCACGGTGCGCTCGACAGGCGGTCGATCCGGGCGACCATCTGCTCGTTCTGGTAGCGATCCTTGACCGACTCCGTCACGATCACTCCGCCGGTGAGCGGTCTCCGCGCATGGCTCGCCAAGGCCTCCGCGCACCAGCCTCGATCATCCAGGGGCGGATCGGACAGCGCCGGCGGATACGGAATGAGGCGCCCCTGTGTGGCCAGCTTTTTGACGAGCTCCAGGCCTCGACGGTGCCATTGACGGACGTCGGGGTCGAATACGCCGTGCAACTTTCCACCACGGAGGTCGCGAACGAGCCCTTCGGTGAGCATGACCTGACGGATGCTGTCCAGACGGGCCTCGCATTCGCCCACGGTCGAGTACGAGGCCACGTCGAACACATCGGGCGTGATGGCGTAGTCGGCGAGCAACGGCATCAGAAGATCTCGCGCAGGTCTTCTTCGAAGAAGCCACCCGGCCACGCCTTGACCAGTTCGCCACGTTCGTTGAGCGGCATTTCCCGGACCAGAGTCTCGCTGCTGTCTGGCTCGACGAAGAGCACTGCGACGTCCCGGGGAAGCAATCCGGGGGCGCCTTCGGGCAACGTCTTGTCGCTCGTTTGACGCATGCGCCGCATGAGTCGCAGCAAGAGATGCTCGCTGTGGGTCTCGATCAAGAAAATCCCGCCCCTGACAGCCCGCTGCGCGAACAGATCGCCCAGCTCGACCTGCAATCTGGGATGGACGTGAAGTTCCGGCTGCTCGATGGCCGTGATTGTCGGGCGATTCGGATCGAGCGCGGCGACGACGACCGGCAGGATTTGAGAGATACCGACACCGACGTCGAACGTCCGCACGGGGCGTTCGATCCGGGTCGACACGAGCTCGACGCGGCTGCGAACACCGTTCCTGATCCGATCGACGAGCGCATCGACCAGAGACGGATCCGCAGCGCTCAGAATGTCGCCGGGTGATCGATTCGCTTCGGGCTCAGGCCGATTCGAACCGGAGCGCGTCGTCTCGGGTTGCCTCGAATCCAGGATGCTAGCCACAAGCGGTTCGTCTCCGGGCAACTCCACGACGGACCGCACGCGCAACTCGTAGCCGGTATCGAGCCGATCCGCACGCGACAACCAGCGGCTCGTATCGTGAACGACCTCGGTGTTGTGCCGGGCACTCTCGTTCAGGAGCTCCCAAGCCGCAGTGCCGTTCGCCCAGCGCCGGGGACGCGGTACGGTCTCATAGAACAGCTCTTGCACGAATTCGTCCGCCAACGGTCCGCGGTTCCCACGCCCCAGGTCGTCTCGAGGCTCCAAATCGCGCAGTGGACCGATGTATCTGAGAGTCGCCACCTCCCGCCGCAGGAGACGGCCAACACCTACGAGCAGCATCGAGACTCGGTATTGGAGCCTCCGCAACTCGTCATCGTCCCAACTCTCGGCGTCGATCTCCAGGTGGCGGTCAAGATTCGGTAGTGCGGACCCCAAGAGCACCTTCAAGCGTCGAGACTGCTCGCCATACGGCTCCGACGCGTACCCCTCGCCTACCTGGCTGGCTGTACCTGACGGGGCGTTCGCCACGTCCCGTTTCTCCCGCTCCAACAGGGGATGCGACAGGTTGACTAGCAGTTCGGCCTCGATACCATCCCCCGCACCAATGCGTGCGACGGTCCTTCCATCAAGTCCCACGATGTAGCTTCCGACGATCGCCACTCCCGCCTTCCACTCAGCTACCAGCTCCACCCAGGCCGATTCACCGACGAGCGGCGGTTCGTCGAACTCCCAGGCGGAAGCGGAATACAGCCCGGCAAGCTCAGGCAAGTTTCGACCGCGCAGATTCAACTCGAAGCGCAGTCGCACACGCCGATCGAGGTCGTGGCCGTGAACGAAGTTGCGAAAGCCCCCTAAATCGATCTGGTCCCCGCCCAGCTCCGTCGTGTGCGCATCCACGTTGCGGTGGCTCAGGATCTCGTGTGCGTAGCACAGCGCGTGGAGGATCGTGCTCTTGCCCGCGCTGTTGCTCCCGAACAGCAGCGTGATGGGCCGCAGGTCCACGCGCACCGACCGGCCGATCCCCTTGAAGTTCTCGATCTCGAACGCGGTAATCAGCGGCGCCCGAGTGGTGCGGTCCTGCTGTTCGTCCGGCATCGTCAATACCTACCAAGCAACGTCCGTGCCATCATCGGCGCCGGTTCCCGGTGCGCAGCTTCGCCTCGTAGCGGTTCATCCAGTTCGTCAGCGTCTGGTAGCTCGGCAGACCCACGAGCTCGGCAGCACGGGTCTTGTTGCCGTCCGCTTCCGCGAGAGCGCGCTCCAGGTAGTGGCGCGCCAGATCGGCCACGAGCCTGGGGAGCTCGAGGCCGTTGCCGAGGGGCCGACCCAGCAGATCGGCCGGGGCATCGCGGACGGTCGCCAACAGTTCCTCCTGCACGTCGTCGGCGGTGACGGCTGGATTGGGGGCCCACAGCACGAGCCGATCGATGGTCGCCTGCAGTTCGCGGACGTTGCCGGGCCACGGGTGCCGCAGGAGAAGGCTTCTTGCTCGGGGAGAAAGGGTCTTCTGCTCCACCCCGGGCTGGTCGGCGAACTTGCGGTTCGCCGCGGCCAGAAAATGATCCATGAGCGGCGTCAGGTCGCCCGGGCGCTCACGGAGGGGCGGGAGTCGGATCACGCCGGTGGCGAGCCGGTAGTAGAGATCCTCGCGGAACCGGCCGGCCGCCACCTCGGCGCGCAGGTCGCGGTTCGTGGCGGCGATGATCCGGACGTCGACGGCGATCGTGCGGTCGGACCCGAGCCTGCGGACGGTCTTCTCCTGCAGTACGCGCAAGAGCTTCACCTGCGCGGCCAGCGGGAGCTCCCCGACCTCGTCGAGAAAGAGCGTGCCGCCGGACGCGGCCTCGAAGTGTCCGGCGCGGGCGCGGTCCGCGCCGGAGAACGCGCCCCGCTCGTGGCCGAAGAGCAGCGACTCGACGAGCCCGTCCGGCAGCGCGCCGCAGTTGACCTCCTCGAACGGGCCGCGCAGGCGGCGGCTGCCGGCGTGGAGCGCCCGCGCGAACAGCTCCTTGCCGGTTCCGGACTCGCCCTCGATCAGGACGGTGACGTCGTGCGGCGCCACGCGCTGCGCGCGCACCCTCGCCCGGACCATCAACGGACTCCGGCCGATGATCCGTTCGAGTGCGGGGGATGCGGGCGGCAGGCCCGCGCTCAGGCGGGCGAGCTTCTCGTCCGTTTTCCGCAGCAGCGCCGGCACGTACTCGGCCGCGATGTCGAACGGCACGGACACCGTTCGGACGCCGGTCTGCGCGTGCGACTGGATCAGCTCGGCGGGATGGCGGGTCTTGGCGAGGAGAACCCACACCGCCTGCATGGCGGGGGTCCCGGGGCTGACGTGTACCGCCAGGTCCGCGTCGGCACCGTACTTGTCCCGGGTGAAGTCGAGTGCCCGGACGGCCGCCCCGTGAATGGCTCCGTAGTCGGTCGGATCGTCCAGGGGCTCGGACCGGAGGTGAATGGGAGGTGCGCCCACCCCGGCCAGCCAGTCCGTGAACCGCCGGTTTCGTTCGGCGGCGTAGTTCGAGAGGAGCACCAGCCCGTCGAAGGCGCGGGCCGCTACGGCGCTGGCGATGGGACCGCCGTCCTGCCGCTTCCCCGCCGCGCAGTCGAGGTCTGTCTGACCGATCCAGGCCAGCAGCACCGCAGGCACACGGGGATCATAAACTTTCTGTCAGCAAACAGGAGCGACCTTGTGTGGGCGGCCGCGGATCAGTTCCCCGACTCGGCCGTGCCGGTGAGGCCCAGATAGCCGATGTAGAACCGGCTGCCGTCCGCGTAGGTCAGCGTGTGGCCGCTCGCGAGCGGGGTTCCATGCTTCGACTGGTAGCCCTCGACGGTAACGAGCGTGCCCGGGCTGATCGAGTCGAGGGAAAAACCGCGGCGGAGCAGGTTCATGGGTGCGGCGGCTTCGACCATCCAGCGTTCCGCCCGGCCGTCGTCCCCGGCCACGCGGATGTGAATCCAGGGGTGCGGGTTGATCCACTCGACCCGGACGACCTCGCCGGTGAGCGTGACGGCCTTCGACCGATCGAACTCGTTGACCTCGATGTGGTGCGCCAACGCGCTCGTGCCCGCGAGCGCCAGCCCGAGGACCACGGCGATTGTTCCGCACGATACCGCGACACCCCTGCTCCCCATCTGCCACCTCCACGCCTGCCCGACGCGTTCCAGCCCCTTCATCTTTTACCAGGATGCCGCGCGCGCGCAACCCGCCGCGTCGTCAGGGATGCGTGCCCCACAGCAGCTCGGCCAGGAAGCCGGCCGGAATCCCGACCACGAGCAGCGCCAGGCTGACGAGCAGGAAGCGGGAGTAGATGGGCGTCTTGATGGCCCGGTGCGTCAGCTCGACGCGCACCGCCTCGAGCTCGTCGATCGCCTCGTAGGCCCGGATCAGGCTGTCCTGATCGGTGACGTCGAAGTAGTCGCCCCCGTACTCGCGGATGGTTTCGACCAGCGGCGGCGTCTCGGGCGCGGCGATGCGGCTGCGGTCCGCGTCGCCGATGTTGATGTAGATCATGTAGGGCACGATGTTCCGCCGGTTCAGGTCCGCGAGCTCGGCGAACGGCACCTCGTCGACGTCGGCGTCGGTGATGATCAGCACGGCCCGATGCTGGTTCGCCGCGCCGCCGGCGCTCGCCTCGTCGCTGTCGAAGTGCCTCACGATCGACCGCAGCGCCCGGATGAGGTTCGTCGTGCCTTCCGTCGGGATGATGCGCACCTTGTCGGGCGGTACGTAGATCTGGTCGCGGGTGCTCCGGAACTGCGGGGCGAGCAGCCTGACCGTCACGTACGGGGCCTCGAACACCTGGAAGTAGTAGATCTCGTCGTCGAGGATGAAGTCGTCCACCATGTAGGGGTAGGACGAGAACAGCCACAGCGACACCCGATCGTTCTTCTCGCGGCGCATCTCCAGGAACTGCAGGTGCGCCTCCCGCGCCACCTCGGCCCGCGACTTGCCGGTGTCCGGGAACTCCCAGGCCATCGACAGCGACGTGTCGACGAGGTCGACTCGCACTCTCGACTCCACGTCGCCCACGACCTCCTCGGTCGCGGTCAGGAAGGGGTCGGACACGGCCACGAGCAGCACCACGACCGCCAGGATCAGGATCAGCTTCGGCAGGTGGTAGAGCGCCCGCACCACGGGGCCGCGCTGCAGCCTGTGGTCGATGAGATGGCCGGAATGGTGCCGGGAGTGGCTGCGGCGGCGAATCACCAGGCGGAACAGGGTGAGGATGGTGGCGGCCGCGACGACCAGGGTGAGCAGGAAGGCCAGATCCACGCTCCCGTAGCGCACCTGGTCCAGCTCGGTGGCCGCGAGCTCCTGGACGCGCGTCCGCAGAAAGTCGACGAACTCGGTCCATTCGATCAGCATCGTCGTCCGTGGCCTCCGCCACGAGCGATTCTAGCCGATGGGCGGCGTTCGGGGCGCGGCATCACTCGGCCCATGCGGTTCGCAGCGCCGCCCGGTCGACCCGTGCGCCGCGCAGGTACACGGCCGAGATGCGGCGGGTGTTCTTGATGTCGTCGAGCGGGTCGGCGTCCAGCACGATGAAGTCGGCCGACCTGCCGGCCGCGAGGCTGCCGGCGTCGGCCAGACCCAGGACCGCCGCCGCGCGGCTGGTGGCCGCGACGATCGCTTGCGCCGGCGTCAGGCCGGCCGCCACCATCAGCTCCAGCTCGCGATGCTCCGCGTAGCCGAAGAAGTGGTCCCGCACCCCGGAATCCGCGCCCAGGACCACCCGCGCGCCGGCGGCGGCGAGCTGCTCCAGGCTGCGCTCCATCGCGGCGTAGCGCTGCCTTGCGCGCGGCGCATCGCCCGCCTGCGCGCGGAGCGCATCGGCCGCGCGGCGCCGCACGGCGGCCGGCACGCTCTCGGCCAGGAACGGATCGTCGAGCCAGCCCGGGGCGCCGGCATGCAGCCGGCGCTCGGACACGCCCAGATTCGGCATCACGAACACGTCCCGCTCGACGATGGCCGCTATCAGCGCAGCCTCCATCTCGCGGTCGCGCACCAGGTGGGCGAAGCCGTCGACCCCCGCGCGCACGAGCTCCCACGCGTCGTCGTGGTAGAAGACGTGCGCCACCACGCGCAGGCCCCGGGCGTGAGCCTCGTCGATGATCTCCCGGTAGAGGACCGGCTCAAGCTTCCGCACCGTGCCGCCGCGGTCGTCCACCCAGATCTTGACCACGTCCACGGCGCGCTCGGCGAGCTCGGCGACGTACCGGCGTCCCTCCGCCGCGCTCGTCACGCCGTAGGCCGAGCTGCGCAGCGCGAGCGCTCCCGGGCCCGCGTTCGGAGCCGCCAGCCCCCGTCCGGCCGTGCGCAGCCGCGCCGTGGAGGCCAGCGCCGTTGCCTGCTCGCCGCGAATGTCGAACGCGGCATCGCCCGCGTCCGTCCCGAGCGAGACGATCGTGCCGACGCCGTAGTAGGCGTAGCGCCGGAGATGGTCGATGATGTTGGCGCGCGTGTAGTTGCCGGCGGCGTAGCTCGGACCGTCCTGGAAGCCCACGTGCGCGTGCAGGCTGACCAGGGCCGGCATCACCGTCCGGCCCGACAGGTCGACGCGCCGCGCGGCGGCCGGTGGCGTCAACTCGCCCCGTGCGCCGACGGCCGTGACGACGCCGTCCGCGACCAGCAGCACCGCGTCCTCGATGGGCGCGGCCGGCAGTCCGGTGATGAGTCGCGCGCCTTCGTAGGCCACGACGCCGCCGGGCGCGGCCGCGGGCTGCGGCGTGCCGGCGGCAGCCGCAACGGCCGCCGCACCGCAGGCCAGAGCGGCCGCACCCCACAAGCGCGCGCCGGACGGTCGGGAGAGACCTATCGTGACCCCTCGACGGCCTGGGTGTTCTTGTTCCGCGCCCCGGCCAGAATGCCCTCCAGGCCGTAGTTGCCCTCGTGGCAGGCGTACTCGAACAACGGCCCGTCGGTTCGCCGCATGGGGAACAGCACGGTCCACGGACGCGTGAACGAATGCGGATCGTCCACCGTGAACTCGTACAGGACGGTGTCCGCATCGACCCGCCACAGCCGCTCGACGAGGCGGGTGTCGGCCGTCGAGCCGCGGAAGGCGGTCTCCCGGTGGAAGTTCTTCGTCTCGATGACGAGCACGTCGCCTTCCCAGCGCGCGCGCGAGTCGCCCACCCACTGGCGCAGGTCGCCGTGCCCGCTGCCGTCGGCCGGAATGATCCGGGCGTTGTGGATCATCTCGTTGTAGATGACCACCTTGCCCGGCGTCTGGAGAATCATCACGTTGTTGTTGTAGGCGCTGGGCACCATCGGCGGACCCGAGTTGAAGCCCATGAGGCAGCGGTCGGCCAGGCTGCGGTCGGTGTACGAATCGGCGAAGCCGGCGCTCAGATTGGCGCGCGTGACGCGGTTCCTCGCGCGCGCCGCCTCGGTGTACGGGATGCGCCCCTCGGGCGGATCGACGATCAGGGACGTCCGCTTGTCGCGGGTCAGCTCGACCCCGCGCTCGTACCAGAACTCGTTGTACGACAGGACGCCGCCCTCGGCCCGCGGCGCGTAGCCGGCGCTCGGCGCACCCTCGATCGGGTCGAACAGATCCCGATTGAGCCGCGTGTTCTCCGCCGCCTCGAACGCCGCGGCCTCCTCGGGCGACAGCGTCGCCCGGCCCTCGAACTGCTCCGGCCGCTGCATCGGTGTGATGGTGCGGAACGTGTAGACGCCCTGCAGGTCCGGGACGCCCTCCGGCGTCCGCGGCGGCGTCCCAGGCATGCTCCAGCCGGGCGAGCGCGATCTGCGCCTCGT
>CAYGCV010000020.1:0-1550 GCA_964348425.1 uncultured Vicinamibacteraceae bacterium | reverse complement strand
TGGGTTCCCCGCCTTGTCGTTCGGGGACGCCATCCGGCTCCCGCTGCGGCGTCCAGCCACTACGCGGCTCGGTCTCGATCTGCGCGACGACGACGCCGGGAACGAAGCAGACGAACGCAAACGCGATCAGCAACGCAGCGTGGTATCGACGGTCCATATCCGGTCCTCCCAATCGATTTCTCGGCAAAACGCAATAGTCCCCTACCACGTCGGTCGGAAGCAAGCTCCGCCGCCGGGCGCGCGTGGCGCGACCCGGCGGATCACCCGCGCCCCGCGCGCGGGCGGCCGCGGTAGACGGCGAGCCGCCAGTCCGGACCGTACTCCGCGGGCAGGTCCCGCTCGGCGCGCAGGACCAGGTCGCCGATCCGCAGCTCGCGGTCGTGGGTGAACAGGCACAGGCTGGCGCCGGGACCGGCTTGCGCCGCGATGAAGCGCGCCAGCCGCTCCTGGTTGCCGTCCGGATAGTTAACCACCACGCCCACTGCCCGCAGGTCGAGCCCGCAGGACGCATAGGTGGCGACGTCGCAGTAGTCGCCCTCGACAGGCTGCACCCTGGGATGGCCGCGGGCGATCCGCAGCACCCGGCGCAGGTTCTGCGCGGCCCGGGCGTAGAGCACCGGGTCGCGCTCGATCCCGTATACGGCGTGCGACGGCTCGAGCGCGGCCACGACGGCCGCCACCCGGCCGTCGCCCATGCCCGCGTCCACGACCGTGCGCCCCGCCGCCGCCGGGCCGAGCAGCCCCAACTCCTTCAGCGACGAGACGGCCGCCACGATCACCGGGATCGGCGACGGCACCCAGATGCCCGCGCTCGTCTTGCGGATCGGCACGCCGTGAGCCAGCGCGTGCTCCGATCGTTCGAAGATCGCCTCCAGCTTGCCGATCGACGCAGCTTGCATGGGGGGTTTACCTACGGACTGTTATACTGCGCCGAAACTCCGGCAGGGGCACGGAAGCCGGCGGCCGGCGCCGAACGATGGCGTCCGGCCGCGGCCGTGAGGAGGCATGACATGAAACGCAGCATCGTTCTCGCTCTGCTGATCGGGATCGGCACCGTTTCGCTCGCCGTGGTGGCCGCGCAGGACGCCATGGAGATCGAGGTCGAGCAGCTCCAGGACAACCTGTACGTCCTCAGGGGCCAGGGCGGCGGCGGCAACACCGCCGTGTTCATCAGGAGCGACGGCGTGGTCGTCGTCGACACGAAGAACCCGGGCTGGGGCGACCCGATCCTGACGCAGATCCGGGAGCTGACGGACAAGCCGGTGACGACGCTCATCAACACGCACAGCCACCACGACCACGTGAGCGGCAACGTGGCCTTCGCGGAGACGGTGCAGGTCGTGACCCACGAGAACACGAAGGCCAACATGGAGGTGATGCGGCCCTACACCGGCCGGACGGCGCCGCCCGCGAACGTGTTCCGGGCTTCGAACGGCCACGGCCTGCCGACGACCACCTTCTCGGACCGGATGTCGCTGGGCAGCGGCGACGACCAGGTCGACCTCTACTACTTCGGCCGCGGCCACACCGGCGGCGACGCCTGGATCGCG
>CAYGCV010000019.1:0-23267 GCA_964348425.1 uncultured Vicinamibacteraceae bacterium | reverse complement strand
AGAGCACACCGTTCCGCATGCGGAGGTCAGAGTCATGATCATCACCAGGAAGGCGCTTGCCCGGCGGACCGTGCTGCGGGGACTGGGCGCGTCGCTCGCGCTGCCGCTGCTCGACGGCATGGTGCCGGCGTTCGCGGCGCTGCGGAAGACGGCGGCGGCCCCCGTGAAGCGGCTCGGGGTCGTCTACGTCCCGAACGGGATGATGATGAACCACTGGACGCCGAGCAGCGAGGGGTCCGGGTTCGACCTGCCGACCATCCTCGAGCCGCTCGAGCCGTTCCGGCGGCACATCGAGGTGCTCTCGGGCATGCACGGCGTCGACGGCGAGGGTCCGCACGCGCGCTCCTCGACGCGGTTCCTCACCGGCGTCGGGGCCAAGCCCGACAACGGCTCGGACCTGTCGGCCGGGGTCTCGATGGACCAGCTCGCGGGCCGCGCCCTGGGACGCGAGACGCAGCTTGCGACGCTCGAGCTCGCCATGGACGGGCGCGACTTCGCCGGCTCGTGCGACGACGGCTTCAGTTGCGCCTACACGAACACGATCGTGTGGGCGAACGACACGACGCCGCTGCCGATGGAGAACAACCCGCGGGTCGTCTTCGAGCGTCTCTTCGGCGACAGCGGCAGCACCGACCCGGCCATCCGGAAGGCGCGGCTCCGCAAGGACGCCAGCCTCCTCGATTCGGTGACCGAGCGGGCCGGCGCACTGTCGCGCGAGCTCGGCGCGCGTGACCGCGCCAAGCTGGACCAGTACCTCGACGCCGTCCGCGACGTCGAGCGGCGCATCCAGATGGCGGAGGCGCAGAGCGGTCGCGAGCTGCCGGTCGTCGATCAACCGGCCGGGATTCCGGGCACGCTCGGCGAGCATGCCAGGCTGATGTTCGACCTGCAGGCGCTCGCCTACGAGACGGACCTGTCCCGCGTGGTCACCTTCATGATGGGCCGCGAGATCACCGGCCGCACGTACGCCGAGATCGGGGTGCCCGATGCCCACCATCCGATCTCGCACCACCAGCGCGACCCCGCCAAGCTGGCGAAGCTGACCCGCATCAACCAGTACCACGTGCAGCTCTTCGCGGAGTTCCTGGCGCGGCTCGAGGCGACGCCGGACGGGGACGGGTCGCTGCTCGACCACGCGATGATCGTCTACGGCGCCGGCATGGCCGACAGCAACGCGCACGCGTCGCAGGACCTGCCGATCCTGCTCGCCGGCGGCGGGGCGGGCACCGGCGGCCGCCACGTCCGCTACCCGGCGCACACGCCGCTCGCGAACCTGCACCTCAGCCTGCTCGACAAGCTGGGCGTGCCGGCCGAGTCGCTCGGACACGCGAACGGCCGGCTGCCGCTCGATCCGCTTAAAACACGGCGATCGGGTTGATGGGCGAGCCGGTCCCCCGGGGCACGCGGACCGGGCTCGCCATGAACAGGAACTCCCAGCGACCGAGGCGGGCGGCGGTCTCCGCGGCCGCCTCCAGGTCGAGGTTGTCGAACAGGTTCATGCCGCGCGCCACCACCGTGAACTTGTGGATGACCGTCTCGTTGAACCCCGGGATGTTGCCGCCCAGCTCGTGGGCGGTGTCGCTGCCGAACAGGGCGACGTCGCGCTCGGCCAGCAGCGGCAGGAACGACGCGTCCATCCCGGCGTTGCCGCCGCCCTCGGCGCTCCGCCGCGCCCAGCGGCCCGTGCGGATGAGCAGGACGTCACCCGGCTCGACGCGGGCGCCGGTCCGCTCCTCCCACTCCTCGATGTCCTGGCGGTAGACGCGGGTGCCCGGCGCCAGGTAGGGCACGCCGCGCAGGCGCGGGACGTCGACGAGCACCGCCTTCGTGACGACGCCGTCCTTCAGGCCGGTGATCCCCAGGTGCTCGCAGCCCCCGTCGGTCACCGTCTCGCGCATGTCGTGGCCGTTGTAGATCTTGCCGTCGTAGACCACGTGGCAGACCGCGTCGAGATGCGTGAAGAAGCCGCCGTGGTAGTCGATGTCGAGCCGGTCCCGGATGCGATCCGGATCGAACGAGATGATCATGTTCAGCCCGAACGGCCGGTTCGGGTCGCTGCCCAGCTCGTCGGCCACGTCGTGGCCGAGCGAGACGGCCTCGCCGGTCTCGACGAGGGCCGCCGCCTGCTGGCGCTTGGCGGGCGTGATCAGGTTGGCCGCCCCGATCTGGTCGTCCGCCCCCCAGCGGCCCCAGTTCGACAGCTCGGTCATCCACTGCTCGAACTGCGCCCGCGTCGCGCCGGGAGCGTTGGCTTCGCGGAGGTCCGACTGGCCGTGGGCGGCAGGCCCCGCGAGCGCGAGCAGGGCGAGGGCAAGCGGTGCGGCAAACCTCGTCATCGTCTGGGTTCTCCTCGTGTGAGGCGGCCTGGCGCCGCGGCCCGGAAGCTATCACGAATCGCCCGGTCCGGCAACGGACGCCCCTGCTCCCGCCGCGGGCTGGCAGGCGGGTGACGCCGCCGCACCGATTGTGGTAAGAACAGGGAGCCGCAAGCCGACCGACCTCTCGATCGGGAGATACAGGAGATACTTGATGTCCACGACACAGAAGCACAGCCGCCGCGACGTACTGAAGGGCAGCCTCGCCCTGGCCGGAATGGGCATGTTCGGGGTCCCGGAGCTGGCGTTGCCGGCGCTCGCCCAGGGCGAGACCGTGGTGCCGTTCACCGATCTGCCGGACGTGATCAACTGGCGCCGGACGCCCGACCGGCGCATGCTCGACGTCCGGACCATCAACAGCGTCTACACGCACCGGGACGAGTTCTTCACCACGCAGCACTACGGGCACCCGGAGATCGACATCGCCTCGTACCACCTCGAGGTGTCGGGCCTCGTCGACCGGCCGCTGTCGCTGTCCATCAACGAGCTGCGGTCGATGCCCAGCCGCAACCTCGTCTTCGGCTTCGAGTGCTCGGGCAACCGCGGGCCGCTCAACGGCCTGTCGAGCAACGGACTGTGGACCGGCGTGTCGCTGCGCACCGTGCTCGAGCGCGCCGGCGTGCAGGACGCCGCACGCGAGGTCGTCTTCCTGGGCGCGGACCACGGCGAGGAGGACGTGGAGTTCCGCGGCCGGACCTACACCGTCGATCAGCAGTACGGCCGCAGCCTGCCGCGCGACAAGGCGCTCTCGACCGAGCCGCTGCTGGCGTACGCGCTCAACGGCCAGCCGCTCACGCCGTTCCAGGGCTTCCCCCTGCGGCTGCTCGTGCCCGGCTGGTACGGCGCGCCCAACGTGAAGTACCTGGCGGAGATCCACGTGCAGGAGGACGCCTACCTCGGCAAGTACCAGGCCCGCTGGTACCGCACCCTGAAGGGCGAGATGGTCAACGGCGAGATGAAGTGGAAGGAGACCGCCATCACCCGCATGCGCCTCAAGTCGTACATCGCGCGCGTCACCACCGACGGCACCCGCCACCAGGTGTTCGGCGTGGTGCTCAACGACGGCACGCCCATCCGCTCGGTGGAGGTCAAGGTGGACGACGGCGAGTGGCAGCCCGCGACGCTCAGCTCGGCCACCCGCGCCAAGTACGGCTGGAAGTGGTTCACCTGGGACTGGCACGGGGCCACGCCGGGCGAGCACACCGTCGTCTCGCGCGTGACCGACGTGAACGGCGAGGTCCAGCCGACCGCCGAGGAGCTGGAGGTCAAGATGACCTTCCTGGAGCACAACGCCCAGCATCCCCGCACGGTGATGATCGGGTAGCGGTCAGCGTAAGGGGGGAGCCCGCGCCCGCGGACTCCCCCCCTCACGGACATCTGAGAGGTGCATCAGCTTGCGGGCGCCCTCGCAGGCCCCGCATTGCTCCCATCCGTCTCTGCCGGACTTGCATGATCGGATCCCGGAAGTCCGCGCTTCCTGTGTCCAGTTGCGCGGCGATGGCCGGACAAGTTCTTCGGTGACGAGATGGGTGAGATCGCGGCGATCGCCGAGGCTTCCCTGAGAAGACGAATGGAGGAATCCGGGTGATGGCGTTCGTCGTTGACACGAACGTTGCAGTGTCGCGAACGGCCGGCCGGACGAGACGGATGCCGATGAGAATTGTCGGTTGACCTGCATGGAGAGGCTGAGGGTCTTGACCGCCGAGGATGTCGTCGCTATTGACGACGGGGGCCTCATTCTCAGGGAGTACGCGAATCGATTGAGTTTCTCGGGAATGCCGGGCGTGGGCGACGCTTTCTTCAAGCATATATTCGACCATCAGTACCAGAATGAACACGTGCAACGGGTTGTGGTGACGCCGTGCGACGACGACCGGCGCGGCTTCGAGGAGCTCCCGGAGAATACCTTTGACCGTGCCGACCGAAAGTTCCTCGCGGTCGCGCTCGTCGCAAGGGCGTGCGTCCTGAACGCTACCGACAGCGATTGGCGAGAGCACCAGGCGTTGATGAATCAACTGGGGGTCGAAGTCAGGGAGCTTTGCCCGCAGTACCGCCGGGCGGGAGGTCGCCGACGCGGATGAGCGTGGAGGGCGATCGCAGCGTGGCACTGAGCGTGAAGTATCCGAGCACCCCGTACTGGCCGTGGTCACCGGCGGTCGGTCGTGACGATGAGATTCACCGCAATCCGGGGCGATTCGTCGGCAATGCGGTCGTCGTAACCGAGAAGTTGGATGGCGGGAATACGCTTCTGCACGGTGGCCGGGTCTACGGGCGCAGCGTGTCGGTTCCCTCCGACGCCAAGTGGATGGCGATGGTCAAGAAGCACCACGCCTGGAAGGTGAAGGAGTCCGACGTTTATCTGTACGGCGAGGACATCTACGGCGTGCACAGTATCGCCTACGGTCCGGTGACAGAGCGGAAAACCTTCTACGCGTTTGCGCTTCGGGATGAGGGAGGAGCGTTCGCCGCTTTCGCCGAGGTCGAGGCTTATGCAACGCGGCGCGACATTCCGGTCGTTCCGGTTCTGTTCAGGGGTTGCTTCCGGTCGGTTGGGGAGATACGCGCGTTTGTGGAGTCCGCACACCGTGAGCCTTCGGCGCTTGGCGGCGAGCGCGAAGGTGTCGTGCTGCGGTTGGCGCGTGGGTTCCCGGCGGCGGAGTTCGCAGACAATGTATGCAAGAGCGTTCGTCCGGAGCACGTGCAGACCGACGAACACTGGACCAGGAATTGGAGACCGTGCCGGATTGCCCGCGGATCGACCGGCGCGGCACGCGTTCCGCGCCGATAATGGAAGTCAGGAGGCAGGACCATGACCAATAGCTGTTCCCTCGCGTTGCCCGCCGTCCTCGCGCTCGTATTGTTCGTGCCCGTCGCAGCGTCAGGCCAGACCGTCGCGGCAGGCGAAGCCTCGTACCGCACGCCGTGGGGCGACCCCGACCTGCAGGGGACGTGGACGAACACGACCACGACGCCGCTGCAGCGTCCCCTGCAGCGTCCCGCCGACCTGGCGGACAGGGAGTTCCTGACGGCCGAGGAGCACGCCGTGCGGGACCGGCAGGTCGCCCTCAGTGTCGACCTCGACAACCGCTACCCCGCAGGCGATGGGACGCCGGTATCGGTCGGGGCCTACAACAACTACTGGATGGAACGGGGGACGCTCGGCAACCGAACGTCGCTGATCATCGATCCGCCGGACGGGCGCCTGCCGCCCATGACGCCGGAGGAAGAGGCGCTGCAGAGCAGGGGCCATGTCTCCACGTTCTCCAGCAGCCGCTTCGACTCGGTGGAGGATTTTAACGCCCTGGACCGGTGCATCTCCCGGGGCATGCCCGGCGCCATGATGCCCGGCTTCTACAATCACAACTACCAGATTCTGCAGACCCCGGACCACGTCGTCATCTTCGTCGAGATGGTTCACGACGCGCGCATCATCCCGCTCGACGGGCGCGCCCACCCGCCCACGGCGGTGCGGCAGTGGATGGGCGACTCGCGGGCGCACTGGGAGGGTGAGACGCTGGTCGTCGAGTCGACGAACTTCAACAACAAGGTGAACGGGAGGCAGGAGCTCGGCCACACGCAGGGCGGCGGCACCGTCTTTGGCGGCGACGAGAACCTGCGGCTGGTCGAGCGCTTCACCCGCGTGAGCGCCGACACGATCGACTACGAGTTCACCGTGGTCGATCCGACGGTGTGGGAGGCGCCGTGGACCGTCTCGCTGCCCATGACGGCCATCGACGGTCCGCTGTTCGAGTACGCCTGCCACGAGGGCAACTACGCGATGACCAACATCCTCGCCGGCGCGCGCGCCGAGGAGCAGGCAAGCCCCTAGCCGGCGGACGCCGACATCACCGTGTTCGGCGTGACGACGGCCGCTCCGTTCAGCCCGTTTCCGGGGGCGCGCTTGAGCCAGAGCGCGTAGTGTGTTTGGCGGCCCTGCAGGAACGGAGCGCGTTGCGCCCTGCGAGCGAGCCCGGCGAGCACGGCTGTCGCGTCGGTCCGGTCCGACCATTTCGCTTCGCCGAACAGCAGGTGGCGTCGGTCGGCGGATTCCGCTACGACGTCGATTTCGAGCGGGCCGCCGTCGGTGCCCCTGCCCCACCAGCGCGATGCAGGGTTCCAGCGGAGGCCGTCGATGGCGATGTGCGGCGTCGAACGTCGCGCCAACCACTCCCACACCTCTCCCACGTGACCGGGGAGCCGGGCAAGCACCTCGGCAAGTACGGTATCGATCAGATCGAGCTCCAGACGGGACCGGTTCGGCACGACGAACCGATACCAGAACAGCAGGAAGGGGTCGTTCAGCCGATACAGACTGCGCCGCGTCGAGCGAATGCTCTCGCCAAAGGGAACCTCCCGTCGCACGTAACCCAGATCGATCAACCGGCTCAGGGGACGGCTCAGGTTCGTTGCCGACTGGCCGACGCGACCCGCGAGCTCGCTGAGGCGATGACACCCGGCGCCGATCAGCCCGAGCAGCGAATGAGCCTGGACGGCACTGCGCATGTCGTCCAGCAGGAGGCGCGACGGCTCACCATGCAGCACGCCGTTGCGATCGAGGACGAGCGCGGCCATCGCCTCCGCCGTGGAGCGATAGTCCGCGGCGAGCTCCCAGTTGCGCGGCAGTCCGCCCCAGACCGCATACGCGACCACACTGTCTTCCGCGTCAAGCTGCAACGCGCCGGGCAGCGCTTCGGGCGGCATCGGCGCCACCTGGACAATCTCCGCGGCGCGGCCGTACAGCGGCGCGGTCTCGTCCAGGACCAGACCCTGCATCATGCGCTGGGACGACCCGCACGCCACCAGACGTAGAGGCCGTTCGCCGGATCTGTCGATGATGCCCTGGATGATGCTCGGGAGCGCGGGGGAGACTTGCACCAGGTAGGGCAGCTCATCGAGCACCAGCCAGGCATTCTCGGGCGCGCGCGCGCGCCATGTGTCCAGGATCGCCGCCCAGTCGCCGTACGAGGCGGCGGCGAACGCAGGCACGACCTGCTCTGCCTCGATCGAGAGGGCTCGGCGCTGAATGCTGGCGTCGCTGAGGTCGGCCAGGTAGTACGCATGCCGGTGCCCGCGCAACGCTTCCTGCAGCAGCCGTGACTTCCCGCACCGCCGCCGTCCATAGACGACGATCAGTGAGCCGTCCGGCCGTGACAGGGCGCGGCGCAGGCGGGTGAGCTCACGAGCGCGGTCGAGGAACGGGAGGCGCACGCAACATATTATGCTTAACAAGCATTATGGTTGCAACGCCAACTGACGTCCGCGAACCGGCTGACGCCGGGGGCTTGGGGCGCAGCCCCATCTGATTGAAGTTCTAGATCTCCGACAGATACGGCAGCTTGCCGGTGCTGTCGCCGAACTGCTCGACGGGCACGCCGAGCTTGCCGAGCACCGACACGTACAGGTTGGTCAGCGGCGTGTCGTTGGCGTAGCGCAGGTGCCGTCCGCCCTTCAGGCGTCCGCCCGCGCCGCCGGCCACCACGACCGGCAGATCCATGTGGAAGTGGATGTTGCCGTCGCTGATGCCGGAGCCGTAGATCAGCACCGAGTGATCCAGCAGCGTGCCGTCGCCGTCGGGGGTCGACTGCAGCTTGCCGAGGAAGTAGGCGAACTGCTGCATGTGGAAGGTGTTGATCTTCGCCAGCTTCTCCAGCTTGGCGGGGTCGTTCTGGTGGTGCGAGCACGCGTGGTGCGCGTCGGGCACGCCGATCTCGGGATAGGCGCGGCCGCTCACCTCTCGGCTCAGCATGAACGTGCCGACGCGGGTCAGGTCGGTCTGATACGCGAGGGCCAGCAGGTCGAACATCAGGCGCGAGTGCGCCTCGAACGTGTCCGGAATGCCCACCGGCTGGTCGAAGCGCGGAATCTCCCGGTCGCTCTGCGCCTCGGCCATGTGGATGCGGCGCTCGACGTCGCGCACGGCGTCGAAGTACTGCTGGAGCTTGGTGCGGTCGCCGGGACCGAGCGTCCGCTCGAGCCCGGCCACGCGGTCGCTGACGTAGTCGAGCACGCTGCGGTCCTGGCGGATGCGGGCCAGCCGGGCGGCGGCGTCGGTGCTGTCGGTCGAGCCGAACAGCCGCTCGAAGACGGCGCGCGGGTCGTTCTCCATCGGCAGCGGCGTCGTCGCCGTGCGCCACGCGATGGTGTTGGTGTAGGCGCAACTGTAGCCGGCGTCGCAGGCGCCGAGCGTCTCCACCGAGTCGACGCCCAGCTCCAGCGAGGCGAGCTGCGTCTCGGCGCCCAGCGTGCGGGCCGCAATCTGGTCCATGGAGATGCCGGCGCGAATGTCGAGCCCCTCGGTCTTCCTGACGTGGACGCCGGTCAGGAACGTCGCGGACGCGCGCGCGTGGTCGCCGATGCCCTCGCCCGGCCGCGGCACGGCCACCTTGTCGGCGAGGCCGGTCAGCACGTTGAGCCGGTTGCGGAACGGGGCGAGCGGCCTGAGAATCGGCGAGAGCTCGAACTCGCGGCCTGCGCCCGCCGGGGTCCAGGCCCGCATCTCCATCCCGTTCGGCACGTAGAATGCGCCCAGACGGCGCACGGGGTCGGCGGCCGTCTTGCGGAGCGCCGCCTGCGCCGGCACCATGCCGTCGAGCAGCGGGAGCGCCAGCGAGGCGCCGAGGCCGCGGAGAACGGTGCGGCGCGGGATGTGCTTCTGGCTGATGAACATGGTGCGTGACCTCTCTACTGTGCGCGGGCGGCGGCCGGATCGGGCATGCGCCGCATCCGGAACGGCGCGCTCCTGACGATCCCCAGCACGATTGACGACCAGCGGTAGCCGGCCGTCCCGGCTTCGCGCCTGACGGCGCGGACGGTCGGGGCGTCGTAGTAGTCCAGCCCCCGTCCGACAGCATACGTCAGGAGCTTCTCGATGACGGTCCCGACGAACTCCGAGGCCCACGGCTCGGCAAGCAGGCCCAGGCGGAACTCGGCCGGCGTCGTGAACGGCGTGCCGTCGGGCAGCGCGCCGGAGGCGTCGATGGGCGCCCCGGCCTCGGCGTCGGTCGACCGCCACTGGCCGACGGCGTCGAAATTCTCCAGGGCAAATCCCAGCGGGTCCATCTTCGCATGGCACGCGGCGCACGCGGGGTTGCTGCGGTGCTGCTCCATGCGCGCCCGGACCGTGGCCGGCGCGCTGCCCTCGTCGTTCTCCACGAGCGCCGGGATGTCGGGCGGCGGCGGGGGCGGCGGCGAGCCCAGCAGGTTCTCGAGCAGCCACTTGCCGCGCACGACCGGCGAGGTGCGGTTGGGGTGCGACGTCACGGTCAGGATGCTGCCGTGGCCCAGCAGGCCGGCCCGCCGCTCGTCCGGGTAGCGGACGCGCCGGTAGTGGCTGCCGTACACGCCCGGGATGCCGTAGTGCCGGGCAAGCCGGTCGTTGAGGAACGTGTAGTCGGCCGCCAGCAGCTCGAGGACGCTGCGGTCCGCGCGCACCTGGCTGTCGAAGAACAGCTCCGTCTCGCGGCGGAACGCCTCCCGCAGGTTGTCGTCGAACGTCGGGAACAGCACCGCGTTGGGCGCCACCGTGCGCAGGTTGCGCAGGAACAGCCACTGCCCGGCGAAGTTGGCGGTCAGCGCGCTCGAGCGCGGGTCGTCGAGCATGCGCCGCACCTGTCGCTCGAGCACGGCCGGATCGCTCAGCCGGCCCGCCTCGGCCGGCGCCAGCAGCTCGTCGTCCGGGATGCTGCTCCAGAGGAAGAACGACAGGCGCGAGGCCAGGTCGACGTCGGCGAGCCGGTACGGCGTCCCGGGCTCGACGTCCGGCGGGTGGCGCTCCACGCGGAAGAGGAACTCCGGCGACACCAGCAGTGCCTCCAGCGCCCACTGGATGCCGCTCTCGAAGCCCCCTGCCTCGTAGCCCGCCGCGTACGACGCCAGCAACGGGTCGACGTCCGCTGCGGTGACCGGGCGCCGGAACGCGCGGCGGGTCAGCCTCGAGAGGATCTCGCGGGCGCAGGGCGCCTCGTCCGCCTGCCGCGCCGGCGTGCACGAGAAGATCGCGCGCCGGGCGCGCGCCTCGCCGCCGACATCCGGCGTCCGCCCGTTGTACGGACCGACCACCTGGATGCTGAAGACGATGGGGTTGATCGGCACGCGCGAGTACTGGAAGCTCGCCACCGGCGGATTCGGCGGACGCGCGTCGTACGGGATGCTGCGGTCGAGCGCGCCGATGAACGACGCGCTGACCAGACGGGTGCCCGCCCTGACCGGGATGCGCACATCGAGCAGGCCGCCGACCCCGGCGCCCGAGCCGGCGCGCCGGTTCCCGGGCCGGTCGAAGTCGAAGAGCTTGACCAGACCGTGGTCCAGGCGGAACTCCAACTGGTGTCCGCTCCCGGCTACCGGCTGGTTGAGCGGACGCTCCAGGCTGATCCGGAACAGGTAGTCGCCGTCGAGCGGAAAGTGGTGGCGCACGGCGAGCCCGCCCCGCGAGCCGAACGGCAGGTCCTCGCTCATGCGCCCCTCCTGCAGCAGCAGGGGGGACGTCTTGTAGAGCGTGGTGCCGGGGCGGAGCGTCGGGTCGCCGACGGCGCGGCGGCTGATCCTGGCCGCCGCCGACAGGTAGCGGGCCATCAGGCCGGGCGAGACGGTCAGCACGTCGCCGATGTTGTCGAAGCCGTAGCCGGAGTCGTCGGCCGGCAGCAGCGCCCGCCCGTCGACCTCCAGGCCGAGCAGGTCGCGCACGGCGTTGGTGTACTCGGCGCGGTTGAGGCGATGGATCTGCGCCGGCCAGCCCGGGTTCGAGGCGGCCTGCGCCGCGCGGTCGAGCGCCGTCTCGAGATGCGCGACCAGCGCCGCATAGGTCGCTGCGTCCGGGCGCGGGCGGCCGTCGGGCGGCATCAGCCCCGTCCGCAGCTTGCGCACCACCTTCTCCCACACCGCGGGGTCCCGGTCCACCCGCGCGATGTCCACGCGATCGAGCAACAGCCCGGCCGTCCGGATCCGCTCGTTGTGGCAGGTGATGCAGTAGCGCGCGAGCGCCTGCCGGTGCCCCGTCACTGCCGGATCCGCGGGCGCCTGCGCCGCGCGGGCCGGCGGCGGGCCGGCCAGGACGACGCCCAGCACGATGCCGGCGACGGCAGCGGCTCTCGTTCTCAACCTCATCGGGACGGTCCCCCGCCGGTCGCCGCGTCCCTGTCGCCGTACGACGTCAGCCCGAAGTTCAACTGCGTGCCGGCGCGCGGGTCCGCGCCGAGCTCGCGGAGCAGCGCGGCGGTTTCCGGGTAGCTGACGTACGTGCCGCTGTAGAGGTAGCCTTCGGCGAGGCGCAGGGGCGTCTGGTCGGCCCACGTCCGGGCGTCGAGATCGGCGCCCTGCCCGACGAGGAAGCGGATGACGCGGTGCGCCCCGTGGCGCGTGGCGCCGTGCAGCGCCGTCTCGCCCCGGTCGGTCGCCGTGTCGACGTCCAGACCCGCCTCGATGGCCAGCTCGATTGCCTCGATGGCCCGGTCCTCCGTCCAGATGAAGTAGCCCACGTCGGTGGCGTGACGCTTGGCGAGACCCGCGGCGAGCATCAGCGCGTTGGCGCCGCCCTGCGCCGTCAGCAGCGGATCGGCCCCGTGCTCGAGGAGCAGCCGCATCATCGGGACGTCGACCGACTTGGCGGCCAGCATGAACGGTGTGGCGCCGATCTGGCTGACCCAGCCGGTGGTCAGGTACGGGTCGCCCGGGATCAGGGCGTTGATGAAACGCTGCGGCATCCGGAGCCGCGTGTCGTTTGGGTCCGCGCCGTGCGCGAGCAGCGCCTCCACGGCTTCCCGCTGCCCGGTGGCGCTCGCGACGTGCAGGGCGGTGTAGCCGGCCTCGGCCAGGTTCGGGTCGGCGCCGCGCGCCAGCAGGAAGGCCGCGACGTCCTGATTGCGACCCCCGGGCAGCCGCCACATGCCTTCCTCGATGCCGCGCTGCAGAGTTACGATGAGCGGGGTGGTGCCGTCGGCGGCCGTCTCGTTCACGTCGGCGCCGGCCGACACGAGCAGTCGCACGGTGTCCGCAGCGCCCGCCATGGCGGCGTACAGCAGCGGCGTGAACCCGCCCTGCGGCCGGCGCGGCTCGAGGTCGCCGTCCTGCTGCAGTTGCGACATCAGCAGCGCCTGGTTGTCGCGCAGCCGGCGGGGATTGCCGTCGTTTGCCGCGCTGCTGCGGTAGCCCATCCGCCGCGGCACGATCGACTCGGTGCGCGCCGCGAGGTCGGCGCCGGTTTCGACGAGCACCCCCGCGACAGCGGCGTGTCCCTCGACGGCCGCGAACATCAGCGGGCTGAACCCGCGCGAGGTGGCGGCGTTCACGTCGGCGCCGTACGCCACGAGGGCGCGGGCGACGTCGACCGCGCCGGCCCGCGCGGCGTGCATGAGTGCCGTCTCGCCGTTGGCGCGGGCCGCCCGCGGATCCGCGCCCGCGTCCAGGAGCAGCGCGGCCAGCGGACCGCCGCGGTTGGTCGCGGCCAGCATGAGCGGCGTCACGCCCAGCGCGTTGGCCGCGTTCGGGTCGGCGCCGGCTGCCAGCAGCAGGCCGGCGGTCTCCACGTCGTCCCAGTGCGCCGCCCAGGCCAGGGCGGTGGCGCCGTCGGCCCGGCGCACGTTGACGTCGGCGCCGTCACCCAACAGCTTCCGCGCCGTCTCGGTGTCGCGCTGCTGCAGCGCCTCGATCAGCCGCAGGTCGTCGCGGGCCGCCGCCGGAGGGGCGGTCCCGGCCACCAGGAGCAGGACCAGCGCGGCGGCCGACAGCCGCATCGTGAGCGTCATTGGCAGGCGGGGGATTGCCGCCAGTATCCCGGAAAACGCGGCGTCGGCGCAAGAGGCCGGGCGGAGCCGGCGCGGCGGCGCCCGCGCCCGGAGCGGCGTCCGGCGATATAATGCGGGCCTGCAAGGAGGCGCGACCATGAAACGCGGCACCACCGTCTACGTGCTCGGCGGGCTCGTCGTGGCGTTCGTAGCGTTGATCTACGCGCAGCAGGCCGTCGAGGAGGCCGCGCGCGCCTCCGCGGCCCCGGCGGCGCAGGCCGGGGGAGGCTACCAGGTCGATCCGTTCTGGCCGCAGGAGCTGCCCGACAACTGGCTGATGGGCCACGTGATCGGCGTGGCGGTCGACTCGCGCGACCACATCTGGGTGCTCCACCGGCCGGGGTCGCTGAGCGCGCGGGAACGCGGCGCGGCCGACGATCCGCCGACCTCCGACTGCTGCGTGCCGGCGCCCCCGGTCATCGAGTTCGATCCGGCGGGCAACGTCGTGCAGGCCTGGGGCGGGCCGGGCGAGGGCTACGAGTGGCCGCAGAGCGAGCACGGCATCTTCATCGACTACAAGGACAACGTCTGGATCGGCGGCAACGGCGACGACGACGGGCTGGTGCTGAAGTTCACCCGCGACGGCACGTTCCTGCTGCACATCGGCACGCCGGGCGAGACGGGCGACAGCCACGACATCGAGCGGATGCACTCGCCGGCCGACATCGGCGTGGACCCCGACGCGAACGAGGTGTACGTCGCGGACGGCTACACGAACCGGCGCGTCATCGTGTTCGACGCCGACACGGGCGAGTACAAGCGGCACTGGGGCGCCTACGGCCGGCCGCCGGACGACGGCCCGCTGGCGCGCTACGACCAGAACGCCGACCCGCCGCCGATCTTCGGCGACACGGTCCACTGCGTGGTCCTCTCGAACGAGGGCCTGGTCTACGTCTGCGACCGGATGAACCACCGCCTGCAGATCTTCGAGAAGGACGGGACGTTCCTGTCGGAGGGCTTCATCGGCCGGGAGACCGCCGGCGCGTCGGTCTGGGACATCGACTTCTCGCACGACGACAACCAGTCGTTCCTCTACAACGCCGACGGCGGCAACCACTACCTGTGGGCCGTGGCCCGCGAGGGGCTCGAGACGGTCGACCGGCTCGGGCGGCGGGGCCGCAACGCCGGCTACTTCGAGAGCCCGCACTCGGTCGCGATCGACTCGCAGGGCAACCTGTACATCGGCGAGACGCTCGACGGCCGGCGCATGCAGAAGTTCGTCCTCACCGGGGCGCAGTAGCGGGGGCGGGCGGCGGGTTCGTCCCGCCGCCGTCTCGATAGCCGTGCGACGGTCGGCGTGCGAGCCGGTCGTCACCCTGGTGGTTGACGTCATGCAGGCGTGAAAGTAGAGTCGTGATGTCATGCCTGCTACGCAGCTCACGGTGCGCAACGTCGATCCCGACTTGTCGCGGCGGTTGCGCGCCGTCAGCGCGGAGCGCGGCGAGAGCCTGAATACCACCGTCCTGCGCCTCCTCAGGGACGCGGTCGGCCTCGAAGCACGCCGCGACCGGCTCCGCAGGTACGCCACCTGGACGACCGAAGATCTCGCGGAGTTCAGCGCGGCCTTGCGCGCTCAGCGCGTCGTCGACGAGCGGGATTGGCGGTGATCCCGATCGACCGGCTGGTGCTCGACACCAGCGCCTACTCCCATCTGCGCGCCGGACATCCGCAGGTGCTCGACTGGGTGGCGGAGGCGGCGGTGGTCATCCTGCCGGCAACCGTGCTCGGTGAGCTGGAGGCGGGATTCGAGCTTGGCCGCCGCGCGCGGGAGAATCGGCGGGCCCTCGCCGAGTTCCTCGACGAGCCGTTCGCAAGCGTGCTCGACGTGACCGCCGCCACCAGTCGCCACTACGGCCGCATCTTCGCCGCCTTGCGCCGGGCCGGCACGCCAATCCCCATCAATGACGTCTGGATCGCCGCCGCGGCAATCGAGTGCCGCGGCCATCTGTTGACGTTCGACCGCGACTATCGCCGTGTCCCGGATCTGGAGCAGACGTTGCTCGAAGGGGATGGAACCCAGGGCGGTCCAGGTGCGTGAGACTCCGGAGAACGGTCCTGATCCACGCATGGGAGAGCTCATGGGTCGATCTTGCGGACGCGCCGCTCGTGGCGGCCGCCGTCGAAAGGCGTCTCGAGCCAGACGCGGACGATCGCGAGCGCCGTCTCTTCGTCCAGCATTCGCTGCCCCAGGGCGAGCAGGTTGGCATCGTTGTGCCGTCGGGCCATCTCGGCGGACACGGTGTTCCAGCAAAGCGCGCAACGGATCCCGGGAATCCGGTTGGCCACCATTGCCTCCCCGTTGCCGGATCCGCCGAGCACGATCCCGCGCTCACACGCGCCCGATGCCACGGCCAGCACGGCCGGGCGCACGCAGTCCGGGTAGTCCGAAGGCTCCTGGGAGTGGGCGCCGAAATCCTCCACCGGGTAACACTGTTCCATCAGCCAGGTCTTGATCCGCTCCTTGTACGCGTATCCCGCGTGGTCCGCTGCCAGCGCGATCCTCACGGTGTTCCCTCCTGCCCGCGGAGCAACGGTGCCCGCGCGTTCACGTGGCCACAGGGGTCCCTTTTTCAGTTGCCGTTTCCAGCCATGGAGTGGTCACCGGCGGGCGTTCCACCTCCCGGACGACGGCTTCCACAGGGCCCCGAGGAAGTGCTGCACGCGTGGTATACTACATCGTGTGTGGCGGCGGCTGACAATAACCACCGCACATACCAGCTACAGTGTAGGTGTATCTTAAGCTAGGCGGTATCTTAGCCATGAGCCGAGCCCATATCACTTGCAGGATTCTTCCTGGGTTTTTCGACCACGAGTATTACATCCTTATTGGCGTCTCGTCTGCCTACTGCGTCAACCGCGAGGATGTTGTTGAGATCGCTGGCACGCCTCGTATCGGGGTGCCCGTAGACGGTAAAGTGCTTGGCTACATCGTAGAGAGGCATGGCGACAGGACGCTTGTGCAATTGCCGGGTGAGGCGGCAATCGGCAGTTCTCGAACTTGGGTTGAGAACAGAGCCGTAGCCGCTGTTTGAGAGGACGGGTTGTATGATTCTCGCTGCCGATGACATTCGACACGCTCTGGATGACGGCCTAATAGGCATAGAGCCTCCTCCTGAGCCAGAGAACTATGCGTCCTCCGCAGTGGACATACTCGTGGGCGCCGCATCTACATTCCGGCGCTGGCGAGTGGAGGCTATTCGCGCGCCTGGAGTGCAGATCACCCTCGACTTGGCAGCCCAGGACTTCCTGACCACCGCCGCGCACTACTTGGAACCCGTGAGGACGGAATCGGACGGATCGATAATCCTTCCGCCTTACAGCGACGTGCCCGAGGTGATGTTAGGACAAACACATCAACATATTCACCTCACTCCCGAATCGAGACTGGCTGCGCGGGTGGAGGGCCGCAGCCAGTTGGCACGGATTGGCTTGATGGTTCATTTGACGGCGCCGACGATACACTACGGCTTCCGGGGCACACTTACCTTGGAGATGGTGAATCACGGTCCTTTCCATTTGAAATTGGTACCGGGGCAAACACCTATATGCCAGTTAATTTTCGAGCGGGTAGAAAGCTATTCAGATACTCCGCGCCAGTCTACCTTTCACGACCAGCCCGATCCCTCCGGAGCCCGGAACTGACGGTCCGCCCCGGGCCAAGAGGTCACTAAGACGAGGGTGGTCGCCCCGCCGACTCGATCGGCTCCGCCCCGCAGCTAGAACATCGCGATCGGGTTCACCGGGCTTCCCGTGCCGCGCGTGGCCTTGAGCGGGAGCACCATGAGCAGGAACGCGTAGCGCCCCTCCTCCGCGCACGCGTCGGCCAGCGGCTCGAGCAGGGCGTTGTCGATGAGCGCCACCCCGTAGTTGAACAGCACGCCGTGGACGGGAAAGGCCAGGCCGTAGGGATCCGGCCGCGAGTCCATCATGTCCCAGCCGAGGAGCGACACGTCGTGATCGCGGATGAACCTGGCGCAGGTGACGCCCAGGCCGGGACGGTCCCCGCCGGCGTACTGGTTGCCGGCGCGCACGTACGCCTCGCGGCCGCTGTGGACGAGGAGCGCGTCGCCCGGCTCGACCTCCACGCCCTGGGCCTGGGCGATCTCCTCCAGTTCCCAGCCCTGCACCGGCCGCTCCGGCGTTACGTGCGGCTCGCCGCGGTGGCGCGGCACATCGAGCAGCACGCCGCGGGTGATGATGCCGTCGCCCCAGGCGCCGACGGCGCCGAACGCGGCGCCCTGCGTGGTCACCTCGGCCTCGGGATCGCGGCCCTGCCACATCCCGTCGCGGTCCCACATGTGGCACAGCGCGTCGACGTGGGTCATGGTCTGCCCGTGGTAGATGAAGCCGTAGTAGTCGGAGACGGCGCCGGCGCCGCCCGGGCGCGGGCTGATGCGGAGGAAGTGCTGCTCCGGCTCGGAGGGACGGCTCAGCGACACCTTGCGGCCGTTCGCGACGAGCGCGGCCGCGGCGGCGCTCTTCTCCGGGGTGATCAGGTTGACGGCGCCCTTCTGGTCGTCGTCGCCCCAGCGCCCCCAGTTGCGGCGGTCCGTGTACCACGACTCGACCTCGGCCTGGGACGGCATGCGCGGGTCCGCCTGCGCGGCGGGCGGCGCCGTGCCGGCCGCGACCGTCGCCCGCGCGTGCCGCTCGAGGAGCTCCGCCGGCGAGAAGGCATCGGCGGCCTGCACGCTGCCGGCGCCGACTCCCTGCGAGCTGCCCGACGCCAGGGCCCGCGTGCCGCCCGCGACCCCGGCGCTGCCCGCCGCCGCACCGACCGCCGCCAGAAACCGTCGTCTTGAAGTGGCCATCGTCTGCCGTCCTTTCCTGCCTCGCCCCTGCGGCCGGGCCGGCGCTCGCGGCCGGGCCGCTGGCGGCCCGGACCGGGCGCGGGCGGTCCATGCTACCGCAGCGGGAGGCCGGTTGCCACGCCCCGGTTCGGCCGCCCTCGCAACCCCGTGCGGATCGGCGGCAGGGAACATACAATAGGGACACGACGAACCGGGAGGAGGCAACATGAGCGGACGCACACACGCGCTACGGCGGAGGCATTCACGGCTTTGGCTGGCGGTTGCGGCGCTCGGCGCCGCGCTGGCCGCGGGCGCGGCGATGCCGGCGGCGGAGAGCGCGGTGGGGGATGCCGAGGGCCATATCGCAGGCGTGGTCGAGAGCGCCGCGGGTCCCGAGGCCGGGGTCTGGGTCATCGCGGAGACGGACGATCTCGGCACGAAGCTCGTCAAGATCGTCGTGACGGACGACGACGGCCGCTTCGCGCTGCCGCAGTTGCCCGACGCCACCTACGACGTCTGGGTGCGCGGCTACGGCCTCGTCGATTCCGCGAAGGTGCAGCTCGCGCCGCCGCTCGACGATGTCGCGCTGGAAGCCGTCGTGGCGCCCGACGAGGCGGCCGCCGCGGAGTACTACCCCGGGAACTACTGGTACTCGCTGATCGAGCCGCCGGCGCCGAGCGAGTTTCCGGGCACCGGGCCCGAGGGCAACGGCATCTCGCCGGCGATGAAGAGCCAGGCGGCGTGGGTGGACAACATGAAGCAGGGCTGCCAGCTCTGCCATCAGCTCGGCAACACCGCCACGCGCGTGGTGCAGCGCCGCGACGACTTCGACTCCGCCGCGGAAGCCTGGGATCACCGCGTGCAGACGGGGCAGCGCGGCAACCAGATGAGCGCCGCGATGGACCGCTTCGGTCGGGCGCGCGGCATCGCCATGTTCGCCGACTGGACGGACCGGATCGCCGCCGGCGAGCTGCCTGCGCGGCCGCCGCGGCCGAAGGGCGTCGAGCGCAACCTGGTCGTCACGCTGTGGGACTGGGGCACGGACAGCTCCTTCATCCACGACGAGATCACGACCGACAAGCGCAACCCCACCCTCAATGGCGGCGGGCCGGTGTACGGCGTCTCGGCGGGGCACGGCACGCTGACCGTCGTCGACCCCAACGAGAACACCGCCGTCGAGCTCAAGATCCCGGTGCGGCCGGAGGATCAGGACAGCGTGACGTCCCGCTTCCCGCAAATGCAGGTGGAGCTTTCGTACTACTGGGGCGAGCAGCTCCTGTGGGGGCGCGGCGGCCCCGACGGCCACGAGAACGCCTCCGATCCGCACAATCCGATGATGGACGGGCAGGGGCGCGTGTGGATGACGTCCAAGGTGCGCAACCGGCCCAACCCCGACTGGTGCCGGGAGGGCTCGTCGAACAAGTTCGCCGAGTACTGGCCGATCGACGCGAGCGGCCGGCAGGCGTCCTACTACGACCCCGAGACCGGGTCGTTCGAGCTGATCGACACCTGCTACGGCACGCACCACCTGCAGTTCGGCGAGGACGCGAACGACACCCTCTGGTTCAGCGGGGACGGCAACGTCATCGGCTGGATCGACACGAAGGGCTACGACGCGACGGGCGACGAGCAGGCCTCGCAGGGCTGGTGCCCGACCGTCATCGACACGAACGGCGACGGCGTGATCACCAGGCCGTGGAACGAGCCGGGGCAGGAGGATCACGATCCGGCCCGCGACACGCGGATCAACGGGTTCGGCTACGGCATCATCGCCAGCTCGATCGACGAGTCGGTGTGGATCACGCGGACGGGGCCGTTCCCCGGCCGCCTGGTGCGCCTCGACCGCGGCGACAATCCGCCCGCGAGCTGCATCGCCGAGGTCTACGAGCCGCCGTCCATCGAGAACCCCGACATCGACCCGGCGCTGACCGGCTCGGCCCCGCGCGGCATCGACGTGGACCGCAACGGCGTCATCTGGACGGCGCTGTCGGGCAGCAGCCACATGGCGAGCTTCGACCGGCGCAAGTGCGCCGTGACGGGCGGACCCGAGGCCACGGGACAGCACTGCCCGGAGGGCTGGACGCTCTACCCGGTGCCGGGCCCGCAGATGAAGGGGGTCGAGACGCCCGGCAGCGCCGACTTCCACTACTACAGTTGGGTGGACCAGTACAACACGCTCGGCCTGGGCGCGAACAGGCCGATCGCGAACGGCTCGACCTCCGACTCCCTGCTGGTCCTCGATCCGGACAGCGGCGAGTGGACGATTCTGCGGGTGCCGTACCCGATGGCGTTCTACTCGCGCGGGCTCGACGGGCGGATCGACGATCCGGACGCCGGCTGGAAGGGCCGCGGCCTGTGGGCCAACTACGGCTCGAACTACATCTGGCACACGGAGGGCGGCAAGGGCACGCGCAGCAAGATGGTGCACTTCCAGTTGCGGCCCGACCCGTTGGCCAGGTAGGCGAGACCGTACTGCCGGTCCGTTTCTGTGCGCTCGGTCGGGCCGCGTGCGAATGGATGAGCCCGAGATGCGAGGTGGAGCCATGAACAGCGTGGCAACCCGGCGGCGGTGGGACGGCGGCAGGCGGCTGTTGGCGGTGCTGGCGGCGGGCGCGCTCGCGGCCTGCGTGGAGGAGATGCCTTCCGCGGACCCGCCGGACGAGGCTGCGTCCGCGCCGCCGCCGTATCACGTCTACGTCACGAACGAGTACTCGGGGGACATGACCGTGATCGCGGGCGGCACGAACGAGGTGGTCGCGACGATCCCGCTCGGCAAGCGCCCCCGCGGCATCAAGGTGGCGCCGGACGGCTCGCGGCTGTTCATCGCGCTGAGCGGGTCGCCGCCGTCCCCGCCGGGGACCGACGAGAGCACGCTGCCGCCGCCCGACCGGTCCGCGGACGGCATCGGCATGGTCGACCTCGCGTCCGGCGAGATGATCGGGATGGTGCGCGCGGGCACGGATCCCGAGCAGGTCGCCGTCAGCGCCGACGGCACCCGCCTCTACGTCGCGAACGAGGACGCGGGCGAGGCGACGGTCGTCGACATCGCGAGCGGCGAGGTCCTGGCCGCGCTGCCGGTCGGCGAGGAGCCCGAGGGGGTGCGCATCAGCCCCGACGGCAGCGTCGTCTACGTCACGTCCGAGAACGAGAACCGCGTGTCGGTCATCGACACGGCCGCCAACGAGGTGGTGGCCGGCTTCGAGGTCGGCGCGCGGCCGCGGGCCTCGGCGTTCACGCCGGACGGCAGTCGGGCCTACGTGACCGCCGAGAACGGCGGCACGGTCCACGTGGTCGACACGGCGGTCCACGAGGTGCTGCACACCATCGAGCTCAGCGGCGAGCTGGTGCGGCCGATGGGCGTGGTCGTCGCGCCGGACGGCGCGCGCGTCTACGTGACCACCGGCCGCGGCCGAAACGTGGTCGCGATCGACGCAGCGACGAACGAGCCGGTCGCCTCGGTGGAGGTGGGCGACCGGCCCTGGGGCATCGGCGTGACCCCGGACGGCCGCTATCTCTACACGGCGAACGGCCCGTCGCACGACGTCAGCGTGGTGGACACCGCCTCGATGACGGTCGTTGCGACGGTGCCGGCCGGCGAGCGCCCCTGGGGCATTGCCATCGTCGGCGAGTGATTCGGTTGCGGCGCGGCGGACCGCCCGACATCGCAACTGCACGACGCGAGGCAGGATGACCGGCGGGAGGCGCGGCGCCGCGCGTCGTCTTCGGCAGCGAGACGTCGGTGTTCCTGGGCGGTGTCGAGACGCGCGCCCATCATTTCGGCCGGGGTCACACGGACGGCGACGCCGTCATCCACTTCCCCGACCTGCGGACGATCCACACCGGCGACCTCTTCATCTGGGGGCAGCGCACCGACGGAAGCACGCTCGCGCCCTTCATGGACTACGCCAACGGCGGCAGCGGGTTGGCGTGGATCGCGACGCTGGACGGGACGCTCGCGCTCGACTTCGACACGGTGATTCCCGGCCACGGGCCCATCCTGGGCCGCGCCGAGGTGCGTACCTTCCGCGACCGGATGCAGACGCTGGCGGACCGCATGCGGGCGGCGATCGAGGCGGGCGTCGACCGCGACGACGTGGCGGACCACGTGCGGACCGCCGACCTCGACTGGCCGCTGAGCGCCGCGGCGCTGCAAGCGTTCCACGACGAGGTGGCCGCCAGCGCGGCGGCGCCTGCGCCGTAGAACGGCGCGGACGCCTCGCGTGATATAAAGGGGCTGCCCTGCCCGGCCGCAAGGCGCGCACAGCGCGCCTCGGCGGGAGCGGCGCGGGGCTATGGGGTCCCCGCAAGCGGACGCCGGGGGCTTGGGGCGCAGCCCCGTCTGATTGAAGGGGAGGCTGGACCGATGAACGACATCTACTGTTGCGCCTATGCGCGCCGGGCCGCGCGGCTGGGGCTGATCGCCGCGGCCGCGGCGGCGCTGCTGGCCGTGGCCGGCGCCGCGCTCGCGCAGACGGCGGAGGCGGAGCCGACGTTCACCCGCGACGTGCTGCCGATCCTGCAGCGCGCGTGCCAGCAGTGTCATCGTCCCGGATCGGTCGCGCCCATGGCGCTGCTGACCTACGAGCAGGTGCGGCCCTGGGCCCGTGCCATCCGCGACAGGACCGCGCAGCGCGAGATGCCGCCGTGGTTCATCGAGCGCAACGTCGGCGTGCGGGCCTTCAAGGAGGACCCGTCGCTGTCGGACGCGGAGATCGACATCATCGGACGCTGGGTGGCGGCCGGGTCGCCGCGGGGCAATCCCGCGGACGCGCCGCCGCCCCTCGAGTTCGCGGCCTTCGACGAGTGGCGCATCGGCACGCCCGAGTGGGTCGTCGAGCTGCCCGAGGAGCAGACGATCGGGGCGGTGGACGCCGACCGCTGGCTCGACATCTGGGCCGACTCGCGGCTCACCGAGGACCGCTACATCCGGGCCGTCGAGACGAAGCCGTCGCCCGACGCCTACCGCGTGGTGCACCACGTGGCCACGACGATGCTGTGGGAGGAGGAGGACGGCGAGGAGGGCGGCGGGTTCCTCAACGAGTACGCCATGGGCAAGAACGGGGACATCTTCCCCGAGGGTACCGGCCGGCTGATCAGGGCGGGCACGCAGATCCGCTTCAACATGCACTACAGCTCGGTCGGCGAGGAGATCAGGGACCGCACGCGGGTCGGCTTCCAGTTCTACCCGCGCGGGCACGTGCCCGATCTCGTGCTCATCTCGCGCCACGTCGGCGACAGCTTCGACACGCTCGACATCCGGGCGGGCGAGGACAACGCGCGCAGCGACGGCTACTACGTGCTCCCCGAGCCGACCCAGGTCACCG
>CAYGCV010000018.1:0-23641 GCA_964348425.1 uncultured Vicinamibacteraceae bacterium | reverse complement strand
GGGATTCGATCTCGCCGGGACCAGGCCGGATCCGCGACTTTCACCACGGGCTGTTGAGGCCCCGCGCCGTGTCCTCGGCGAACAGCCGATCGGCCGGCTCGTCGGCGATGCTGGCGGCGGCCGCCTCGACGGCCGCCAGCAGTTCGCGACGCAGCTTCGCAGCCTCTTCTTCAAGCGCCAGCCGCTCCAGCGCGAGCTGCTCGGCGTAGGCGCGGTCGGCTTCGGTCCGGAGGTCGCCGAGTTCCAGTTGCTCCTCATCCGTCGGCTGGAGGATCCTGGTGACGCCCTTGGCGCGCGCCTCCGCGTCGACCCAGTCGTCCAGGACGCGCGTGACCCCTTCGCGCACCTGGACCAGGCTGCCGAGTTCGCCGACGTTCCGCAGGTTGTCCCAGAGCGTCTCGAAGAGTCGCGCGCAGCGCCGGCGACCCGGCGCGGTTCCCCAGGCGCTCGACCAACGTGCGCAGCCGGTCCGCACCGAGGTCGACGGCGTTGGCGACGACCAAGTTGGTGCGCTTCACCCGCACGTCGCGGGGCGGGAAGCCGTGACGCAGCGCGGCCTCCCTGGCGGTGAGGAGCAATGACAGCGACGCGATCTGAATCGCACGCGGATCGATGTCGATGCCGAACAGGTTATTCTCGATGATGGCGGCGGGGATGGCGCCGGCCTCCGCAACGGAGGGCTCGGCGGGCCAGCCTTCCTGCCCGGCGTGCTCGATCTCGTCGAGATACATGCGGTGCAAGAGCCCAAAGGCGTACTGTCCGAAGTGCATCGTGCCGCAGGCCGGATCGATCAGCGTGATGTCGCGCGCGCGTTTGCAGGTCTGGACCTCGCCGGTCTCCGCGACGCGCTGGAAGCGGATCCTCTCGCCCGTGCGGGGAACGAGGTAGTCCGCGACCGGCGCATCCGAGCGCTCGCCGGGCAGCGGCGGCGGTTCGCTGGCGCGCAGGGACGAGTCCGGGTGCATCTGCAACCACAGGCGCCCGAGGGTGTTGTCGACCAGCGCCTTCACGATCCACGCCGGGGTGTAGAACTGGTTGATGACCGCAAGCTCCCAGGACGAGCGCGGCGTGCCCTGGTTCTCGTCGCGGACGCGCCTCTTCTCGTCGCGGTTGAAAAACTGGTAGACCCAGCCCAGGAAGTCGGGCGCGCGGCAGGCGCCGGCGGGCAGTTCGTCGTTGATCAGGCGGATCACCTCGACGAGGGCGGCGTGGGTCGGCCAGAGGCAGGCGCATTCGTGGTCCGGATCGAAGAGCACCTGGATGTCGCGGGTGACATGGCGGAAGGCGGCGGTCAGGGCGTCGCGCAGCAGGGCCGTTTCGGCGTCGTCCGCGTACTTGTAGCGGCGGCCGCCGGCGGTGCGGAAATCTCTGAGGTAGCGGGAACGACTCTGGCCAGGGATGAGGCCGATCACCTCGGCCGGCTCCGGGGGCGCGTCGGGGACGCCGGGCGGCGGCAGGAAGAGCAGCCCGCGCGCCTCCATGGCCTTGAGCCCGACGAGCCGGTTGAGCAGCGTGTAGGTCAGCTCGCGCAGGACGTTCTTGAACCCGCGCTCGGCCGATCCCTCGGCCTTGACCTCGCGGGCAAGCAGCGCCTCGACGCGCCGACGAACAGCCTTCTTCTCGTCCAGGAGCCGCATCGTGTCGAGCGGCGTATGCTGGCCGTTCGCTTTCACCCCGAGTCGCTCGAGTTGCGCGGCAAAGTCCCGCTCCAGGGCCGCGCGTACCCGCGGCGCCCAGGATCTCACCGCCTCCTTGTGGGGGTCGGACAGCGCTTGGGCGTCGCCCATCATTTGACGACCACCGTAAAGCCTGCCCGGATCCGGGCCTTCAGCGCCTCGGCCGATCGTTGGAGCTTCGTGGTCTCCTGCGCGAACGCCTCGTCGACCTCCCGCTCCGTCGCGAAACGGCGTCCCGTCAGGTTGTAGCTGGTTCGCCACTCGAAGACCTTCTCGCCGGGGTCGGGCGGCGGCGCGGCGAGCTGCCGCAGCTCCGCCTCAACCCGGGCGCAGTAGCCTGGCAGCGCGACGCGCGCCTGGTCGAGCGACGTCAGGCTGCGGCGCCCGGCCGCTTCGATCAGTTGTGCGGCCGAGCCGACGTCCACCTGGGGATAGTGGCAGGCCCCGCCCGATCCGAACACCGCGTCCACCACCCGGTCGCGCTGCTCGCCGGGTGCCCGGGCGTACGCCTCCCCGCCGCGGATGGCCGCCACCGCCTTGTCGACCTCCTGTCGGATCCTGTCGTGCGCCTGCCCATAGATGTCCCGATAGGCGCGGCTGGCTTGGTCGAAAGCGCTCCGGTAGTCGGCCCACCGCTCAACCACCCCCTTGTCGCGGACGATCGCCTCCATGTCTTCGCGAGCCCGGGCGATGACCCTGGTGCTCGGGCGCGTCTCTGGCGCCGGATGGTTCGCGATCAACTCGACGAGCCGACGAGAGACGGCGAACTCCTGGTGCCGGTTGGCCTCCAGGAAACGCTGCAGCGCCCGGAGGCGCTCGTTGACCTCTTTCCACGTGGCCGCGACGGCGAGAAACGCGATGACCGCCGCGGTGGGATTCTTCGCCGTCGTCGGCTCGCGGAGCGCGGCCTCGCTCGATAGCAGCACGTCGTGCGCCGGCAGGCCCTGCTGCGACCGCCGCCGGGCGTCTTCCACCCCGGACTGCAGCTTGGCCCCGAGCTTGCGCAGCGCCTCGGCGATCGCGTTGCCGGACTCCCGCGTGCCGGTGACGCCGAGGGCGATGAGCGCCTGGGACGCCTGCCGGATCTGCTCGACGGTCAGGCTGGTCTCGGCGACCCGGAAGGTCGTCTTCTTGAACACGGTGACCTTGGCGAAGTCGTCCGTTCTGCCCGTGTAGTCGTAGATCGGGCTCGGCCCCGTGCTCGTCTGCCGCTCCAGATAGATGGCGCCCGCCCGGAAACAGGCGGCGAGCACGAGACGCACGATCTCGCTTGGCCAGCCGAACGGCGGACGTTCGAACCCCTTGAACCCGCTGTTGTCTCTGGCGTCGATCAGCAGACTGCCGGTCGGGTCGACGCCCTCGTCCTCCAGGTCCTCGATCACTTCGAGCACCTGCGAAACCAGACCCGATTCGCGCTGCAGGCTCCCCTGCGTATCGAACAGGTCGAGTTCCGCGGCGACGGTGTGGAGCGTGGAGGTCGACGGGTTGAGCAGCGCCTTGAGATCTTTGGCGAAGTCGAAGCTGCGATCCGCGAGCCTGAAGCGCGGATAGAGGTTCGGAATGATGCTGGTCAGGACGGCGGTGAGCGGCCCGTTGAGGTCGGCGGCGTGATCCAGTTCGAGCTCCTGTCCGCCGTAGAACAGAGTCCCGTTGCGGAACGAGCCTTCGAGGTCGTCGCTCAGGGCCCTGTGCAGCTCGTCGCGCTCCTTGCGCTTCTCGGACAGCGCATCCTGTGTGTCGGCCGACGAGTCTTCCGTGAACCGCCTGTCGCCCGTCACCTTGACCAGCGCTTCGTAGCGCTTGCACCGCCCTTCGAGGTGGTCAGGGGCGGAGGACACCCACCACACCGTGCGTCCCGTGGCGCCGCCGGCCTGGTTGCTGCGCCGGATCTCCTCGATCTCCTGAGTCCGGCCAGGGGCCACGGGACTCACGAAGGCGACTTCGATGGCGGGGCCCGTGGCGACGGCTTCGCCGTCCAGGTGGACACCGAAGCCGAAGGGCGTTTGCGTCCTGCCGTACGGCGCCGAGAAGTTCCCGAGTTTCTGCCGGATGACGACACTCTCCTTCGCCATCCGCTGAGAGGTCCGGCGCACCGCGGTGATGCTGATGCTCCGCGCTTCGCTTGGTCGGGTCAGCTCCTGAATCGCCTGCTCGATGGTCCGCTCCCGCTCGTTCAGGAACTTCCACGCCCCGGTGGCCTCGTCGCGCGCGACGTAGCCGGCCGCCTGCAGCGCGGCGAGCGTCGCCTCCACCCGTTCGCGCAGCGGAACGACCTCGGCGTCGAGCCTGCGCACCAGCAGCTTGGCGATGGTCTCCGGCACGCGCGGGACCCAGGTGATCCGCTGCAGCAACCACAGGACCTTGAGGACCCGTGCGGGGGCGATGGGCGTACCGGGCACCCGCTCGTCGGAATCGCGGATCGCGCGTACGCCCGAAGCGCCCAGATACTCCTGCGACAGCAGGTCGTTCTCGACGGCGTCGAAGACCTGGTCGAAGCTGACGATGACGCCGAGTTCCTCGTCGGCGAGGTCCTGCAATGCCTCCATGACGACGGAGATCATCGACCGCACGCCGCCGGAGATGCGGAAGCCGGAGATGGCTTCGAAGATGTCCTGGGCTAGTCGGATCTGATGGGGGAGGAACGGGTAGCAGTCGACGAACGACCGCTCGCTCACCGTCCCGAGATGGCGGCTCGCCCTGATGTCGGCGAGCTGCGCGATCGCGCCTTCGTCGACTTGGTGGAGCGCGCGCAGCGCGGGCTCTTGCGCCGGGCGCTTCTTCAGAATGCGTTCGGCGACGACCTTGTCGATCTCGTCGGAGATGAGGTGGGGCTTGAGATCGAAGCGCGCATTCAGGCGACCGACCAGGGCGGGCTGAAAGTTCGTGCGATCGACGACCTTCTCCAGATCCTGCTGGCTGGTGACGATCAGCCAGACCCTGCCCTTGCCCTTGTTGCCGATCATCTCGGCGAGGCTGTTGAGTTCGCCGATGCGCTCGGTCGAGTCCCCGATGAAGGCGCCCATCTCGTCGATCACGAACACCAAGTGCTGGACCCTGGCGTCCGTCGTCGGTTGCGCATCGACCCAGGCGGCGAGCTCGTCGGCGATGCCTTCCGCCGTGATCTTCTCGTGCCGGAACATGTCGTCGAGGGCGTTCTTCGCAGATTGGCGATCGCCGTACTCGGCTGGATCCACTTTCGGGAGAACCGCGGCCAGCCGGCGCCGCACGGTCAGGAGGTCGTCGCGCCCCTCCGCGCTCCGCCAGGGAACGCCGAACTCGGCCTCGTAGGCGTTCGCCAGCTTGTCGAGCGCGCCGCGCTGTTGCAGGCCTCGCTCGATGCGGGCGACGACGAAGTTCTCGGCGAGCCCGATGTGACGGTAGAACTCCGAGAGGAGGATCTCGCCGACGGAATTGGGGTTGTTCAACGACTGTCGACTCTTGATCTCGAAGGCGATCGTGCGGACTTCCGTGCCGAGCTTCAGTTCCCCCAGCCGCAGCCGCACGTCCCGGCCGCGCGGGGTGTCGGAAAGGTGTTCGACGAAGACGTCGTGGCAGGAATCGCCGGAGCCGTCTGCGAGCGAATCGTTCTGCAGGAGGTGACCGAGCACCTTGGCGAAGTGGGATTTGCCCGACCCGAAGAAGCCGGAGATCCACATGCCTACGACGTCGCGGGCGCCGCCGCCGCGCCGCAGCGTCTCGCTGACCTGGGTGAAGGTATCGAAGATGCGCTTGAGCTCGTCCTCGATCTTGTCGGTGACGACGTACTCTCGCATCTCGTCGGCGAGGGCAGACCGGTCGAAGACCTTCACGACGCCTTCAACCTGCCGGCCGACGTCCCGCTGGATGACCTCCCTGACTGTCGTCATTTTGCGCTCGTCTCCTGCCGCGCCGCGTCCCGTTCAGCGCCAGAATAGCTTGACGGCGAGATAGTTGCCGCCGTCCGGCTGGTTCATGAAATGGAGCTTGCCACCGCGCTCCACCCCGGGAAAGGCGAGCGCGATGCGGCCCCGCAGGTCGCGCAGGCCACGGAGCACCTCGCCGTACCGCACGAGCGGATGCAGCGCGACGGTGGAGGAGACCAGGAGCGTCGCTCCCGGCGTCGCGGACGTCAGCACCTCGAATCGTCGAGCGAGCGCGGCCTCGACGCGCTGGGAGAGCCCTTGCTGCATCCAGCGGTAATCGTCGAACTCGTCCTCCTGAAGGAGCTCGACGTCGCCCGAGTCGAGATCGTGGAACAGGAAGCCGGTCAGATCCAGGTGCGTGAACGGGATCCGCCCGGCCTGAAGATGCGGAAGGAACGAGTCCACAAGTTGCTCTCGGAAGTCGAGTTCCTTTTCCGGCGGATAGATCAGCAGAATGGAACTGTCGGTCCTGACGCCGCGATCGGGACGGAGGGGTTCCTTGATGCGCTCGAGAAGAGCGGCGAACAGGCTCTGCATCAGGCGACCTCCTCGATGTCGAACTCGACGATGTCCCCCTGCATGCGAAAGCGGATGGCATTGAGACGATGGAGCTCGCCGAAGGCTTCGATGACCTCGTGCCTGTCGATGGCGAGCAGCCGGAATATCGGCGCGCGCACCAGATCGAGCGGACGGACCCCGACGAGGCGCAAGGCGCGGACGAGAAGGCGGACCGGCGCGCCGTAGAGGGCGGGACGGATCGTGACCTTCCTGACCGTTCCTCTCGCCAACCCGAAATCGCGGAGGCTGGCAGCGTATTTCTGCGCCACGGCCCTGCGTGTGTGATGCGACCACGCGGCGACCGCCGCGCGCTTCTTCGCCGCACGATCGAGGAACCCGAGCACGTCGGCGGTGCGCAGTTCCGCGGGCGCCCGCCGCAGCAGAGGAAACAGCCAGCGGGTACCGAGATCGGCGACCAGTCGATCGTGGAGGGCGAGGAGCACGTAGGCGGTCAGGCCGCGTTCCGGTTCGGAGCGGCAGCGGCGCCACTCCTGCAGAAACGCGGCGAAGAGCGGGTGCCCAGTGTCGAGGATGTACCGCGCCCTCAGTTCCTGCCAGATCTTCCGCCGCGCCGCGGCCGACTTGCGCGCCACGCAGTTGTCGTCGATCACCAACGACCGATAAGCGGCGGACGATAGCGGTTCGCACGTCACATCTAGCAGGACGTGCAGGTCGGTGTACAGTGCCGAGCGCGCGGAGAGACGCGAAGTATAGGGCGCGCTCGGCTCCAGCGCCGGGACTGGCCCGGAATCTTCATCCATCCGCATGTGCTGCGTCCCCAGCCGCTCCATCCCCGTGTCGTCTGCTTCAACGGCGTGCAGCGTCCGTCCGGATCCCGCGCTTGACGGCGTAGCTGGCTCCGCTGCTTCGACCACGACTGCTCTGTCGGCGCCGAAGTCGGCGGCCAGGGTCGCGGTGCCGGTGCCGGAGGTGACGGATGCGACAGCTTCACCTTCGCGACCAGTTGTGGATTGTAGCCTCTCCCTTCGAGTTCATCTCCTGCCGACCCCTCACCGAGATCGGTCGACACTACATCGCGTTTTCCACCTCGCGAAGCGGGGGTGGACGGGTTTGGAGCCGCGGCCTCCGCTCGAGGAAACCGCGGCCATGCAACATTCCGAGGCGTCGCACCGAAGGTCCACGCTCCCAAGTAGCGGACAAGACACGCGGGCACCGGCCTCGATTCTCGGGAATTCGCCTTGGCGTTCCGAAGCACCCATGCGGGGCCGGACAGAGGGCAGTCGCAGCCACTTGGAGTCGATCCAAAGAGGATGGCCAACGCAGGCGGTCACGTCCGGCGGCGACGCTACGACACGGCCTTCCGCAGGAAGATTTCCAACGGGAGCGACCGGCAGGTGTGACGGAGGAACACCTGCCGCGCCGGAAACCGGAGGTTTCAGGTGGGTCGCTCCCGTCACTTCCCCGACCCTCATTATGGATCCGGCGATGGATCGGGGTGTGCGGTTTGGTCAATGAAAACGGGGGTTTTCTGACGCATCTGATGTGACGGGTGCTGTGACACCCCCTGTGACAGGGGACCCAGGACCAGTCACAGGCTGTCACGGCATTCGGGCTTGATCTCCGGGGTCGTTCAGAGGTCGGATGATCTGTTCCGTGACCCCGTGCGTGAAGCCCTTCCGTTTCACCTCCGAATCCTGGCTCCCCGATCTCTCTGAACGCATCTCCGAATCCGTTCCCGTGATTCCATGAGATCACGTCAGGGGCGGCTTCAAGCGGTCGCGGTCGTGGGGATGTCCTTCCACAGGGCCGCTCGAACGTAGCGCGCCAAGTGGCCGACGTTCGTCGTGGCGACGATCCCGTCCGCGGACTCAATGGTCGCGATCTGGGCAGCGAGAATGACGTCGCCATCAAGTGCTTTGTCGTCGGCAGTCGGTTGGCCGCGCTGACGAGCATCTGCCCAGAACGCCGCCGCTTGGCGCATCGCCGCAGTCGTGAGCGGCAGGTAGTCGACGCGGGAGACAAGCTCGTCGAGCCTTCGGAGTCCCTGTAGGCGGTGGCCGCGCAACAGCTCGCGTCGTACTTCGTAATCGGCGATCTCAGGCACGATTACGCGCGATCCTGCCACGACAAGTGCCTGAGGCCACCGAGCGCATGCCAAGCTCTCCGGCGACCGTTTCGGGTTCGTCACCAAGCCCACCGGACCGGCATCCAGCGCGATCACCAGACTCACCAGGTGACGCCCTTGTGAGCCGTCGGGAACAGCGGACGGTCGGACAGACGGTCTTCGTCCAGCGCGCGAACGAGGTGGTCGCCCGTCTCGCGCTGCTCTTCCACGTCGTCCTCCGCGTCCATCCAGGATTGCAGAAGGGACACAAGCGCCGCGGCTTGGCCATCGCACGGTAGGTGCCGATCGAGCACTTGCATGGTGTACGCATCGGCGGATACGCCGGCGCGTTGAGCTGCGCGTTGCAGGCGGTTGCCGAGTTCCCGGGGCAGATTGAGCGTCACGTCCATTTCAGGAACCTCTCGCGACAGGGCTGCGTGGCCCGCACCTTCGTCCACCGTGTCTGCGGAGCCGACCCGATCGGGGCCGACAGCGGGCCGAGAACCTGCTATCCGCTACACGGTACTACTGTTGTGGAGCAGGACCAAGCTGGCACCGGGCGAGACAGGCCAGCCGAGGCGCGTCGCCATGGAGAGCCGGATTCAGGGCAACTCGATGTCCCTGCCAGCCGTACTGCCAGCCGTTTCTGCTGCTGTGAGCCGTTTTCTGACGGTTTCTGACGTGATCCGTCCTCTCCGTGAGGCAAACGCAGAGTCGCGAAATCGCTCAGAAACACGCTATTCTGTTGGCTTTATGGGGGTTATGGGTTGGCGCGTCCGGCAGGGTTCTAGGCCGCGACCGGGGGATTACGAATCAGCTGCTCTACCAACTGAGCTACGCCGGCTGGGCGGGGAAACATCCCATCGTAGCACAAGCCCGCGCGGCTAGCGTCCCACGGCGCGCCGCTGCTCCGGCGTCGGGGGGCGGCCGCCGACGCCGATGCTGACGAACATGCGGACGCCCTGCGCGTAGCGCTGCTCGAGGTCGGCAGTGCCGTTGATGCCGGCCGGCAGCCCGAACTCGCGCGCGGCGGCGATGACGCGGTCGAGGCCGGCGGCGACGGCCGCCTGGTCGCCGGCGTAGGCGACCCGCATGTCGCCCGAGCCGGCCCAGAGGATGGCGCCGATGCCGCGCTCGGCGAGCGCGCGGGCGATGTCGCGAGCGTTCTCGACGCCGGTGCGATTCTCGATGATGAAGATCGGGATCAGGCTGCCCTGCGGGTCGAGCCGCCAGATGTCGGCCCGCTGCAGGTACTCGCCCGTCGTCAGGCCCCAGTAGCGGGCGGCGATGGCCGGGCTCGAGCCGCGGATGCCGGTCGGCTCGGCGTCGGCGGCGCCGGGCGCCTGCGGGTAGCGCATGGCGCTGACGGCGTGGAGCGCCTGCTCTGCGGTCTCCGTGTGGGGGAAGACGAGGCCGTGGACGCCGGTGTCGAGGACGTTCTTCGTCACCCACTCGTTCATCTCGCGGGCGTTGACCGGCATGCGCACGAACACCGTCTTCGTCGCCGTGAGGCCGGCCTCGGCGATGGCGCGCCGGTCGAGCAGCCACTGCAGATACTCGGTCAGGCGCGGGACGTCGAACGGCGTGTGCTCGAGGTCGTAGACCACGAAGTCGAAGTCCCGGTTGGCGGCGTGGCCGACGGCGGATTCCCGGTCGCTGCCGACACCGAGGTAGTTGACAAACTGCCCGAAGATCGGCTCGTCCGCGGCGAGGAGCGGCAGGACGTTGTTCACGGGGGCGGGCGGCGCCTGCGCCGCGGCCGCACCGGCCGTGTACGGATCGGCACCCGGCAGCAGCAGCCTGGCGCCCGCGGCGACCAGCGCGCCGGCCGCGAGCACGGCCGCCCAGCCTAGGGCACGGGGGCGCCGCGGCAGGCTTGCCGGGACTCGGGCGTCACGCATCGGGCGCCTCCTCGAACAGGGGCGCCTTGGCCTTGGCGTAGGTCGACTTGCGGACGAGCACGTCACCTTCGAAGTACAGCAGGTCGAGGCCCCGCCAGGAGGTCGGCTGGCCCTTCATCTCGAGCGTGCAGCGCCAGCTCGCCATGACCTTGCCGGCATCCGGGTCGACGAACAGGTCGTCGTCGGCGAAGTGCATCGCGCCGTAGCGGCCGGTGAACTGCGGCAGGAGGGCGGCGCGGATGGCGGCCTTGCCGCGGTTGCGCCTGCCGTTGAACTCGTCGTAGACGCCGTCGTCGGCGAAGCAGGACATGACGGCGTCGAGGTCGTTGTCGTTGAAGGCGGTCACGAAGCGCCGGGTCAGCTCGGCCAGGCGCTGGCGGTCTGTCGACATCGTGTGTGCTCCTCCCGGGCCGGCGATTCCCCTCCCGCCGCCGTTCGCCGCCCGCGCCAAGCGTAGCGCAAAGCGGCGGCGCGGGCCGCCCGCCCGGTTGAACCGGGCCGGGCATGCCGATAGAATCGTCTGCTACCGTTCGGACGGGAATCGTCCGCAGGGAGCCCGCGGGTTCCCAGGGCCCGCGCATGCCAGAGCCGACCCCGGCGGAGCAGCAGATCGTCATTCGCGGCGCCCGCACGCACAACCTCAAGAACATCGACCTGACGCTGCCGCAGCGCCAGCTCATCATCGTCACCGGGGTCAGCGGCTCCGGCAAGTCGTCGCTGGCGTTCGACACGATCTACGCGGAGGGGCAGCGGCGCTACGTCGAGTCGCTGTCGGCGTACGCGCGGCAGTTCCTCGACCGGATGGAGAAGCCGGACGTCGACGAGATCGACGGCATCTGCCCGGCCATCGCCATCCGCCAGAAGAACAGCCTGCGCAACCCGCGCTCGACGGTCGGCACCACGACGGAGATCCACGACTACCTGCGGCTGCTGTACGCCCGCATCGGCCGCACGATCTGCCGGCAGTGCGGGAAGGAGGTGCTGCGCGACAGCGCGGAGGTTGCCGCCCGCGCGCTGGCGGCGCTGCCAGACGGCACCCGCCTGCTGCTCGGCTACCAGCTCCCGGTGGTGGCCGGGCTGACCGGCGCCGCGACGCCGGACGAGGAGGATGGGGCGGCGGACCTCGGCGCGCCGTCGGAGGCGGCCGCGGCCGGCAACGGCCACGGCGACTCGCCCGTGGCGGCGGCGCTCGACGCGCTGCGGCGGAAGGGGTTCCGCCGCGTGGTCGTGGACGGACGGGCCGTCGGGCTCGACGACCTCGAGGCCGGGGCGCTCGCCGGCGAGACGGTGCTGCGGGTGGTGGTCGACCGCGTGAAGGTCGGCGCCGAGGCGCTGAGCCGCCTGACGGACTCGGTGGAGACGGCCTACGCGGAGGGCGGCGGCGCGGCCTTCGCCATCGAGGCGGACGGCGGCGGCACCCACGAGTTCAGCGAGCTGTTCGAGTGCCGCGCGTGCGGCATCCCGTACGAGGTGCCGCAGCCGCGGCTCTTCTCGTTCAACAACCCGTTCGGCGCCTGCCAGACCTGCCACGGCTTCGGCAACGTCATCGAGCTGGACATGGACCTGGTCGTGCCGGACCCGTCGAAGTCGATCCAGCAGGATGCCATCGAGCCGTGGAGCAAGGCCCACTACCGGGCCCGGCTGGCCGACCTCAAGCGGGCGGCGCGGGCCAACGGGGTCCGGACCAATGTGCCGTGGGCGGACCTCACGGAGACGGAGCGGACGTTCGTCGTCGACGGCGACGGCGGCCGCTACACCGGCATCCGGGGCTTCTTCCGCTGGCTGGAGAGCAAGAAGTACAAGGTCCACGTGCGCGTCTTCCTCAGCCGCTACCGCGGCTACCTGGTCTGCCCGGAGTGCCGGGGCACGCGGCTCCGGCAGGAAGCGCGCGCCGTGCGCGTGGGCGGGCACCCGATCGACGTGCTGTGCGGCTTCACGGTGGCCCGCGCGCGGCGGTTCTTCGACGAGCTGGCGCTCACGGAGAAGGAAGCGGCCGTCGCCGAGCGGATCGTCCGGGAGATCCGCCGCCGGCTGTCGTTCCTGAGCGACGTGGGGCTCGACTACCTGACCCTCGACCGCCTGTCGTCGACCCTGTCGGGCGGCGAGGCGCAGCGCATCAACCTGGCCACCGCGCTCGGGTCGGCGCTGGTCGGCACGCTGTACGTGCTCGACGAGCCGTCGATCGGGCTGCATCCGCGGGACAACGAGCGCCTGCTGCGCATCCTGCAGCAGTTGCGCGACCAGGGGAACACGGTCGTGGTCGTCGAGCACGACACCGAGATGATCCGCAGCGGCGACTATCTCGTCGACCTCGGGCTGGGCGCCGGCACGCGCGGCGGCAAGGTGGTGTACGCCGGCCCGTCGGCCGGCATCGCCGACGAGCCGACGTCGCTGACCGGCAAGTACCTGCGCGGCGAGCTGGCCATCCCGGTGCCCGCCGCGCGGCGCCGGCGGCTGCCGCAGAGCCACGCCATCCACCTGCGCGGCGCGGCCGAGCACAACCTCAAGCGCATCGACGTGGAGATTCCGTCGAACATGCTGACCTGCGTCACCGGCGTGAGCGGGTCGGGGAAGTCCACGCTCGTGCACGACGTGCTGTACGCCGCGATCAAGCGCGCCAAGGGCGAGTGGGACAAGCGGGTCGGCACGCACGAGGCCGTCGAGGGGCTCGAGCTGGTCAGCAAGGCCGTGCTGGTCGACCAGGCGCCCATCGGCCGCACGCCGCGCTCGAACCCGGTCACCTACCTCAAGGCGTTCGATCCCATCCGGGAGCTGTTCGCCTCGACGAAGGACGCCCGGGCGCAGGCGCTGACCGCCAGCCACTTCTCGTTCAACGTGCCGGGCGGCCGCTGCGACGCGTGCGAGGGCGAGGGCGAGGTGCGGGTCGAGATGCAGTTCCTGGCCGACGTCTTCGTGCCGTGCGAGCACTGCGACGGCCGGCGGTTCAAGCCGCAGGTGCTCGACGTGCAGTACCGCGGCCGCAACATCGACGACGTGCTGCGGCTCACTGTGCGGGAAGCGCTGTCGTTCTTCAGCACGGCGCCGAAGGTGTGCCGGCGGCTGCAGGTGCTCGACGAGATCGGGCTGGGCTATCTGCGGCTCGGCCAGCCGGCGACGACGCTGTCGGGCGGCGAGGCCCAGCGCATCAAGATCGCAGCGCACCTCGTCTCGCGCGGCGGGGACCGCACGCTCTACATCCTCGACGAGCCGACGACCGGGCTGCACCTCGACGACATCGCCCGGCTGCTGGCGGCCTTCCGCAAGCTGCTCGTCGCGGGCCACACGCTGCTCGTCATCGAGCACAATCTCGACGTCATCAAGACCGCCGACTGGGTGATCGATCTGGGACCGGAGGGCGGCGACGACGGCGGCTACGTGGTGGCCGCGGGCGCTCCCGAGGAGATTGCGGCGCACGACGGCTCGCACACGGGCCGCTACCTGCGGCACGCCCTGGAGACCGGCCGGACGCACGCGTACGCCGAGCCGTAGGAGTCCGTGAGCGCCGTCCTGCCGCGCGCGTTCTACGCGCGACCCACGCTGGAGGTGGCGCGCGACCTGATCGGCAAGCGGCTGGTGCACGTCGCGCCGGGCGGCACGGCCGCCGGCACCATCGTCGAGGTGGAGGCCTACGTCGGCGAGGGCGATCCCGCCTGTCACGCGGCGGCCGGCCTCACGCGGCGCAACGCCCCGCTCTACGGGCCGCCGGGCCGCGCCTACGTCTACGTCAACTACGGGCTCCACCATCTGGTCAACGCCGTGACCGAGCCGGAGGGCGCGCCGGCCGCCGTGCTCATCCGGGCCCTCGAGCCCGCCGCCGGCACGCCCCTGATGCGGCGGCGGCGGGCCGGGGACGCCGGCCGCCGGGCCGCGCCGCTCACCGACCTGGACCTGTGCCGCGGCCCCGGGAACCTGAGCAGCGCGCTCGGCATCACGCTCCGCCAGAACCGCTGCGACCTGTCCGGCGGCCGGCTGTTCATCGAGGATTGCGGCCCGTTCGAGGGGGCGGTGGCCTGGAGCCCGCGGATCGGCATCACCGCCGGCGTCGCGCGCCCCTGGCGCTGCTACGCCGCGGAGAGTCCGTACGTGTCGGCCCGCGGCCGCACGGGCGGGTCGGGAGCGGGCCTGGAGACCAGAAGGCAGCGGTGAAACCCCGCGTCGAATGCAGCGGGGCCTCTTGCCGCGGCCTCCTACTGCTGCTGGCGCAGGCGGGAAACCTCGACCTCGAAGGTCAGGCGCTCGCCGCCGCGAATGACGTCGAGCGTGACCGTGCTGCCGATCTCCGCGTCCGACAGCAGGCGGGCGTAGTCGGCGCCGTCCTCGAGGGGCACGCCGTCGAACGCCACGATGACGTCGCCCGGCTCGATGCCGGCGCGCGCGGCCGCCGACGCCTGGTGGATACGCCACACCACGACGCCGCGGGTGTCGGGAATCCCGAGCTCGCGCGCCAGTTGCGGCGTCAGCCGGCGGACGTCCACGTAGCCGAACGAGCCGCGGCGCACCTCGCCGTGCTCGATCAGCTCGTCCATCACGCGCCGGGCCAGGTTGCTCGGCACGGCGAACCCGACGCCCTGGCTGCCGCCGCTGTCGCTGAAGATGGCGGTGTTGATGCCCACCAGCTCGCCGTGCGCGTTGACGAGCGCCCCGCCGGAGTTGCCCGGGTTGATGGCGGCGTCGGTCTGGATGAAGTCCTCGTAGCGCGCCACGCCGAGGTTGTCGCGGCCGACCGCGCTGACGATGCCCAGCGTGACGGTCTGGTTGAGCTGGAACGGGTTGCCCACGGCCAGCACCCACTCGGCGATGCGCAGGGCCGACGAGTCGCCCCACGGCAGCGTCGGAAGGCCGTCGGCGTCGATGTGCAGCAGCGCGATGTCCGTCGATTCGTCGCGGCCGACGAGCGTGGCCTCGTGCTCCTCGTTGCTCGGCAGCGTGACCGTGATGCCCGCGGTCTGCCGTCCCACCACGTGCGCGTTCGTCACGATGTAGCCGTCCGGCCGCACGATGACGCCCGAGCCGAGGCTGGGCCGCTCGCGGTAGCCGGAGAACCCGCGCGAGTCGCCGAAGAAGTAGCGGAAGAAGGGGTCGTTCCCGAAGATCGAACGCCGCCGCACGACCTGCCGCGACGAGATGTTGGCCACCGCCCGGATGCTCGCTTCGGCCACGTCGGCGAAGCTGGGCAGGCCCGCGGCCCCCGGCTGTGCGGCCAGGGCGCGCGGCGGCAGCCGGGTGACGGACGCCGGGACGCCGCCCGGACGCGACGCCTCCGCCGGCTGCCCGAGGACGACCGGCGCGGCCTCGCTCTCGTCCCGCGTGTCGAGGCGGCCAGTCAGCACGCTGCCGGCGGTCAGGCCGGCGAGAAAGAGGAGTGAGCCGAAGAGAATGACACCGGCGCGCATCGAAGTACTCCCTGCCTGCCGCTCAAGTCCATTGTAGCGCCTCGGCGGCGCCACACCGGGTGCCATTTCCGTTCCGGTACGATAGAGTCTGCGCCGTGCCACCGTGCAGGCACCGCAAGGCGCGCACAGCGCGCCTCGGCGGGAGCGGCGCGGGGCGCAGGGGCCCCCGCAAGCGAACGCCGGGGGTCCGGGGCGCAGCCCCGTCTGATGGAAGCCCGGGGCAGTGGGGCCGCCGCAAGCGAACGCCGGGGGCTTGGGGCGCAGCCCCATCTAATTGAAGCAGCGTGACTTCGATCCAGGCGACGCGACTACGCAAGGGGATGCTGATCCGGCACGCGGGCAACCTGTGCCGCGTGCTCGATCTGCAGCATCTGACGCCCGGCAACAAGCGCGGCTTCGTCCAGTGCCGCCTCCGCAACCTGCGCAGCGGCACGTTGACCGATCACAAGTTCCGTTCCGAGGACGACGTGGAGCGCGCCGCGCTGGACTCGCGGCGGATGCAGTTCCTGTACGCGGACGGCGACGGCTACCACTTCATGGACACGGAGAGCTTCGAGCAGGTGCAGCTCACCGGCGAGACGCTCGGCGAGTCGGTCAGCTACCTGCTGCCCGAGGCGGTCATCGTCGTGGAGCTGTTCGACGGCGAGCCCGTGGGCATCCAGTTGCCGCTGACGGTCGACCTGCAGGTGACGGAGACGACGCCGGCCATCAAGGGCGCCACGGCCAGCGCCCAGCTCAAGCCCGCGCAGCTCGAGACCGGTCTCGTGGTGCAGGTGCCGCCGTTCATCGCCAACGGCGACCGGGTGCGCGTGAACACCGAGACCGGCGAGTACCAGTCGCGCGTCTGACGCGCGCGGCGCGGTCAGGAGAACAGCGCGCCGAGCAGCCCGACGAGCCCCGCCCCCTCGGCCATCGGGTCGCCGAGCCACCCCGGGGGCGTCGCCCACACGAACGCCAGGATGGCGAGCACCATCAGGTCGTACTGCCAGGTCGCGCGCTCGAACGTCCAGAACAGCGCGTGCCAGACGGCGATGGCGGGCAACGCGAGCGCGCGCTTGAACGTCATGCGCACGCGCCGCGGGACGTGGTCCTGGTCGGCCGTCCGGAGCTCGTGCCAGGTGTAGTAGATCCGGTCGACCACCGTCACGACCGACAGCACCAGGATCACCCACATCACCGCGCCCATGCGGTTCGTGAACGCGCCGATCATGAACAGCACGATGCGCTCGGGGCGCTCCATGAAGCCGACCTTGCACTTCTCGATCAGCGACTCGGCGCGCGCCCGGGTGTAGCTGGTCATCACGGAGAACATGAGCGCCAGCGCCGTGATCAGTACGTAGTCCGTCCGGTCGCGGGCGGCGTACAGGTAGATGAGGCCGATGAACAGGAGGATGTCCGAGAACCGGTCCATCACCGAGTCCCAGAATCCGCCGAAGCGCGACGAGAGCGCGGTGCGCTCGGCGACCTTGCCGTCGATGAAGTCGAAGATGTTCGCGACGACCATGACCAGGCCGGCGGTCCGGAAGTGGCCGGTTCCCAGTGCCCAGCCCGCGCCGGCGTTGATGACGACGCCGGTCAGGGTCAGCAGGTTGGGATGCACGCGCAGGCGGACGCACAGCTCGATGATGGCGCGCAGGGGGTACAGGCAGAGCGCGCCGATGGTGCCGGTGAAGGTCATCGTGGACGAGGATCGAGAGCCGAAGGCCGGACGATATAATTTTCCACCGGGGATGGCAACGCGCGCCGCTGCCGTGGCGGGTCCGGCGCGACACCGGCGGGTGGCTGTCCGCGAGCAGTGTAGAGCATGCCGATTCGGGACCTCAAGGACCAGATCAGCCGCCTGCCGGAGCAGCCCGGCGTCTACCTGTACTCCAATCGCGCGGGCGAGACCATCTACGTGGGGCGGGCCACCGCGCTGCGCGACCGGGTGCGCACCTACCTGGGCGCCTACGGCTCGAGCCCCAAGACCGACGCGCTGCTCGACGAGGTGGCGGGCCTCGAGGTCATCGTGACCGACTCGCTCGTCGAGGCGCTCGCGCTGGAGAACAACCTCATCAAGCAGCGCGCGCCGCGCTACAACATCCTGCTGCGCGACGACAAGAACTACCCCTACCTGCAGGTGACCACCACCGAGCGCTTCCCGCGCGTGCTGGTCGCGCGCCGCGTGGCCCGCGACGGCAACTTCTACGCCGGGCCGTTCCTGCCCGCCACGTTCGCCCGCAAGACCATGTCGCTCACGCACCGGCTGTTCGGCATGCGCTCGTGCAACGAGGTCATCAACGGCCGGCGCGGGCGCCCCTGCCTCGAGTACGACATCAAGCGCTGCATCGCGCCGTGCGTGGAGGAGCTGTGCGGCGAGGCCGAGTACGCGACCGCCGTCGCCCACACGCAGATGTTCCTCGACGGCCGCAACGACGAGCTGCTCGCCGAGCTGAGGACCCAGATGCAGGCCGCCGCGGACGGGTTGCACTACGAGCAGGCGGCCCAGATCCGGGACGCGGTGCGCACGATCGAGACGCTCCGGGACCGCCAGCAGAAGATGGCGACGGCGCGGCTCGGCGACCGCGACGCGTTCGGCGTCAAGGTGGGGCCGGCCGGCGCGGTGGTGCTGGTGTTCCAGATGCGCGGCGGGCGGGTCGTGGAGCGGATCGAGCTCGTGACCGACGCCGTCGACGCGCCGCACCGGTCCGAGCGCGACGTGGTGGAGGCGGCCCTGCAGCAGTTCTACGAGGCGCGCGACGTGCCGCCCGAGGTGCACGTGCCGGTCGCGCTCGACGACGACGCGGCGCTGGCCGGCTGGCTGTCGGCGCGCGCGGGCCGCCGGGTGCGGCTGCACGTGCCGCGGCGCGGCGACAAGCGCGGGCTGCTGGAGCTGGCCGGCCGCAACGCCGCGCTGGGCTACGACTCGCGCTACGGCGAGCACGCGCGGGCGCAGGGGGCGGCGCTCGACGAGCTGCGCGCCGTGCTGGGTCTGCCGGGGCTGCCGCGGCGCGTCGAGTGCTTCGACATCTCGACGATTCAGGGCGCCGAGAGCGTCGCCTCGATGGTGGTGTGCGAGGACGGCGCCATGCGCCGCAGCGAGTACCGCAAGTACCGCATCCGCAACAGCCGGGCGGCGCATCCCGACGACTTCGCCGCCATGGAGGAGGTCGTGCTGCGGCGCTACCGGCGTCTGCTGGAGCAGGGCGGGCCGTTTCCCGACCTGGTGATCGTCGACGGCGGGAAGGGGCAGCTCTCCGCGGCGTACAAGGCCCTCGAGCAGCTCGGCCTCGCGAACCTGGTGGCAATCGGCATCGCCAAGCGCGAGGAGCTGCTCGTGACGCGCGACCGGCAGGAGCCGCTGGCGCTCGACCGCCACAGCGGCGCGCTCAGGCTGGTGCAGCGCATCCGCGACGAGGCCCACCGCTTCGCCGTGACGTTCCACCGCCGCGCGCGCAGGATGCGCGACCTGCGCTCGGACCTCGACGAGGTGCCGGGCATCGGGCCCAAGCGACGCAAGCTGCTGCTGGAGCGGTTCGGCAGCGCCGCGAACGTGCGCCGCGCCACCCGCGACGAGCTGCAGTGCGTCGTGGGCCCGCGGCTGGCCGGGGTGCTCGTCGCCCACTTCGCCTGACGGGATTGGACCCGCCCGGACTTGCCGAATCGCGCGCCCGGCCGTATCCTGCTGTAACTTCTTCTTCTCGTGGCATCCGAAACAAGGCAGCGGCGCGTCGTCTCCGGCATGCGGCCGACCGGCAAGCTGCACCTCGGACACCTGGTCGGGGCGCTCGGCAACTGGGCCGAGCTGCAGTCCGGTTACGACTGCATGTACTTCGTCGCGGACTGGCACGCGCTGACCAGCGAGTACGCCAGAACGGACGAGCTGACCGGCCACGCGTACGACAACGTCACGGACTGGATCGCCGCGGGCATCGATCCCGAGCGCAGCACGATCTTCGTGCAGTCGCTGGTGCCGGAGCACGCCGAGCTGTACCTGCTGCTGTCGATGGTGGTGCCCATCCCCTGGCTGGAGCGGGTGCCGACCTACAAGGAGCAGATCGAGCAGCTCGCCGACCGCGACCTCTCGACCCTGGGCTTTCTCGGCTACCCGCTGCTGCAGGGCGCGGACGTGCTCATGTACGGCGCCGAGTACGTGCCCGTGGGTGACGACCAGGTGCCCCACCTGGAGCTGACGCGCGAGGTGGTCCGCCGCTTTCAAGGCTTCTTCGGGGAGCTCTTTCCCGAGCCCCAGCCGCTGCTGACGCGCGTGCCGCGCCTGCCCGGGATCGACAACCGCAAGATGAGCAAGAGCTACGGGAACACCATCGACCTGTCCGACGACGCCGGGACGGTGCGCAAGAAGGTGATGCGCATGTACACCGACCCCAAGCGGATCCGCGCGGACATCCCGGGCACGGTCGAGGGCAACCCCGTCTTCGTCTACCACGACGCCTTCAATCCCGCCGTGGCCGAGGTGGACGAGTTCAAGCGCCGCTACCGCGCGGGCACGGTGGGCGACGTGGAGGTGAAGGACAGCCTGGCGCGCGCCATCAACGCCCGGCTCGATCCGGTGCGCGAGCGGCGGGCCGAGCTGCTGGCCCAGCCGGGGCGCGTGCGGGAGATCGTGCTCGACGGATCGCGCCGGGCGAGCGCCATCGCGCGCGCGACGATGGAGCGCGTGCGCGACGCCGTGGGCCTGGTCTATGACTGATACGGGACTGATGCGGGGTTGCCAGCAATGAACGTGCCGCAGGGCTTCGAGTCGATCCTCCCGGACTACCCGGTCAAGCTCGACAACTTCGAGGGGCCGCTCGACCTGCTCCTGCACCTGATCCGGAAGCACGAGATCGACATCTACGACATCCCGATCGCGCTGGTCAGCGAGCAGTACCTGGCCTACCTCGACCTGATGCAGGAGCTCGACCTCGACGTGGCGGGCGAGTTCCTGGTGATGGCGGCCACGCTGATCCACATCAAGTCGCGCCTGCTCGTGCCCCGGCTCGAGACCGAGGAGGAGGCCGAAGAGCCGGAGGATCCCCGCGACGCGCTGGTGCGGCGCCTGCTCGAGCACCAGCAGTTCAAGGCCGCCGCCGAGCTGCTGCACGAGCGGGAGACGGTGCGCAGCGCCCAGTGGACCCGGCCGGACGGGCGCGTCGCCGACCTCGCCGACGAGCCGATCGAGCGCGAGCTCGAGGTGGATCTGTTCAGCCTGCTGCAGGCCTTCCGGTCGGTGCTGACGCGGGCGCGCGAGCGCCCGAAGTTCGCCGTGCCGACGGCCGTCATGTCGATCGAGACGCGCATCGGGCAACTGCTCGAGCGCCTGTCGGACACGCGGGCCTGCGGGTTCGAGGAGCTGTTCTCGGACGCGGAGACGCGGCCGGCGTTCATCACCACGTTCCTGGCGCTGCTCGAGATGATCCGCCTGAAGCTGGTCCGCGTGTTCCAGAGCGGACCGTTCGGTCCGATCCGGGTGTACGCGCGGGCGCGGCCGGACGACGCCCCGCGGCCCGGCGGAGTGGCTGGCGATGGCTGACGACCTGCGCGAGCTGCAGGCGATTGTCGAGGCGCTCATCTTCGCGTCGCCCGAGCCGCTGACCCTGAAGACGCTGGTGAAGCTGCTCGACGGCGAGCCGCCGGAGCACGTCGAGGAGGCGCTGGCGGCGGTCCGCCGGGACTGGGAGCAGCGCGCGGGCGGCCTGCGGCTGGTCGAGGTCGCGGGCGGCTACCAGATCGTCACGCGTCCGGAGCTGTCGGAGTGGGTCAGGCGGCTGTTTCACGAGCACTCCAAGCAGCGGCTGTCCGTGCAGGCGCTCGAGACGCTGGCCGTCGTGGCGTATCGCCAGCCGATCACCGGCCCGGAGATCGCCGAGATTCGCGGCGTCAACACGTCCGGCGTGCTCGGCACGCTGGTCGAGCGGCGGCTGATCAAGGTGACGGGGCGCAAGGCGGTGGTCGGCCGCCCCTTCCTGTACGCCACGACGCGCGAGTTCCTGGACCGCTTCGGCCTCAAGGACCTGTCGGATCTGCCCCGGGTCGAGGACATGGCCGAGGCGCTGGGCATGGACATCCCGGCCAGCCTCGGCGACACCGATCCGCTCAACGAGACGCTGCCGTTCGAATCCGGGCCGGACGAGCCGGATCCGCCGAAGCAGCAGGTGCACTGAAGAGTCCGTGGTTGCCGCACCGTCCGCCGCGGGGCGCACGCCCGGTGTGCGGCTGCAGAAGATCCTGTCGGCTGCCGGGGTCGCCTCGCGCCGCGCCGCCGAGCGGTTGATGCAGGAGGGGCGCGTGACCGTCAACGGTCGCGTCGTCACCACCCTCGGCACGCGCGCCGACCCGGCCCGCGACGCCGTGCGCGTGGACGGCCGGCGCGTCGGCCGGGCCCGGCGGCTGCGCTACATCCTGCTCAACAAGCCGCGCGGCGTGGTCACGACCCGCAACGACCCGCAGCGGCGCAGGACGGTGCTCGACCTGCTGCCGCGCGTGCGCGAGTACGTGTACCCCGTCGGCCGCCTCGACTACGACTCCGAGGGACTGCTGCTGGTGACGAACGACGGCAATCTGGCCGCCGGCCTGATGCATCCGAGCCACGGTCTCGAGCGCGTCTACGAGGCGCTGGTCGAAGGGGTCCCGAGCGCGGCGAGCCTGCGGCGCCTGCGCGCCGGCGTGCCGCTCGACGGCCGGCGCACCGCGCCGGTCGAGGTGCGCCTGCTGGGCGGACACCGGACGCGGAGCGAGGACCAGGCGCGTCTCGAGATCACCCTGCGCGAGGGCCGCAACCGGCAGGTGCGGCGCATGCTCGCGGTCGTCGGGCACACGGTGCGCCGCCTGCGGCGCGTCCAGCTCGGCCCGATCCGGGACCGCCACCTGCAGGCGGGCGGCCACCGCGAGCTGTCGCGGCGGGAGCTGGCGGCGCTGCGCGCGGCCGTGGCGGATGCCGGCGCGCGTGCGCCGGTGGCGCGGGAGGCCGCGCCATGACCGCCGTCGTCGCCATCGACGGCCCCTCGGGCGCCGGCAAGGGGACGGTCGCCCGCGCGGTGGCGGAGTCGCTGCACTGGCGCTACGTCGACACCGGCGCGATGTACCGGGCCGTCGCGTGGAAGGCGCAGCGCGAAGGCCGCTCGCTCGACGACGAGGCGGCCGTGGCGGCCGTGGCGGACCGCGCCGCGCTGGAGCTCGGCGACGGGCGGGTCGCGATCGACGGCCACGACGTGACCGACGCGATCCGCACGCCCGCCATCGACGCCGCGGCGGCGCGGGTGGCCCGCATGCCCCGCGTGCGCGAGCTGCTCGTCGCGCTGCAGCGCCGCTACGCCGAAGGCGGTCCGATCGTGATGGAGGGGCGCGACATCGGCACCGTCGTCTTCCCGGACGCGGCCGCCAAGATCTACCTGGACGCGTCGCCCGAGGAGCGTGCGGCGCGCCGGGCCCGCGACCCGGCCCACCATCCGTCCCGCGCCGCCGAGATCGGCGCGGTCGCCCACGCGCTCGAGCAGCGCGACCGCCTCGACCGCGAGCGCCGGGTGTCGCCGCTCAAGCGGGCCCCCGACGCCGCGGTCGTCGATACGACCGGCGTGCCGATCCCCACGGTCGTCAGCCGGGTCCTGGATATCATCCGCGCGCGGCTGCCGGGCGCCTGAGCCCGCCGCTGCGCACGGCTCGCCGGCGCCCGTTTCCGGGCCCGGCTTGCGGTTGACCGTCTGCCGCTAAGCATCGTATAGTCTGGTGCTTATCTCGATTCTAGAGGTATGCGGCCGGGCGCGCCTGCCACGGCGTGGAGGCCCGTTGCGTGTCGAGGACTGAGGAGAATTCCGAGAGCATGACCAACCCACACGATGTCGCGAACGCCGGCATGATCGACGTCGATGCCGACGGCGAAGCGGTCGACTCGGCCGAGTACGCCCGCCTCCTGGAACTGTACAACAGCAGCTTTCGAAACATCACCGAGGGTGAGGTCATCGAAGGGACTGTCCTCAAGGTCTCGGCCTCCGAGGTCATCGTCGACGTCGGCTACAAGTCGGAAGGCATCATCTCCATCAACGAGTTCCTCGACGAGAACGGCGAGGTCACGGTGCAGCCGGGCGACGCGGTCGACGTGCTGCTCGAGCGGACCGAGGACCGCGAAGGCCACATCGTGCTGTCGCGCGAGAAGGCCGAGAAGATGAAG
>CAYGCV010000017.1:0-23799 GCA_964348425.1 uncultured Vicinamibacteraceae bacterium | reverse complement strand
TCGCCTTGCGGCTCCGCTTGGCGCCCAACCAACCCTCCAGGAATCCGCGCCGTTCTACGGCGCAGATTCCTAACGCAGGGATACGTCGATTCTAGGGAAGGGCCGGGAGATCCGTCAAGGCGCGCACAGCGCGCCTCGGCGGGAGCGGCGCTGGGCGCAGGGGTCCCCGCAAGCGGACGCCGGGGGGTCGGGGCGCAGCCCCGTCTGATTGAAGCGCTCTAGTCGGCGGCGACGGCAGGCGGACCGCTCAGGAGCTTGCGCGGGTTGAGCGCGCGCCCGTTGGCCCGGACCTCGTAGTGCACGTGGTGTCCGGTCGCCCTGCCGGTCGCGCCGACCGATCCGATCACGTCCCCGCGGACCACCGTATCGCCCGTGGCGACGACGAACGCCGACAGGTGGCCGTAGCGGGTCGTGAGTCCGAATCCGTGATCGATCTCGACGAGGTTGCCGTACGCGCCGTTCCGGGACGCCCGCGTGACGCGCCCCGTCGCCGTCGCGTAGACGGGCTGGCCCTTCCTGGTCGAGATGTCGACGGCCGGGTGGAAGTCCCGCTGGCCCGTGAACGGATCGTCGCGATAGCCGTAGCCCGCCGAGATCCAGCCGTCGGCCGGCCAGATCGCCGGGGTGGCCTCGGCGAGCGCTTCGCGGTGCGCCACGCCCAGCGTCACCACGTGCAACGCGTCCTGCAGCGATTCGAGCAGGTCGCGCAGGCTGTCGAACACCTTGTTCACGTCGTCCAGGTCGTCGGCGTCCAGTCGGCCGGGGACGTCCCGCGTGGCGTCGTCGGGCAGGCTCTCGAGGGGCGCGCGCGCCGCCTGGTCCATGCCGATGCGTTCTGCCAGCTCCTCGACCGTCTCGAGCAGCGTCGGCAACTGGCCGTTCACGCGCGCGGCCGCCTCGCGATGTGCCGAGCCCTCGCGCGCGAGCTGCCGGTTCTCCGCCCTGAGGTCGTCGATGGTGGCCTGGGCCGTCAGCCCGACGTACACGCCGAGGGCGAACGGCGCCGCGAGGAAGGCCCCCGCGAGCACGAGGAGCCAGTGGCTGCCGACACCGAATCGGCGGTGCGGATCTCGACCGTCGGTTACGGCCGGGGAGTAGCGCGAACCGGGCATGAACGATGACCGCTGCACGAAACTGCCAGAGACTACCACGCGGCGCCCGCGACTGTCAGCCCCGTTCATCCCGATACCCCAACGCCTCCGCGAGATGGGCCGCGCCGACGACCGCGGAGCCCTCCAGATCGGCAATCGTGCGCGCAACGCGCCGCACCCGGTCGTAGGCGCGCGCGGACAGCCCCAGGCGCGTCACCGCGCGTGCGAGCAGCCGCCGCTCATCCGGGCCGAGCGCACAGAAGGCCGCCAGCCGCCGGCCGCGCAGACCGGCGTTCGTCCGACACGGCAGGCCCTGGTAGCGCTGCGCCTGTCGCTCACGCGCCGCCAGCACGCGCGCGCGGACGGCGCGCGACGACTCGCCGTCGCGGGGTCCGGTCAGCGCTGCCGCCGGCACCGGCGCGACCGGCACCGTGATGTCCAGCCGGTCGCGCAGGGGCCCGGACAGCCGCCCGTGGTAGCGGCTGATCTGCAGCGGCGTGCAGCGGCATGCGCGCAGCGGATCGCCCAGGTAGCCGCAGACGCAGGGGTTCATGGCGGCAACCAGCATGAACCGGGCCGGGAAGGTTGCGATTCCCGCGGCCCGGGCGATGCGGACGGAGCCCTCCTCGAGCGGCTGGCGGAGCACCTCGAGGGACCGCCGCTCGAACTCCGCGATCTCGTCGAGGAACAGCACGCCGTTGTGGGCCAGGCTCACCTCGCCCGGATGCGGCTCGGACCCGCCCCCGATCAGCGCCGCCTCGGAGACCGTGTGGTGGGGCGCCCGGAACGGCCGGCTGCGCACGAGTCCGCCGCCGGCCGGAACCAGTCCGAGGACCGAGTGGATGGCGCTTGTCTCCATGATCTCGTCGAAGCTGGGCGGCGGCAGAATGCCCGGCAGGCTCCACGCCAGCAGCGTCTTGCCGGCGCCCGGCGGACCGACGAGCAGCAGGTTGTGATGACCGGCCGCCGCAATCTCCAGCGCGCGCTTGGCGCTGCGCTGGCCCCGTATGTCAGCCAGATCGCGGTCGGTCTCGGCGGGGGACGGCTGGCAGGCGGCGGGCCCGGGTACCGCGGCGGGCCGCTCTTCGTTGAGCACGGCCGCGGCTTCCGCCAGCGAGGAGACCATGCCGATCTCGAGGTCCGGCACGACGGCCGCCTCGGGGCCGCTGGGCGCCGGCAGGAGCAGCGACAGCCGGTTGCGGCGGGCCGCCAACGCCACGGGCAGGACGCCGCGCGTGGGCTGGATGCGGCCATCGAGGGACAGTTCGCCGAGGATGAGGAGCCCGCTGAACTCGCGCTGCCGGATGGCGCCGCTGGCCGCCAGGACGCCAACGGCGATCGGCAGGTCGAACGAGGTTCCGCGCTTGCGCACGTCGGCCGGCGCGAGGTTGATGGTGACGCGATGGGCGGGAAACTCGAAGCCGGAATTGCGGATGGCGCTGCGCACCCGGTCGCGGCTTTCGCGGACGCTCGAATCCGGCAGGCCCACCATGCTGAAGGTCGGCAGCCCGAAGGAGACGTCCACCTCGACGCGGACCAGGGAGGCTTCCACGCCGAGCAGGGCCGCGGACCACAGGCGGGCAAGCACGCCGGGACGCGTCGCAAGTTTCGCTCCAGCCGCCCGCGGTGCGGCCCGCGGCGGGCTGCCGCCGCGGGCTGCCGGGCATGCCGCGCGCCGGCAGCCGCCGGCAGGCGCCACGGCAGGCGCAGGAAGTGCCAGCAGGCCGCGTGTGGGACCGGGATGGAACTGCGTACCGGCAGCCGTGCGATATCCTTACGGCGAACCCGACTTGACCTTGAGCGCGGCCAGACGATCTGTACGGCGGCCCGACGGCGATCGACGGACACGCGTTGCGGGCGCCGTGTTTCTGGCCGTGGCGATCCTGACGGGGACCGCCCAGGCCGGCCAGACGGCCCGGCCCGGATCGGGTGGGGAGCGGGTCGCGGTTGCCCCGTTCACCCAGGTCGGCGACGCCGCCGGCGACCGGTGGATCGGCGCCGGGCTCGTCGAGACGCTGCGGTCGGCGCTGCCGCGGCTCGTGCAGCTCGACGTCGCCTTGGACGGCGGGGACCATGCCGGCCGCGGTGTCGCTGGCGCGGAGGAGCTTGCCGCGCGCCTGGCGGCCCGCGAGCTCGGCGCGCGGTGGCTCATCACCGGCAGCTATCAGCGGACCGGGGACCGGCTGCGCATCGTCGCGCGGCTGGTCGACACGCGGACGGGCGAGGCGGTCGACGCCGCGACGGTCGACGGCACGCTCGACGGGCTCTTCCTCCTGCAGGATCGCGTCGTGGACGCGATCACCGCCGCGCTGCGCGGCGCATCCGTCGGCGCGCCGGCTCCGCCGCGCGGGGCGATCGCCCGGGCCGTCGACCCGACCCCGCAGGCCGGCGCGCGGCAGGCGGCGCCCGCGCGGCAGGCTCTCGCCGCGCGGGAACCGATCCACGGACCGCCGCCGCCCGCGCCACCGGCGCTCATCGCGCGCGACGAATCGAACCAGGCGACGGTGCGGGCAGTCCGCCTGACCGAGCCGCTCGATCTCGACGGCGTGCTCGACGAGCGCATCTACCGGGACCTGCCGCCGGCCTCCGGCTTCATCCAGGTGATGCCGAACGAGGGCGAGATCGCCAACGAGCAGACCGAGATCTGGGTCACGTTCGACGACACCAACCTCTACGTCTCCGCGCGCTGCCTGAGCGCGGCGCCGCCGTCGGAGTGGGTCGCCAGCGACATGCGCCGCGACGGCAGCGGTCTGGGGCAGTACGTGGGCATCGTGCTCGACACGTTCTACGACCGCCGCAACGCCGTCGAGTTCGTCGTCAACCCGCTCGGCGGGCGGATGGACGGCCAGATCACCAACGAGCGCGGCTGGAACGGCGACTGGAACCCCGTCTGGAGCGTGCGGGTCGGCCACTTCGACGGCGGCTGGACGTTCGAGGCCGCCATCCCGTTCAAGTCGCTGCGCTACCGGCCGGGGCGCAGCCAGACCTGGGGCTTCAACATCGAGCGGCGCGTCGTCTGGAACAACGAGTACTCCGCCCTCGTGCCGCTCCCGGCTTCCTGGAGCTACAGCGCCATCATGCAGATCTCGCAGGCCGCCACGCTGGTCGGCCTGGAGGTGCCGGACGCCGGCATCAACCTCGAGCTCAAGCCGTACGCCATCGCCGAGGTGAACGGGGCGCGGACGACCGCGCCGCGCCTGTCCAACGTGGCGACCGGCGACTACGGGCTCGACGTGAAGTACGGCGTCACCGAGAACCTCGTCGCGGACCTGACCGTCAACACCGACTTCGCCCAGGTGGAGGCGGACGAGCAGCAGATCAACCTGACCCGCTTCAGCCTCTTCTTTCCCGAGAAGCGCGAGTTCTTCCTCGAGAACCAGGGCGTGTTCGCGTTCGGCGGCGAGGCGGGCGCCGGCCAGTTCGCGGGGATCAGCAACACGCCGATCCTGTTCTACAGCCGTCGGATCGGGCTCAGCCAGGGGGCGGAGGTGCCGATCGACGCTGGCGGCCGGATGACCGGCCGCGTCGGCCGCTTCAGCCTCGGGATGCTGAACATCCGGACGGCCGACGCCCCGGCGACCGGCGCGCGCGCCACCAGCTTCTCGGTCCTCCGCGTCCGCCGCGACCTGTTCCGCCGCAGCAACGTGGGCGTCATGTTCACCGATCGTTCGGTGTCGCAGGTGGGCCCCGGGTCGAACCGGACCTACGGCGTCGACGGCCTGTTCTCGTTCTACCAGAACCTCAACATCAGCACCTACTGGGCGGAGACGCGGACCCCGGGAGCGGCGCTCGGGGACGACCAGTCGAGCCACCGCGCCCAGCTCGACTACACGGGCGACCGCTACGGCGTCACGCTCGAGCGGCTGGTGGTCGGCGAGGACTTCAACCCCGAGATCGGGTTCCTGCGGCGGCGCGGTTTCGAGCAGAGCTTCGGCAAGCTCCGGTTCAGCCCGCGGCCGCGATCGATCGAGGCCATCCGGCAGTTCTTCTGGGAAGGACAGCTCGACTACATCACCAATCGCCGGGGGGTCCTCGAGACACGGCAGGGCCGCGCGCGCTTCGCCATCGACTTCGAGAACAGCAACCTGTTCGACGTCATCTACAACCGCAACTACGAGTTCCTCCACGTGCCGTTCCCGCTCGCCCCCGGCGTCACCGTCCCGGTGGGCGGCTACAGCTTCGACGACGTGGAGGTGGGCTACCAGCTCGGGCAGCAGAATCGCCTCTCCGGCCGGGCCTCGCTGCAGCACGGCGGCTTCTTCGGCGGCACGAAGACGAGCCTCAACTTCGGCCTCGGCAGCGGGTTCTTCGGCACGCGCCTCGAGCTGACGCCGCAACTGTCCATCGAGCCGAACGTGTCGTTCAACTGGATCGACCTGCCCGTCGGCGCGTTCAACACGCAGCTCGTGAGCACGCGGACCATCTACGCGCTGAACCCGCTGATGTTCGTCAGCGCCCTGGTGCAGTACAACTCCGCCACCCGCAGCGTCAGCACCAACCTCCGCCTCCGCTGGGAGTACCACCCGGGCAGCGAGCTGTTCGTGGTCTACAACGAGGAACGGGCCGACACCCTGCTGCTGCCGCGCCGCTTCCCCCTCCAGAACCGCGCGCTCATCGTCAAGATCAACCGGCTGTTCCGCTTCTGACGTGCACGAAGACGCGGTGTTGGTCGGCCAGGTCGCGGGCGGCGGGCGTGACGATCGTGCGGTCGTCGATGACTATCGAGCGCGCGTGACGAAGCGCCTGGCGCACGTCGTCCTCGCACACGAACACGACGGGCGCCGGCGCGGGCTCGTCGTCCGGGGTCGCGGGCGCCGGCTCCGGGGCCGGCGTGGCCGGTGGGGGAGTGGGCGGCGCCGGCCCGCTCGGACGCGCGGGGGGCGCCGGCTCCGGCGCGGGACGCGGCTCGCGGCCGCCAACGCCGCGGCTGGCCAGGAACGCGTGCACGCGGGCCGCCAGGGTGTCGCCGTCGAGGCGTGGCGCCGCGGGTGCCGGCGGCGGCTCCGGAAGCCGGGCGTCGGCCGGCGGAGACGCGGCCGGCGCGGAGGTTGCCGGCCGGATCTCGTGGGCCAGCCGCTTGACGTTCAGCAGATGCAGCGGCGAGATGTTGTCCGAGGTGATGTTGCCGCCGTAACCGCCGCAGCCCAGCGTCATGGCCGGGTCGAGTCCGGTCGTGAGGCCGATCGAGCCGTGGGTCGTCGGCGTGTTGACGACGATGCGGAACGCCGGCTTGCGGAGACCGAACTCGAGGATGACCTTGTCGTTGCGCGAGTGGATGGACATCGTATGACCCATCCCGCCGTACCCGAGGATCTCCTTGCAGCGTTCACACCCGGCCTGCCAGTCGCTGACGACGTAGAACGAGAGCACCGGGCACAGCTTCTCGATCGACAGCGGATGGTCACGGCCAACGCCCTCGAGCGGCGCGATCAGGACGCGGGTGTCGGCCGGCACCTCGACGCCGGCGCGCTCCGCGATCTCGCGCGCGGGCCTGCCGACCAGAGCCGGATTCGGCAGTGCCTGGGGCGTCACCAGGACCTTCGCCAGCGCGTCGGACTCGGCGGGCGACAGGAAGTGGCCGCCGCGGGCCTCGAACTCGCGCCGCACGTGGCCGGCGATCGGCTCGTCCACCACGACCGAGTTCTCGGACGAGCACAGCACGCCGTTGTCGAAGGTCTTGCCCGCGACGATGTCGCGGACCGCCTTCGCGACGTCGGCCGAACGCTCGATGTAGGCGGGCGCATTGCCCGGGCCGACGCCGTACGCGGGCTTGCCCGCCGAGTAGGCGGCCCGCACCAGCCCCATGCCGCCCGTCGCCAGGATGACCGCAACGTCGCGATGGCGCATCAGCTCCTGCGTGCCTTCCAGCGTGACGGCCGTCATCCAGCCGATGGCGTGCTCCGGTGCGCCGGCGCGCCTGGCGGCGCGCGCCATGAGGTCGGCGGCGCGGGTGATGCACCGCACGGCGGCCGGATGGGGGCTGATCGCGATGGCGCAGCGCGCCTTGAGGGCGATCAGGATCTTGTAGATGGCGGTGGATGTCGGATTCGTGGACGGCACGAGGGCCGCGACGACCCCGAACGGCTCCGCGATCTCGAGGACCCTGCGCTCCTCGTGCCGCCGGATCACGCCGACGGTCTTCATCGGTCGGATGAAGCGATGGACGTCGCGGGCGGCGAAGAGGTTCTTCCGAACCTTGTCCGCCACGACACCGTAGCCGGTCTCCTCGACGGCCATGGCGGCCAGGGGCTCGGCTTCCGCCGCCGCGGCGCCGGCCGCGGCGTCCACGATCGCGTCTGTCTCGTCCTGGGACAGCTCGGCCAGCCGGGCCTGCGCCGCCTTCGCCTGCCGCGCAAGCCTGCGTGCCTCACGAATGGATTGCAGATCGCGGTCGGAGGCTGGACTCATGGCTCCGTGGCACGCGGTTGGCAGGAGGGGTCGGTGAATGGCAGGTGACGCGGAATGCTACTACGCCGACGGCTCCTTGATGTGGGGCAGTATCTTCTCGACCTCGGTGTGGGGACGCGGGATGACGTGCACGGCCACGAGCTCGCCGACCCGGCGCGCGGCGGCCGCGCCCGCGTCGGTGGCGGCCTTGACGGCGCCCACGTCGCCGCGCACCATCACCGTGACGTAGCCCGCGCCGATGTACTCCTTGCCGACCAGCACCACGTTGGCCGACTTGACCATGGCATCGGCGGCCTCGATCGAGCCGACGAGACCCTTGGTTTCGACCATGCCGAGCGCTTCGAGCGTCATCGGTTACCTCCGCGGCGCGCCGCCGGCCGTCAGCGGGCGCCGGGCGCGCCGGACTGTAACACATTGCAATCAACGCGACAACACGCTATCATCGCCGTCTTTCGCCGTGTTCCGCACTCCCAGGCGACATTAAGTTTTCGCGGCGGACCCTTCGGTTGCGCGTTGCCTCGGCCATGCTTCGGCGGGCCGCGGGAACCGCAACATGAGGTAGAGGCGGATGAGCGTGCTGAAGAACGTTCTGCTGGGCGTGTGCCTGGCTGGCTTTTGCTACTCCTCGTTGGCGATCGCGCCGGTGCCGACCGAGCTCGTGCATTTCACGTCGGGGCAGGTGCTGGCAATCGAAGGGCATCGCGTGGAGGGCGGGACGGCGGCCCTGACGCTGAGGGGCGGCGGTGAGGTGCTGTTCGACGCACGGCTCATCGAGCGCTTCGAGTCGGTGGTCAGTCTGCCCCCGCTTCCGCCGCCGCCGCCGCCGGCCATCGCACCCCCGCCGTTGCCCGCGACGCCGCATGCGGCCCTGATTCGCGACGCCGCCTACCAGCACGGTCTGGCCGACGCGCTGCTGCATGCGCTGATCGAGGTGGAGTCCAGCTATCGGGCTAACGCCGAGTCGCCGTCGGGCGCCAAGGGGTTGATGCAGTTGATGCCGGACATCCTGGCGCGCTACGGCGTGCGCGACCCCTTCGATCCGGCCGCCAACCTCGACGCCGGGGCACGCTACCTGCGCGGGCTGCTCGACGAGTTCGGTATCCGCGGTGGTCTGGCCGCGTACAACGCGGGCGCCGGCTCGGTCCGGAAGTTCGGCGGCGTGCCGCCCTATCCCGAGACCCACCGCTTCGTCGAACGCGTGCTCCGGATCGTCGACGCCGCGCGGCCGCGGTGAGCGTCGCGTGCGCCGCGCGGAGCGCCCCGGCGCGCGGATTCCGAGAACGTCGCTTGCGCCCGGCACGACGCGCCGCTCATGGAGTTTCGCTGCAGACTCGGGATGGCGTCGGGGGAGATCGTCGAGGGCGTCTACGCCGCCGAGGACGAGGCGCACCTGCGGCGCGAGCTGGAGCGGAAGGGGCTGCTCGTCCTCTCGCTGCAGCGCCGGGGCGGGTTGCGCTGGCCGGGTCGCGCCCCGCGCGGGCGCGGCGTCGGCCAGCGCGAGTTCATCGTCTTCAACCAGGAACTGGCCACGCTGCTCGGGGCCGGCCTCCCGCTGGTCGAGTCGCTGGACATTCTGAGGCAGCGGATCGACAACCCCCGGTTCCGCGCCCTGCTCGACGACGTGCACCGCCGCGTCCGGAGCGGCGAGGCCCTGTCGGAGGCGTTCGACGCGCAGGGGGGCGCCGTGCCGGGGGTGTACACGGCGTCGCTGCTGGCGGGCGAGAAGAGCGGGAGCCTCGAGCAGGTCGTGCGGCGCTACGTGGTCCACGCCAAGGTCATGGCGGAGGTGCGGCGGAAGACGATATCGGCGCTGATCTATCCTGCCATCCTCCTCGGCCTGTCGCTGCTGGTCGTCGCGATCATCGTGCTGCGCGTCGTCCCGGAGTTCGCCGGGTTCTACGGCGGTCTGGGCGCGGAGCTGCCGTTCGTGACGCGGGCCATCATGGCGGTATCCGAGCTCGTGCGCGGCTACCTGCTGCCCATCGTGCTCGGCCTGGCGGCCGCGGGCGCCGCGTTGTGGCGCTGGCTGCGGCGGCCGGAGCGGAGCGCGGTCGTCGATCGGCTTCTCCTGCGCACGCCGCTGGCGGGCGCTCTCGCCGGGAAGTACGCTACGTCGCAGCTCTCGCGCACGCTGGCGACGCTGCTCGGCGGCGGCATCCCGCTGGTCGCGGCGCTGGACGTGGCGGGCCGCTCGATCGGCAACCGCCACGTGTGCCGTGAGCTCGACGTCGTCTCCAGGGAGGTGCGGGAGGGGCAGGCGTTGTCGGCGTCGATGGCCGCCCGCGGCATCTTTCCCGCTGTCGCCGTCAAGATGGTGGAGGTCGGCGAGGCGACCGGCGCCCTGCAGGAGATGCTCAACAGCGTGGCCGATTTCTTCGACGAGGAGATCGATACGACGCTGGCACGGTTCATGACGCTGCTCGAGCCGATTCTGCTCGTGGTCATGGGCATCGTCATCGCGGGCATGCTCATCGCGCTGTACATGCCGCTGCTGCAGCTCGGAGCGCTGGTCCAATGAGCGGGTCCGCGGCCGACAACCGGCGGCTGCCGGCGCCGGAAGACCGGGACCCCGGGGCGCTCCTGCGCGAGCAGGCCGCCGGCGTCGGTCACGCCGACCGGGCGGACGAGGCGGCTCGGGCGCGACACCTCGCCGACCGGTATCGTCTGGAATACGTCGACATGGACCAGTTCTATATCGATCAGGAGCTGTTCCGGTCGATCCCGGCGGATCTGATGCTGCGCTACGGGTTCGTGCCGTATCGCCGCGACGCGCGCGCGCTCGTGGTCGTCGTGGCCGACCCGACCGATCTGCCCAGGCTCGACGAGCTGTCGCTGCTGCTCGGCTCGCCGCTTACCGTCGCGGTGGGAACGGCGTCGGCGATCGAGTCGATCCTCAAGAAGAGCGAGGGCTCGCAGCGCGTCCTCGACGAAGCCACCGAGAGCTTCGAGCTGCAGTTGCTCAGGGAGGACGAGGACGGCGAGGAGAGCCTGACGGTCGAACGGCTGACGCGCGACACCAGCCCCGTCATCCGGCTGGTCGATTCGATGGTGTACACGGCCATCCAGCGCCGCGCGAGCGACATTCACGTCGAGACGCAGGACGACGCGGTCTGCGTGAAGTACCGCATCGACGGCGTGCTGCAGTCGGCGATGCGGCCGATCGACAAGCAGTTTCACAGCGCCATACTCTCCCGCATCAAGGTCATGTCGGAGCTCGACATCGCCGAGAAGCGGGTGCCGCAGGACGGGCGGTTCAAGGTGCGGATGCCCGGCAAGACGATCGACTTCCGGGTGTCGATCATGCCGTGCGTGCACGGGGAGGACGCGGTCATCCGCATCCTCGACAAGGAGTCGATCAGCGAGCAGTTCCGCGACCTGCGGCTCGACGTGCTCGGGTTTCCCGACGACGAGCTGCGGCGGTTCCGCAAGTACATCGCCGAGCCCTACGGCATGGTGCTGGTCACCGGACCCACGGGCAGCGGCAAGACGACGACGCTCTACGCGGCGCTGTCCGAGATTCAGACGCCCGAGGACAAGATCATCACCATCGAGGATCCGGTCGAGTACCAGCTCAAGGGAATCACCCAGATTCCCATCAACGAGCGCAAGGGCCTGACGTTCGCGCGGGGGCTGCGGTCGATCCTGCGCCACGACCCGGACAAGATCATGGTCGGCGAGATCCGCGACCCGGAGACGGCGCAGATTGCCATCCAGTCGGCCCTGACCGGGCACCTCGTGTTCACCACGGTGCACGCCAACAACGTGATCGACGTCCTGGGCCGTTTCCTCAACATGGGCGTGGAGGAGTACCAGTTCGTGTCCGCGCTCAACTGCGTGCTGGCGCAGCGGCTGGTGCGGACCATCTGCGCCGACTGCCGCCGGCCGGCGGAGGTCGCGCCGCAGGAGCTCGACGAGTCCGGGCTGGACCCGGCGCTGGCGCGGCAGCATACGTTCTACGAGGGCGGCGGGTGCATCGAATGCGGCGGTACGGGCTACCGCGGGCGCACCGCGATCTGCGAGCTGCTCGACCTGACCGACAACATTCGCGAGCTGATTCTGTCCCGGCGGTCGACGTCGGAGATCAAGGGCGCGGCTCGCGCGGAAGGCATGCGGTTCCTGCGCGAGTCGGCGGTCGAGCGCGCCCTCCACGGAATCACGACGCTGCGCGAGGTCAACAAGGTGACGTTCGTCGAATGACGCTGTGGCGAGCGGCGCGCGCCTGGCTGTCGACCCCGGGTCCGACGGCGGCCGTCGAGATCGCGCCCGACGGCGTGACCGCCGTCGCGCTCGGCCGGGCGCGCCCGGTGCCGGCGGTGCTCGGACATGCGCGGGCGGCATTGCCGCCCGGCGCGGTCACGCCCGCTGTCGCGGCGGCCAACCTGCCGCAGCGCGACGCCGTCACGGAGGCCGTGCGCAACGTCCTGGCCCGCCTCCCGCGCCGCCCCGCGCGCGTAGGTCTCGTCATACCGGATGCCGCCGCCAAAGTGTCGCTCGTGCGCTTCAGCACCCCGCCCAGGCGCACGGCCGATCTCGCCCGCCTGATTCGCTGGCAGCTCCGGGGTGCGGTGCCGTTCAAGCCGGATGACGCGCAGGTGGCGTATGCGGCGGGCGCGCCGCTCGCGGACGGCGGGCGGGAGTACGTCGTGGTCGCCGCGCACCGCGACATCGTGCTGGAGTACGAGCGGCCGTGCGTCGCCGCCGGCGTCCGGCCGGGCCTCGTGGGCCTGGCGGCCTTCGGCCTCGTCAACGGCCTGCTGGCCGGGCAGTCGCCGCCCGCGACGGGAGACTGGCTGCTGGTGCACGCGGCCGCGGGCTACAACTCCGTCGCGGTCCTCCGCGGAGAGCATCTGGTCTGTTTCAGGAACCGCCCGGGAGACGGCGCCGGCGACGTGTTGGATCTCGTGCATCAGACGGTGATGTACTACGAAGACCGACTGGCGGGCGGCGGCCTCGCGGCGGTGCGGCTGGCGGCGCGCGTCGGCAGCGGCGCGCAGGGCGGGAACGACGCCCTGCAGCAGCGGCTCGCCGAGCGGATCGGCGTCCCGGTCGAGTCGCTCTCGACGGACGCCGTTGCCCTGCCGCCGGATGCGGACCGCGGCGTGCTGGAGACCCTGGCGGCGCCTGTCGGAATGCTCGTCCGCGAGCGGCGGGCCGCGTGAGCAGATGATCCACGTCAACCTCTCGACCCGACCGTTCTACAACGAACGTGTCGTGCATCTCGTGCTGGGCCTGGTCGGCCTTGCCGCGGGCGCCCTGTTCGTCGCGGGCCTGCTGCAGGCCGCGACGCTTTCGCGGGAGCGCGGGGTCCTGGCGGCCCTGGCCGAACGCGACGAAGGCGCGGTGCAGGCGGCCGCCGCCGCGGCGGCAGGTCTGCGGCGCCAGCTTCGGGACGAGGATCTGCAGCGGCTGGTGGAAGCCACCGGCGAGGCGAACTCGCTCATCGAGCGCCGCGTGTTCTCCTGGACGGAGCTGTTCAACCGCATCGAGCAGACGTTGCCGGCCGGCGTGATGCTGACCTCGGTACGGCCGGATATCGCCGCGGGCGGCGCCACCGTGGCCATCGGCGTGCTCGGGCGCGGCGTCGCCGACATCGACGCCTTCATCGACCGCCTCGAAGCGACCGGGACGTTCGCGGGCATGCTGGCGCGCGAGGAGTCGGTCACGGACGCGGGCACCTATCGCACGCTGCTGGTCGGCCGCTACCTGCCGGGCGCGATCGACGCGTCGCCGGCCGGCGCGGGCCCCGGAGCCGAGCGATGACTCTCGTCCGGCGCATTGCGCGCGAGAAACGCATCGCGCTGGCGGCGGTCGGCGCCGTGCTGCTGGGTGACGTGCTGCTCTACGGCCTCGCGGTCTATCCGCTGCGGGCCGCGGTGGCGCGCGCGGGCGCCCGTGCGGCGGCCGCGGCCGGGACCCTGTCGGCCCGCGAGGCCGAGCTGGGCGCGGCCCGCACCCGACTCGCGGCTCAGACGCGGGCCGGAGAGCAGTTGCGGGAATTCTACGACACGGTTCTCCCGCGGGATCTGGCCGCGGCGCGTTCGATTACCTACCCGCGGCTGGCCGCGCTCGCCGCCCGGCTGGATCTCGTGCTGGAGCGCCGGACGAGCGTCAGCGAGCGGGATGACGACGGCCCGTTGGGGCGGCTGCGCACCAACATGCTCCTGGCGGGGGAGTATGCGGACATCCGCCGCTTCGTCGAAGCGCTCGAGACGGCGCCGGAGTTCCTCGTCATCGAGGAGGTCGTGCTCAGCCAGCGCCAGGAGGCTTCGGCCGCGGGGCTCGTGCTCACGCTGGGGCTGTCGACCTACTATCGGGTGGAGAGCGGAGCATAACCGGTGCGGCATCGCGCGGCGCTGATCGTCGGGGCCATCGCCATCGGGGCCATCCCGGGCTGCGGCGGGCAGCCGGGCAGACCCGCGGGCCCGATCCACCCTGCGGGCGTGAACGGCAGACCCGCGGCCGGTATAGTACAGGAGAGGCGTCTCGATCTGCGTCTGGACGCCCTGGCCGAGCCGCGTCCGGTGCGGACGGTCTCGGGTCGGAATCCGTTCCGCTTCGACAGCTTCGACGGCTTCGACGGCTTCGGGCCGGACGGTGTCCCGCCGCCGGCCCGGCGCGTCCCGGAGGCCGGTCGCGAGGGCCCGCGCCCCGCCGCGGCCGAGCGGCCGCCGCGGCTGCGGTTCATCGGGGTCGTGGACGCGCCGGAGAGCGCGGGGTTGATTGCCGTGCTGGCGGACGGGGCCGACGTCTTTCAGGGGCGGGTCGGCGACACGGTCGACGGCCGCTATCGGATAACCCGCATCGCCGGCGACACCGTCGAGATCGAGCGGCTGATTGCCGGGGGGCGCGAGGTCCTGAGGCTGGACGGGCTGCGCTGATTGCAGGACGACGTGAGGAGCTTGCGGACAAGCTGCAGTGCGTGGTGCCGCGTGGTCGTCCTGGCCGCGGCTGCCGGCGTGCTGGCCGGTTGCGCCACGGGGGCCGCGTTTCGAGACGGCCAGGAAGCGGCACGGAGCGGGGACTGGGACAGCGCCGTCGAGCACTATCGGCGCGCCGTCCAGGACGATCCGCGCAACGCGGCCTATCGCACGGCGCTCCAGCGGGCGATGCTCAACGCGTCGTGGGCGCACCTCGACGAGGCCCGCGCGCTGGAGGCGGACGGCGCGCTGACCGAGGCCGTGCGGGAGTACCGCATCGCGCGCGAGCTCGACCCGGGCAACACGTACGCAGCGGGACGCGCGCTCGAGCTCGAGCGCGCCATTCGCGATCAGCTCGAAGCAGCGCGCCCGCCGGCGCCCATCGACGCGATGCAGGACATCGCGCGGCAGGAGACGGGGCCGCCGCTGCTCGATCCCGCCTCCGGCGAGCCGCTGAGCCTGCGCTTCGTCGATCAGAGCCTGCAGGACATTCTCGACTTCATCGGCAACGCGACCGGGATCAACATCAGCTACGACCAGCAGTTCCAGGATCGCGTCTACACGGTCGAGCTCGACGGCGTCACGCTGGAGCAGGCGCTCGACCAGATCCTGATCGCCAACCAGCACTTCTACAAGGTGCTGAGCCCGCGCAGTCTGATCGTGGTCCCGGAGACCCCGCAGAAGCGGGTGCAGTACGAGGATCAGATCATTCGCACCTTCTACATCTCCAACGCCGACGTCCAGGAACTGTCCACCGTGCTGAACCAGATCATTCGCGGCGGCTCGCAGGTGGGCGTCCAGCCGACCATCGTGCCGAACGTGACGTCCAATACCATCGCCGTCCGGGCGACGCCGGCCGTGATGGCGGTCATCGAGCAGGTGATTGCGGCCAACGACAAGCCGCGGGCCGAGATCATCGTCGACATCGAGATCCTGGAGGTCAACCGGGAGCGGACCCGCGAATTCGGCCTCGACCTGAGCCAGTACTCGGTCAGCTCCGTCTACGCGCCGGATGCGGCGCCGGGAAGCGCCGGCGACGGCAATCTGTTCGCCGCCCCGCCGCCGGTCGGCGCCGGCGATTTCTTCTTCTCGATCCCGTCGGTCGCCATCGACTTTCTCGAGACGGACGACGAGACGCGCGTGGTGGCCAAGCCGCAGCTTCGCGGTCAGGAGGGCGCGACGCTGACGCTGAACCTCGGCGACGACATTCCGGTGCCGACCACGGCCTTCACCCCGATTGCCACCGGCGGCGCGACGGTCAACCCGCTGACCTCGTTCAACTACCGTCCGATCGGCGTCATCGTCGAGATGACGCCGCGCGTGACGTACCGCAACGAGATCATTCTCGACCTCGAGGTGGAGAACAGCACGCTCGGCCCGAGCGTGAACGTGGCGGGGCAGCCGCTGCCGACGTTCGGCACGCGACGGGTGATTACCCGGCTGCGGCTGCGGGACGGCGAATCGAACCTGCTCGCGGGACTGCTGCGGGAGGAGGATCGACGGTCGCTGCGGGGGTTCCCCGGCATCCTGCACCTGCCGGTGATCCGGCAGCTCCTGTCCGCCAACGAGGACACCATCCGGCAGACCGACATCATCATGCTCCTCACGCCGCGCATCGTGCGCACGCACGAGCTGACGCAGGAGGATGTCAGTCCGGTGCGCATCGACATGCATGGCGCGAGCGGACGGCTGCGGTCTCTCGGCGGCCGGCCGGAGGCCGTGCGCGACGACGCCGCGACGCTGCTGCCGCCGCCGGCGGGGCCGGCAGCCGAGCCGCCGGCGCCGCGCGCGACGGCGGATGTCGCCGCCGCCGGGACGCTCGTCGTCGGGCCGCGGATCGCCCTCGACCTGCCCGCTCACGATCTGCGCGTGGGCGCCGGGCCCTACACCCTGCCCATATCCGTCAGCGGCGCGTCGCAGGTGTCGACCCTGACGCTCAGCCTGGACTACGATCCGAGCCTGCTGCGCGTGAGCGCGGTGCAGGAAGGCAGCTTCATGCGACAGGGTGGCGCCGACGTGACGTTTGCCCAGGAAGTGGACCGGCTCGGTGGCCGTGTCGACCTCGCCCTGGCCCGGGCGAGCAATCCCCTGGGGGCAGCGGGGTCCGGTCTCCTGGCGGCGGTCGTCGTCGAGCCGCTGCGGCCCGGGCTGGCCACCTTCACGCCCAGCGGCGTCGGCCTGACGCCGGGCGGCGCGCCGCTCGTGCTGGGCTTCGATCCGGCCACCGTGGTGGTGCGGTAGCCGGGACGCACCATGCCGGGACCCCCCCGAGCCGCGTGGCAATCCGGCAGCCGCGGCTACTCGTTCGTCGAGCTGCTGGTGGTCAGCGCCATCCTGCTCATCCTCGCGTCGGCTGTCCTTCCGCTCACGTCGGTGACCGTGCAGCGGCAGCGGGAGATCGAGCTGCGGCGCGCGCTGCGCGAGATGCGCACGGCCATCGATCGCTACAAGGACGCGGTGGATCTGGGTGTCATCGGGGGTGACGACGTCGACCCCCGGAACGAGGGATATCCCCCCGACCTCGACACCCTCGTCGAGGGCGTCGAGGCGCTCGACGACGCCGACGGCCGCAGGGTGAGGTTCCTGCGCCGCATTCCGTTCGATCCGTTCACCCGCAGCCGCGAGTGGGGGTTGCGGTCGTACGAAGACGAGCCCGACGCGGCTCGCTGGGGCGGCGACAACGTCTACGACGTCTACTCGCGGTCCCGGGGCACGGCGCTCGACGGCACGAGGTACCGCGATTGGTAGGGCGCTTCCGGCGGCGCGGCGGCTGGACGCTGATCGAGCTGACCATCGTCATATCGCTCATCAGCATCCTGGCCGCCATTGCGCTCGTCGGCTACCGCAACGCGCTGACGCGCGCGCGCGAGGCGGTCCTGCAGGAGGACCTGTTCCGGATGCGCGAGGCGATCGACCAGCACTACGCCGACAAGGGCGAGTATCCGGCCAGCCTCGACGACCTGGTGGCCGCCGGCTACCTGCGCGCGGTGCCGGAGGATCCGTTCACGAGCTCGCCCGATTCGTGGCAGACCGAGGCGGCCGAGTTCGACGCCGCGAATCCGTTCGCCCAGGGGATATACGACGTCCGCAGCGGATCCGAGGGAACCGCGCTCGATGGCACGCCGTACCGCGAGTGGTAGGTCATTCGCCCGGGGCCGGGCCGACAGCGGCTACGCCCTGGCCGCGCTGCTCACGGGCCTGGCCGTCATGGGCATCGTGATGTCGATGGCGCTGCCGGTCTGGAGCCAGGCCGCGCGGCGCGAGCGCGAGCTCGAGCTCATCTTCCGGGGCGAGCAGTACGCCCGCGCCATCGAGCTGTACCAGCGCGTCTTCGCGGGCGCGTATCCGCCCGATGTCGACACGCTGGTCGAGCAGCGCTTCCTGCGCCGCCGCTACCGCGATCCGATGGTGGCCGGCGGGGAGTTCCGCATCGTGTATCAGGCGGAGGTGGCCGGGTTGCTCGCAGGCCCCGCCGCAGCGGCGGGCGGAGCCGGCGAAGCCGGCGGCCCGGAGCGTGCGGCGGGCCGCAGGGCGGCGCGGCGGAGCCCCGGGTTCGGGGCGGGCCCCATGACCACCCCGGCCGGGGGCGACTCCCCGCTGGCCGAGGGGCTGCGCGGCGGCGTTGCCGGCGTCGTCAGCCGGAACGCGGGCGAGTCCATCAGGGTCTACAACGGCCGCACGAAGTACAACGAGTGGGTGTTCGTCCACGGCGCGGAGGCCGGGCCGGGCGGGCCCGCGGAAGACGGCTTCGGGGGCACCCCGCAGCCGGGGCGCGTCGCCGCGACGCCCGGCGGTATCGGCGCGACGCAGCCGTTCCGCGCAACGCAGCCGTTCGGCGCGGCGCGGCCCCGGCGTGCCGGCCGGCCGCGGTGACGACGGCGCGACGCGCCGCGCGCCGCCGGCATGCCGTCTACGCGGCGGCTCGCCGTTCCGCCCGGCCCAGGTCGCGGTAGAGCCAGCCGCCGGCGGCCGCCGCCAGTCCGCCCCACAGCCACGCCCGGCCGGCGGACCCGAACAGGGCGGCCCCGGAGGCGAACAGCGCGGCGTACACCAGGACGCTGCCGGCTGCCCAGCGCAGCAGGCCCGCCCGCAGGCGTGCCGGCGGTTCGCCCCCGGCGCGCGCAGCCACCGGCGCCCAGCCCGGTCCGCCGGGGCGCACCCGCTTGTAGAACGCGACGAGATGGGGCATCGGCTCGGGCGGGGTCAGCCAGGTCGCCGCGAGCCACCAGGCCGTGGTCCAGGGCACCAGGTACAGCAGCGTGTGGGGGAACTCGACCGTCGTCAGCAGGCGCATGCCGGCGAACCCGACGGCCGCGGCCAGCAGCGCGGCGATCTCCGAGCAGGCGTTGACCCGCCACCAGTACCAGCGCAGGATCAGGACGAGCCCGATGCCGGCCCCGGATTCGAGCGCGAACTCCCATGCCTGCCTGACGCTCTCGAGCCCGAACGTCAGCGCGCCGCTCAGCAGCATGATCCCGAGGGTCACGGCGCGCGACACCGCGACCAGCTCGGCCGACCCGGCCCGCGCGCGCACGAAGCGGGCGTAGAAGTCGTTGACGAGATAGGAGGTGCCCCAGTTGAGCTGGGTCGACACCGTCGACATGTACGCGGCCGCGAACGCGCCGATGAGCAGGCCGCGCCAGCCCGCCGGCAGGTGGTCGCGCATGACCAGGGCATAGCCGGACTCGCGGTCGGCGAGGTCCGGATACAGCACCAGCGACGCCAGCGCCACGACAATCCACGGCCAGGGCCGCAGGCAGTAGTGGGCGATGGCGAACCAGAGCGTCGCCAGCAGCGCGTGGCGCTCGTCGCGCGCGGACATCATGCGCTGGGCCAGGTACCCGCCGCCTCCCGGCTCCTGGCCCGGATACCAGCTCGCCCACCACTGGACGCCGAGGAACGCAACGAACGCGGAGAGCGACAGCGCGAGCGTGGGCGAGTCGGGTGCGCCGGCGCCGACGGCCGGCGCCAGGCGCAGCGCCTCGTCGGGGAGCCGCTCGGCGAGTCCCGCGAGGCCCCCGACGCCGGGCGCCGCGAGCGCGAAGTGCGCCAGCGCCCAGGTTCCGGTCAGGGCGACCGCGAACAGCAGGAAGTCGCTGACGACGACGCCTCGCAGGCCGGCCAGGGCCGTGTAGCAGCCCGTGACGGCCAGCCCGAGCAGGACCGCGGTGAGCCGCTCCCAGCCGAGCACGACCGCGAGCACCTTGGCCAGGGCCAGGTTCACCCAGCCGATGATCAGGCAGTTGATCGGCAGCCCCAGATAGAGCGCCCGGAAGCCCCGCAGAAAGGCGGCCGGCCGGCCCGTGTAGCGCAGCTCCGCGAACTCGACGTCGGTGGTGATCCCGGCGCGGCGCCACAGGCGCGCGAAGAAGAACACCGTCAGCATCGTGCCGAGGGCGGCGTTCCACCACAGCCAGTTGCCGGCCAGGCCGCTCGCGGCGACGATGCCGGTCACGGCCAGGGGCGTATCCGCGGCGAAGGTCGTCGCCACCATCGACGTGCCGGACAGCCACCAGGGCAGATCGCGTCCCGACAGGAAGAACTGCTGCGGGCTGCCGCCGGCGCGCCGGCGGCAGGCGAAGCCGACCGCGAGCGGGAGCGCGGCGATGCCGAGCACGAGCGTCCAGTCGAGGCCTGTGAGCGACATCGTTCAGGTCAGGGCGCGCAGGACGGCGTCGTGCAACGCCGGTCGCACCCGCAGAATCGCCTCGTTGGCGCGCGTTGGGTGCACGCGGTTGGTGAGCAGGACGACGTACACGTCGGCCTGCGGGTCGATCCAGAGCGACGTGCCGGTGAAGCCGGTATGCCCCACGGCCGCCTGCGACATCCGCGTGCCGCACGACGAGGTGGGCAGCATCGTGTCCCACCCCAGGGCGCGGGAGCTGCCCGGCACGTCGCTGCGGGTCATGAAGCGGCGGAACGACTCGCCGCCGGCGATGGACGGTCGGTCCCGGAAGCCGGCGGCGATCGCCCGCGCGAAGCGACCGACGGCCGCGACCGTGCCGAACAGGCCGGCATGGCCTGCAACGCCCCCCAGCGCCCAGGCGTTCTCGTCGTGCACCTCGCCGACCAGCAGCCGGCCGCGCCACGCGTCGACCTCGGTCGGCGCCGTGCGCCCGCGCCAGGCGGCCGGCGGCCGATAACGCAGCTCGCCCCAATCGTGCTGCTCCGCGACGATCCGGAACGCGGCCTCGAGCGTCACGCCGTACACCTCCTCCAGGATGAAGCCGAGCAGGATGAAGCCGAGGTCGCTGTACACGGACCCCGCGCGCGGGGCGTACTCGAGCGGCAGCGTCGAGATCGCGCGCTCGAACTCCGCGCGCCCCCGGCAGTCCCGGAAGAACGGCAGGTGGGCGGTCAGTCCCGAGGCATGCTCGAGCAGATCGGTCACCGAGACGGCAGCCCGGTCGGCGCCTCGCCAGTCGGCCAGCCAGCGGGTCAGCGGCGCATCCGGATCGAGCAGCCGCCGGTCGACGGCCCGCATCGCCAGCGTCGTCGTCGCGATGACCTTCGTCAGCGACGCCAGGTCGAACACCGTGCCGATTGTCGCGGCCGGCGCATCGGGCGCCCGGCTGAGCGAGCCGAACGCCTGCCGCCACAGCGTCGCGGTCGAGCTGCCGACCTCGACGACCGCCGCCGGAAACGCGCCTTCGCGCACCCCCTCCGCAAGGATCGCCTCGGCCGCGTCCAGATTCTTCACGCGGAGCCTCCGGATGCGGGCGCGTCTCCCCGCAGGGCGCTGACGGCCCGGCCGGCGGCGTACGTCGTCACCGATCCGATCAACGCGTACCACTGCCAGGAGATGTCGGTCGCGGCCCTGACGGCGAGCAGGACGGCCGCGCCGGCCGCGAGGCCGGCGATCGGAACGACCGCCCCGGCACGTCGCGCGAGGAAGCACAGCGACAGGGCCCCGAGCAGGAGACCACCCGTGAACGATTGAATCCCCAGCGCCTCGTCCACGACCCGCTGCGAGAGGGCGATGGCGGCCAGCGCCACGAGCACCTGGACGGCGCCCCAGCCGACCGTGGCCCAGCGGGCGGCCCGGAGATAGTGGCCGTCGGACAGGGCGCCGCGCGTCAGCGGCACGTAGAAGTCCCCGACGGTCGCGGCCGCGGAGGAGTTGAGCGACGACGAGAGCGTGGACATCGCCGCCGCCACCATCGCCGCCACGACCAGCCCCCTGACGCCGGTCGGGAGGTGGCTCGTCATGAACGCGGGGAACACGCGGTCCGTCTGCACCTGCCCGCCGCTCGACACGGCCGCGAGCGCGGCGGGATCGTGGGCTGTGTAGTAGGTCCAGAGCATGAGGCCGATCAGCAGCAGCAGCCAGAACTGGACGAGGACGACGAAACCGCTCGCCACCAGCGCGCGGCGGGCGTCGGCTACCGAACGGCAGCACAGGTAGCGCTGCACGAGGAGCTGGTCGGCGCCGTGGGTGGCCGCCGTGATGAAGGCGCCGCCGACCAGACCCGACCAGAACGTGTAGCTCCGCGAGAGGTCCAGGGCGAAGTCGAACAGCCGGAGCTTGCCGGCCGCGCCGGCGCGGGCCGCCACCTCGGCCCAGCCGCCCGGAATCTCCGCCAGCAGGATGATGCCGGTCAGCAGGGCCCCGCCGAGATAGACGGCCATCTGCGCCACGTCCGCCCAGACCACCGCCAGCATGCCGCCCAGCAGGGTGTAGAGCAGGGTCGCGGCAGCGACGATGGCGATCGCGGCCACGAGCAGCGCCGTGGAGCCGTCGAGCGCCGGCGCCACGGCGCCGGCAAGCCGCTCGGCCGCCGGCACGGTCGCCAGCACCGCCGCGAGGACCAGACCGGTGGCGAACAGCCGCAGCCCGTCGGACAGCGAGCGCGTCGTCAGGAACAGCGAGGCCGCCACGCGCCCGGCGGCGCTGCCGAAGCGGGCGGTCAGGAGCTGGTGGATGGTGAGCAGCTCGCTGCGGAAGAAGGCCGGCAACAGCAGCAGCGCCACGAGCACGCGCGCGACGACGTATCCCAGGGCAAGCTGCAGGAAGGTGAGGTCGGCGCCGAACGCGTACCCGGGCACGCTGATGAGCGTGATGGTGCTGGTCTCGGTCGCCACGATCGACCCCAGCAGCGCCCACCACGGGACCTGCCTGCCGGTCAGGAAGTAGTCGCGGATGCTCCGCTGCCTGCGCGAGAAGCGGGCGCCGAGCCAGACCACGCCCGCGACGTACAGCACGAGCACCAGCAGGTCGGCAGTCTGCATCGGCAGCGCGCCGGGCGGCGCCACCCGAGGTCAGCGCGAGCGGGGGCTCGTCCTCGGCCGCGGCTCGACGGCTTCGCCGAGGGCCGCCCGCACCGACCCGAGGGCCACACGCCGCCGGGCCAGCGCCCCCGCGCACGGCTGCCCGGTCTTCTGCATGACGATGGCGGCCTTGACGTTCCAGCGGGCCTGCCGCAGCAGGCCTTCGGCCGCTTCAGGGTCCAGCCCCGTCACGGTCGTGACGATGCGCCGCGCGCGGTCGCGCGCCTTCTCGGACCCTGTCGCCAGGTCGACCATCAGGTTGCCGTAGGTCTTTCCCATGCGCACCATCGCGATCGTCGTGAGCATGTTGAGCACGATCTTGGTCGCGGTCCCCGCCTTCAGCCGCGTCGATCCGGCGATGACCTCGGGGCCGACGGCCGGCGCGATGATGACGTCGACGAAGGTCTGCAGCTCGGTGCCCGGCCAGCAGGTGACGAAGATGATCCTGACGCCGTTGCGCCGCGCCCGCGACAGGGCGCCGCGCACGAACGGCGTCATGCCGCTGGCCGATACGCCGACCAGGACGTCCCGGCGGGTCGGCCGCAGCCGCGCGATCGAGCGGGCGCCTTCCTCGTAGTTGTCCTCGACGCCCTCGCGCGCCTGGAAGAACGCCCCGCGCCCGCCCGCCATGACGGCCTGCACCAGGCTCGACGGGGTGCTGAAGGTGGGCGTCATCTCCGCGGCCTCGAGCACCCCCAGGCGGCCGCTGGTGCCGGCGCCGACGAAGAAGAGGCGGCCGCCCTTGCGCAGCGCGGACGTCAGGAGGTCCGCGGCCATCGCGATGCGCGCGCGTTCACGATGGACGCTGGCGACGACCTTGGCGTCCTCGCTGAGCATGAGCTGGACGATGTCCTCGGTCGACGCCTTGTCCAGCTCGACGCTGGCCGGGTTGATCGCCTCGGTCGGCAGGTCTTTCCATTTCGAGGAAGTGGACATCGGCGTTGGCTGCCGGGGCGCGGTGGTTATGTGTAACGAATGTGCCCGGGGAGGTCAAGCCCGGGGAGGTCAGGCCCCGGGGAAGTCAGACATGGTTGCGGCGCTGGTCGCGGTGGGCGTCGGCTCCGGCGATGGCTGCGGGGTTTGACTTCGCGCGTGGCGGGATATATAAGTTCCGG
>CAYGCV010000016.1:715-24406 GCA_964348425.1 uncultured Vicinamibacteraceae bacterium | reverse complement strand
CGACGAGGTTGGCCGCCACGCGATCCTTGACCGCGCCGAACGGGTTGTACCACTCGAGCTTGGCGTACACCTGCGTGTCGCGGAACGGCGTCACGTGGTTCAGGCGCACCAGCGGGGTGGGGTTGTCGGCGCTGGACAGCAGGCCGAGAATGGAGTCGTAGACGCGCCGCCCATGATCGTCCATGCTCCCCCGATCCTACCGCATCCCGCGGTGGCGATCAGGCGCCCCGCGGCGTCAGAATACCGATGATGACCGACAGCGACAGAACGCGGACCGACAACAGCGGCGCACTCGCCGGCCTGACCGTGCTCGACCTGACGCGCGTCCTCGCCGGCCCGTACTGCACGATGATGCTGGCCGACATGGGCGCGCGCGTGATCAAGGTGGAGCGGCCCGGCAAGGGCGACGACACCCGGGGCTGGGGGCCGCCGTTTCAGCAAGGCGAGAGCGCGTACTTCCTCAGCGTCAACCGCAACAAGGAGAGCGTGACGCTCGACATGAAGCACCCAGACGGCCGGCGCGTGCTCCATCAGTTGATCGCGCGGTCCGACGTCCTTGTCCAGAATTTCCGGCCCGGCACGCTCGACCGGATGGGCCTCGGGTACGCCGACCTCGCGCGGCAGCGCCCGGACCTCGTCTACTGCTCGATATCCGCGTTCGGACAGAGCGGTCCGCGCCGCAACGAGCCCGGCTACGACGCGGTGATGCAGGGCGAAGGCGGACTGATGAGCATCACCGGCCCGCCGGACGGGCCGGCGTACAGGCTCGGCGTGGCCATCGTGGACATCGTCTCCGGCATGTTCTCGGCCTACGGCATCGCCGTCGCGCTCCTGGCGCGGGAGCGCACCGGCCGCGGGCAGCACGTCGACGTCGGGATGCTCGACTCCGTCGCCGCGGTGCTGACCTACCAGGCCGGGACGTACTTCGCCACCGGCGAGGCGCCGGGCCGACTCGGCAACCGCCATCCGTCGATCACGCCGTACGAATCGCTCGAAGCGGCGGACGGCGAGCTGGTCGTTGCCGTCGGAAACGAACAGCTCTGGCGCACGTTCTGCGGCGTGCTCGAAATGGACGACCTCGCCGACGACCCCCGCTTCCGGACCAACAAGGATCGCGTGAACGCGCGGGCGGCGCTCAGGCAGGTGCTCGTCGAGCGGCTGCGGACGCGGCCGGCCGCCGACTGGCTCACCCGGCTGAAGGCCGCCGGCATTCCGTGCGGCGCCGTCCGCGACCTCGCGCAGGTGTTCACGGACCCGCAGATCCTCGAGCGGGCCATGGTCGTCGCGCTCGACCACCCGATTGCCGGCGCCATCCGGCAGCTCGGCGTGCCGGTAAAGCTCGGCGGGACGCCGGGCGCCGTGCGCACGCCCCCGCCCACGCTGGGCGAGCACACCGACGCCATCCTGGGCGGCGACCTCGGGTTCGACGCGGCGGAGATCGCCCGGCTGCGCGCGGCCGGTGCGGTCTGACGAGAACGATCCGGCGGGGCCGCCACGCACGAGCAGCGGGCCGACAGCCCAGTCAGCGCATGCTATCGTGATCGGAGGTGAACGAGACCACCCTCCTCCTGTCCATCGTCGGCACCGGAATCGGCGTGACGGCCGTCGTCGTCAGCGTCATCGCTGTCGTCGCCAGCGGGATCAACAGCCGCCTGAACGCGGTGGGCAGCCAGTTGAACACCATGGACGGTCGCCTGAACACGATGGACGACCGGATCGACGCACTCCGCAGCGACATGCGGGAGGATCATCAGCGCCTGGATGCCCGGCTCCGCCATGTCGAGATCGAGTTCGGCAAGGTCGGGCAACGGCTCGAGACGCTGGAACGAGCCGTCATCCCCCAGGCCCCGCCGGCAGCCTGAAATCCGACTGCGGCAGCCCGCTCCACGCGGCCCGCCATCCTGTCCGGCGACTACTGCGCGCGTCCGCCGATCAGCCAGACCGTTTCCGCCGCCAGCACGCGGGCGAAGCGACCGCCTCGAGCGTGCAGCGCTTCCCATTCGCGAGCGGTGTAGACCAGCAGGTCGGCCGGCACCGGCAGCGTTTCCAGCGGCCAGCCGCGGGCGCGCTCGATGAACGGCAACGAGCTCCGTCCGACGATCGCTACGAGGTCCAGGTCGCTGCCGAAACCAGCCTCGCCGCGCGCGTACGATCCGAAGTAGCCGAGCGCCGTCAGCTCGGGGCGCCGGCGCGACTCCGCCGCCGCCCAGACGCGCAACCCGTCAAGCACCACCTTCTCCGGCGGCCAGCGCTTGATGGACGAATGCGAGAACGTCACCGGCAAACTCGATCCCCTGACTGCTCTGCAACGGACCGTAATGCTCGAACGGCGCCCCCTCCGGATGTCCGTTCGGGTAGCGGGCCGGCACGTAGTACGTGTCGAGGACATGCGCCCGCTCCACGAGGTGCTGCGGGACACCGACGGGCAACTCGGCCAGCAGGCGCGCCACGACGTGTCCCCATGCCTCCTGCCCGCGCGCCAGGTGCAGCGCCTTGACCGCCTTCTCGGCCGCCTGATGCGCCGCGAAGCAGGCCCATTCGTGGCGTCCGTCGCGACGCGACGCAGAGGCCTGTTCGAGGTCGCGCTCGGCCTGCGCCAACCAGTCTTTCCAGCGGCACGGCATGGGTCGCCTCGCCGCCCATTCTACAGTCCGCTGGCCGGCAGTCCGTCACGCAGGAACGGGGCCGACTGCAAGGGCGCACACTCGTCCGCCCTCCGGCGCTTTGCAGACCCCTCTGCTCAACTCGTATTCTAGTCTGGTTGCCGCCTTGCGGCGCAGCAGCGAGGAGAAGACGATGACATCCGATAGCGGCGCTCAAGCTGATCCATGGGACGACTTCATTCGCCGCGCCAAGCACTACCGCCTCAACAACCCGCGGCATGACGAGGAGGAGATAATCCCGAAGCTCGACGCCGGACGGCAGTACGGAGATGCGAGAGATCTCGTGCTTCGGGCCGCCGACGAATGGGGCGACGCGATTAGAAATGCAAAGCCTCCTCGTCTTGTCATGCATCACATGATCAAAATCAAGTTCGACGCCTGGACCAGTAAAGAACCGGGCGTGGCCCTACATGCTCTCCAGGCGCTCTGGGCGACTGCTGGCGGCCGATCGCTGACCGAGCGTATCAGAACATTCTGTCAGAAATTTCCAAAAAGCGCCATTGGCGGTGCAGGTACTCGAGCGCATGTTGTTTCTGTCTTGCTCATGGGCGAGAACGCCGAGAATTACCCTCCTTACAAGAAACGTCACATGACTACCGCTTGCGAACAGACGGGCTGTCCACTGCTGAAGAAAGATGCGGACGAAGCGGAGTTGTACGGGCACGGGCTCGGCTTTCTGGACAGATTCATGGAGGAAGCGGCGGCGCGGGACCTTGTGGTGCGGCACCGGCTGGATGCGCAGTCCATCATATGGAGGACACTGATATCGGGCGGACAGAAGGAGGAAGACAGTGATGAGGACAGCCCATCACCTCCCCCGCCCGCACCCAGGTTGGACGATCTCGCCAGAGAGCTGCACGTCCCGGTCGGCTTTCTACGGAACATCAAGACACTACTCGAAGAGAAAAGGCAGGTCATCTTCCAGGGACCGCCCGGCACCGGGAAGACGTACGTCGCGCAGAGACTGACCCGGCATCTGGCCGGCGGTGACGAGCGGTGCCAGTTCGTCCAGTTTCACCCGTCCTATTCGTACGAGGATTTCGTGCAGGGCTACCGCCCCAGGTTACTCGACAACCGGCAGCCGGGATTCACGCTCAAGGACGGACCGTTCCTGCAGATGGCCCAGCGGGCCGCGAGCGACCCGGACGGGCACTACTTCCTGATCATCGACGAGATCAACCGCGGGAATCTCGCCAAGGTGTTCGGCGAGCTCTACTTCCTGCTGGAGTACCGCAAGACTGGTATGAAGTTGATGTATCAGGACGAAAAGGATTCCGCGTTCACGATGCCCGACAACCTCTACATCGTCGGGACGATGAACACCGCCGACCGCTCCATCGCGCTGGTCGACCTCGCGCTTCGCCGGCGCTTTGCGTTCGTGGACTTCTCCACGAACGACGAACCGGTCAAGGGGCTGCTTCGCCGCTGGCTGGCGGCAAACGACCTGGGCGACATGGATTGGGTGGCAGATCTCGTGGAGCGCGCCAATACAAAGCTGGACGACCACCATGCCGCCATCGGTCCGAGCTACTTCCTGCGCGACGGTCTCGACGAGGTCGCCGTCGAGCGCATCTGGAAGCACAGCGTCTTGCCGTACATCGAGGAGCATCTGCACGGACAGCGCGACCGGCTGAACGAATTCGCGCTCGACAAGCTCCGCGGCGAGGAGCCGCCGGGGGGCGGAAAGCGGGGAGAAGGCAGCGGCGCGCAGGACGCCGGCGACGAAGGCGATGCGGGAGATTGACCTTCGAGAGTACGCCACGAGCGCCCCGTTCACCCTCTCCGTTGACGAACGCGACGCGCTGGCTCGTGACCTCGGTGTGGCCGTTGCGCCGGTCGTCGGCACGGCGGACGAGTACACGCTGACTCCTGGTTCCGTCGTTGGCTCCGTGGAGATCGGCGGGCTGTCGGTGCGCATCGCGCCCAAGATCGGCATCCCCCAGCTCCTGTCGCTCGCGTGTTACACCATCGGGAAGGTCGAGTTCCAGGCGCGCGAGTTCGACTTTCCCGAGCACTCGGCGCTGCCCGACGCGGTTGCGCGCGCGTTCGGCGCTGCCGCCGGCACGGCGTTCTCGCGCGGCCTGCTCCACGGCTACCGCACCGAGGAGGATGCGCTGCCTGCGGTGCGGGGACGCATCCGGTTCGGCGACCAGATTCGTTCCCGGTTTGGCATCCCACTGCCGGTCGAGGTGCGCTACGACGAGTTCACTGCCGACATCCTGGCGAACCGCCTGGTGAAGGCGGCGGCTCACCGCCTCGCCAGGTTGCGGCTGCGTTCCCGCGAAGCACGCAGCGGCGTCGCCTGGGTGACAGAATCGCCGGGCGACGTGTCGCTCGCGGTCTATCCGCCTCGCGCCGTGCCGGAAATCAGGTTCGACCGGCTGAACGAGCATTACCGCGGCGTGGTGACCCTGGCGCGGCTCGTCCTGCGGCACGGCGCGTTCGAGGCCGATCGGGGCAAGGTCCGCGCGTCCGGCTTCCTGATGGACATGAACCACGTGTTCCAGGAGTTCGTGACGGTTGCCTTGCGGGAAGCGCTGGGCGTTTCGGAGCGCGAGTTCGGGGAGCGCTCCATTGGCTCGCTCGACACGGAGGGCCGCGTGTCGCTGAGGCCCGACCTGACGTGGCGGGACGGTTCGCGCTGCGTTTTCGTCGGCGACGTCAAGTACAAGCGGATGGACACCGGGGTGCCCAACGCCGATCTGTACCAGTTGCTTGCCTACGCGACTGCGCTCGATCTGCCCGGTGGCCTGCTCATCTATGCGCAAGGTGAACGAGAGCCCGCAACGCATACCGTGCGCCATTCCGGGAAGCGGCTCGAGGTTGCCGCGCTCGACCTGTCGGGCGCTCTCGAGGCGACGCTGGCGAGGGTCGGAGACCTGGCGCGGCGCATAGCGGGGTTGCGCCGCGCAGCGTGAACTCTCGCCGAGTTGGCGCGCATGAAACTTGATCACGACCAACCTGTATTCAGGTTAGTATAATATCCTTGAACAAAAGGAGGCGCTCATCGCGAGTTTCGAGGAGCGGCGCTGGGAGGGCGACCCCGCCGGGTTGACGCGGCGTGATCGACGGCCCTGCAACTACGCGGTCTACCTGCCCGACCCCCTGGCTGGCCGCCGGTTCGTACTGGACGGCGACGTCGCCGCCGACATCGGCCACGCCGAGGCCGCGCTCGTCAGGCTCGATGCCTCGGCGGCCGCGCTCGCCGGTACCGAGGCTGTCGCCCGCCTGCTGCTCCGAGCCGAGTCCATTGCCTCGTCCCGCATCGAAGGCCTGGAGGTCGGCGGCCGGAGCCTGCTCCGCGCCGTCGCGGCTCGCCAGCGCGGCGAAGCTCCCGACGATGCAACGGCGGCAGAGGTGCTCAGGAACGTCGATGCCATGGTCTGGGGTGTGGAGGACGTCGAGCCCGGCGGATCGATTACCCTCCACGCCTTGCTGGAAGCGCATCGGCGCCTGCTGGCCGGGTCGCGCCTGGAGCGGCATGGGGGCCGCATCCGCACCGTGCAGAACTGGATAGGGGGCGGCAGCTTCCACCCCTGCTCCGCCGACTTCGTGCCGCCGCCGCCGGAACTGGTGCCCGACCTGTTGGACGACCTGCTTGCCTTCTGCAACGACCACTCGCTCCCGGCGCTGGCCCAGGCGGCGAGCGCGCACGCACAGTTCGAGACGATTCACCCGTTCGTGGACGGCAACGGGCGCACCGGCCGCGTGTTGATCCACCTGGTGCTGCGGCGGCGCGGGCTCGGGCTGCGCGTTCTGCCACCGGTGTCGCTCGTCCTGGCAACCTGGCCGCGGGACTACATCGGCGGCCTGACCGGCACGCGCCACGTCGGCTCACGGGACTCCGCCGAGGCCCACGCCGGCGCCAACCGCTGGATTGCGCTCTTCGCTGCGGCGTGCCGCCGCGCGGCGGATGACGCCGCCCGCTTCGGGGCGCAGGTGCGCGCCCTGCAGTCGTCCTGGGTCGCACGAGCCGGCCGCCCCCGTCGCGATTCGGCGGCGTGGCTGCTGATCGAGGCGTTGCCGGCCTCGCCGATGCTCACCGCCTCCACCGCGGCCGCCCTTATCGACCGGTCGTTTCAGGCAGCAAGCCAGGCGATCGACCGCCTGGTGGGCGCCGGCGTGCTCGCGCAAGTCAACGCGGGCCAGCGCAATCGCACCTTCGAGGCCCCTGAGCTCATCGAGGCATTCACCGCCCTGGAGCGCGGGCTCGCGAGCCCCGGCGGGAACACGCGCGGCCCTGTGACAGTCGGCTGAAAGCCGCCGGCATGCCGGGCGGCCGCAGCGGGCAACGCCGCGCTCTTTCGCTTGACAACCAATGCCCTTGCTGTCAAGTTGGAGTCACAGGAGGTTACATGGCGAAGCCGTTCCGGAGCGCGGTGATCGTCGCCGGGCTGGCCGCGGGCTGCACCGTTCAGACGGTGCACGCGGCGCCGGTCGCCGAGGAAATCGAACGCTACTGCGTCCGGTGCCACAACGCACGGCTGCAGACCGGCGGGCTGGTGCTGGAAACGCTCGATCCCGCGAAGCCCGGAGCGCGCATCGATGTCTGGGAACAGGTCGTCCGCAAGTTGCGGGCAGGCGTCATGCCGCCCGCCGGCGCGCCGCGCCCCGACAGCGCCACCTACGGGCGGATGATCGCCGAGCTCGAGGCGGCGCTGGACGCCCATGCCGCAACGGCGCCCAACCCGGGCCGGACGTCCGTCCACCGCCTGAACCGGACCGAGTATGCGAACGCCATCCGCGACCTGCTGGCGCTGGAAATCGACGGCGAAACGCTCCTCCCGGGCGACAACTCGCTGGAGGGCTTCGACAACATCGCCGAGGTGCTGACGATGTCGCCCGGGCTGCTCGAGCGCTACCTCCTGGCGGCGAAGAAGATCAGCCGCCTGGCGCTCGGCGACCCCGCGATCCGGCCCGAGACGACGGTGTACAGCCTGCCGTACCTCACGCTGGTGCAGAACGTGCGGATGAGCGAGGACCTGCCGTTCGGCTCCCGCGGCGGCACGGCCGTGCGCCACTATTTCCCGGCGGACGGCGAATACGAGATCCGGCTGTACCTGCAGCGCAACGCGCTCAACGTCGGCTACGCCGTGCGCGGACTCGATGCCCGCAACCTGCTGGATCTGCGGCTGGACGGGAGGCGCCTCGAGCGGTTCGACGTGCGGCCCGATGTGGGTGAGATCGGGCGCGGCGGCTACCCGGTTGACAACACGGACGAGCAACTGCGGCTGCGCGTCACGACGACGGCCGGGGAGCACACCCTCGGCGTGGCGTTCAATCGCGACCACTGGTACGTCGAAGGGGTCGGCATCTCGATGCTGCCGCCGGCCAGCGACGGCCATGGCGCGGGCACGCAGACCAACGTCAACTTCGGCCGCATCGACGCCGGCCTCGACCGCATCGAGATCACGGGTCCGTTCAACGCCGCGCGGCCGACCGCCACGGCGCCCCGCGAGCGACTGTTCACGTGCCGGCCCGGCGGTCCCGACGATGAAGCGTGCGCGGCCGAGATTCTCCGTACCGTGGCCCGCCGCGCCTGGCGGCGGCCGGTTGCGGCGGGCGAGCTCGACATGCTGCTCGGCTTCTTCCGGGCGGGGCGCGACGAGGCCGGCGACTTCGACGACGGGATCGAGCTGGGCCTGGTACGCGTACTGACCGACCCGGCCTTCCTGTTCCGCGTGGAGCACGACCCGGCCGGCGCCGCGTCCGGCACGCCGTACCGCCTGGGCGGATTCGACCTGGCGTCCCGCCTGTCGTTCTTCCTGTGGAGCAGTCTGCCGGACGACGTGCTGATCGACGCCGCAGTGGCCGGTGAGTTGGACGATCCGGGCGCGGTCGACGCCCACGTCAACCGCATGCTGGACGATCCGCGGTCGGACGCGCTGACCGACAATTTCTTCGGCCAGTGGCTGCTGCTGCGGAACATGGCGACGGTCCAGCCGGACCCGCAGGCGTTTCCGGAATTCGACGAGAACCTGCGGGCCGCGTTCGAGCGCGAGTCGCGGCTGCTGCTGCAGCATCAGCTCCGCGCGGATCGGCCGCTCACCGAGCTGCTGACCGCGGACTACACGTTCGTCAACGAGCGTCTCGCCCGCCACTACGGCATCCCCGGCGTGGTCGGCAGCCACTTCCGCCGCGTGCCGCTCCCCGACCCCAGCCGCGCCGGTCTGCTGGGACACGGCAGCCTGCTGACCGTCACGTCGTACCCCGACCGGACGTCCGTCGTGCTGCGCGGCAAGTTCATCCTGGAGAACATCCTGGGCACGCCGCCGCCCGCGCCGCCCGCCCAGGTGCCGCCGCTCGAAGCCACGGAAGTGCACGGCTCGCTGCGCCAGCGCATGGAGCAGCACCGGGCGAACCCGGTCTGCGCGACGTGCCACGCGCAGATCGACCCGCTGGGATTCGCCCTGGAGAACTTCGACGGGATCGGAAAATGGCGCGCGGAAGACAGCGGGGTCGCCGTCGACGCGTCGGGCGCGCTGCCCGACGGGACGCCATTCGACGGTCCGTCCACCTTCCGCGACGCACTGCTGGGCCGGGTCGCAGCGTACAGGGCGACGCTGGCGGAGCGCCTGCTCACCTATGCGCTCGGCCGCACCCTATCGCCCGCAGACATGCCGGCGGTGAGGGAGATCCTGCGCCGGACGGCCGCCGAGGGCGACACGTGGCGCGCCCTGATTCGCAACGTCACCCGCTCGCTTCCGTTCCGCATGAGGATGACCGCATCATGAGCAACATCAACACGGGAAGGCATCTGCCCCGGCGCACCGTCCTGCGCGGCCTCGGCGCCGCGGTCGCCCTGCCGCTGCTGGACAGCATGGTCCCGGCGCTGTCGGCGACGCGCACCACCGCCGCCGCGCCCGTGCGGCGGTTCGGGGCGGTGTACGTCGGCATGGGCATGAACATGCCGGTCTGGAATCAGCCGGCCGCCGGAAAGGCGCTGGAGCTCAATCCCATCCTGGCGTCGATGGAACCCCTGAAGGACCGCCTGCTGGTCGTCAGCGGTTGTCACAACGAGGGCGGCGAGGGACTCGACGGCGGCGCGCATCCGCGCGTCCAGACCTACTGGATGACCGGCTGCCGCGCCAATCGCTCGGAGGGCGGCGACTTGCGCGCCGGCACCTCGCTCGACCAGATCATCGCGCAGCAGTGGGAATCCGAGACGCAGCTCGCCTCGCTCGAGCTGGCGATCGAGCCGACCCACCTGGCCGGCGCCTGCGCCCTCGGCTACAGTTGCGCCTACAACAACACGATCGTCTGGCGTACGCCGACCACCCCGCTGCCGATGGAGAACAACCCGCGCAACGTGTTCGAGCGGCTGTTCGGCGCCAGCGACAGCACCGCGCGGGCGGTCCGGCTGCGGGACATACAGACCGACCGCAGCGTCCTCGACTCGGTGACCGGCTCCGTGTCGGCGGTGCGCTCGAGCCTGGGGGCCGGCGACCGGGCGAAGCTGACCGAGTACCTGGACGCCGTGCGCGACGTCGAGCGGCGCGTCGCGATGGCCGAGCAGCAGGTCGACCGGGAGCTGCCGGTGGTCGACCGTCCGATTGGCATCCCCGAGACGTACGGCAGCCACGTCGAGTTGATGTTCGACCTGCAGACGCTGGCGTTCCAGACCGACCTGACGCGCGTGTTCACCTTCCTGATGGGGCGCGAAGCGTCCGTCCGCACGTATCCCGAGATCGACATCCGCGAAGCGCACCATTCGCTCTCGCACCATGCCAATGCCCCCGAGCAACTGGCCAAGCAGGCGCGGCTCAACGCCTACCAGATGCAACTGCTGAAGCAGTTCGTCGAGAAGCTGGCGGCGACGCCCGACGGCGACGGCACGCTGCTCGACTCCACGCTGCTGCTCTACGGGTCGGGGATGAGCGACTCGCATCTCCACGTGGCCACGAACGTGCCGACCCTGCTGGTGCACGGTTCGCAGTACGGCATCCAGGGCAACCGGCATCTGCAGGCGCCGGAGGGGACGCCGCTGGCCAACCTGCAGTTGACGCTGCTCGAGAAGCTCGGCCTCGACGTGGAGCGTTTCGGCGACAGCACGGGCGAGCTGCGGCTCGTGACCGGCGTGTGACGCGGGAGGAATCGCGATGCGCCAGCATGAAGCATTCTGCATGCCGATCGATGTTCGAATGGCAGCCGCGGCGGCGGCACTCGTCGTCGCTGCGGGTACGGCGGCCGAAGCGGCGGACCTGATTGAGGCCGTCCGCGACCGCGACCGTGCTGCCGTCGCGACGCTGCTGGCCCGGGGCGCCGATGTCAACGCACGGCAGCCCGACGGCGCGACCGCGCTGCACTGGGCCGCCCACCGCGACGACCTGGATACGGTCCGGCAACTGCTCGCGGCCGGGGGCGACGCAGGGGCGGCCAACGAGTACGGCGCGACGCCGGTCTGGCTGGCGGCGACCAACGGCAATGCCGCCGTCGTCGCGGCGCTGCTCGACGCCGGCGCCGACCCGAACGTCGCCCTGGAGTCCGGCGAAACCGTGCTGATGGCCGCCGCGCGCACCGGAACGCCCGCTGCCATCGCGGCGCTGCTCGACGCCGGCGCCGACATCGAGGCCGCGCAGACGTCGCGAGGGCAAACGGCGCTGATGTGGGCCGTGGCCGAGAGCCGCCTCGAGGCCGCGCGCCTGCTGCTGGATCGCGGCGCCGACGTGCATGCGCGCTCCCGCACCGTCGTCGAGATGGACGACAGGAGCGGCCGGGAACATGCGCCGCCGGAGCCGGAACCGGCCGCGGTGCGCGACGCGGGAGACGCCGCCTCGGGAGCATCCGCGATCAAGGACAATTCCCGCCGTGTGCGCGTGGCGCGCGGAGCCGGGGGATTCACTCCGCTCATGTTCGCCGCGCGCCGCGGCGACCTCGCCATGGCCCGCCTGCTGCTGGATCACGGCGCCGAGATCGACGACGTGGCCGCCGACGGCAGCACGCCGCTGCTGGTCGCCACCGTCCGCGGGCACGTGCCGCTCGCCCTGCTGCTGCTCGAACGCGGCGCGGCGCCGGACGGCGCGTTGGACGCGGCGGGCTACACGCCGCTGCACTGGGCCGTGAACCGCTCCGAAGCCCTGACCTCCCACGATTATCCGGACGCGCCGGGGGAATGGGCGGCGCTGGCCGGCATTCCCGACCGGCGCCGGCAGTTGGCGCTGATCGCAGCGCTCCTCGACCATGGCGCGGACGTGAACGCGCAATTGACCAGGGTCATGCCGCGTTACGGCTTCTCGCTCTACTTTCTCATTCTCCCAGGCAGCACCATGGTCGGCTCCACGCCCTTTCTCCTGGCGGCCACGGCGGGCGACGCGGAGACGATGCAGATGCTCGTCGATCGGGGCGCCGACCCCATGCTGGCCGCGGCCGGCGGCATGACGCCGCTGATGATGGCGGCCGGCGCAGGCTGGGTGATCAACGAGAGCCTCGTCCCCGAGGCGGCCCGGCTGGCCGCGGTGAAGCTGGCGCACGCCTTGGGCAACGACGTCGACGCGACCGATCGGCGCGGGTTCAACGCCGTGCACTGCGCGGCCTACGCCGGGCTGGTGACCGTCATCGAGTACCTTGCCGAAGCGGGGGCCGACATCAACCACGTGGCGAAGAACGGACAGTCGCCCCTGGGTGTCGCCGAAGGCCAGCACCTCGCCCAGTTCATCGGCACCCAGCCCGCCTCCGCGGCCGCCTTGCGCGGCCTGGGCGCGATCTCGGTGGGCGCCGTCACGCTCGAGAGTGCAATCGACGAGCAGGCGCGACGGCGGGAGCTGCAGCAGCGCTGAGCACCGGCCGGCAGCACGACCGGCCCCGCGCGCTCCGTCGAGGATTCAAGCGCGACCGGACGCGTCACCGGGACGGCGCGCACAGCCGCGTTACCGCGAGCCGGACCAGCTCGAGATGGTCCTTCTTCGAGATGCGGTGCGCGGTCACCGTCAGCCCCCTCGCCGTCGCATCGAGCACCGTCGCCAGGGCAACGAACGAGGCGTCGCGCGCAGCGTCCGTCCGCGAGGCGGCGCCGTCCGACTCCAGCGCGCCCGCCAGCAGCTCGATGAACGACTTGTCGAAGCCGGCGCTCATCTCGATGATGCGGTCGATCACCGGGGCCTCGTAGCCCTGCCAGAAGCGGGCCGCGCGGCTGGTGGCCCCCCGGTGCAGCGGAGCGTACTTCGCCGCCAGCGCGCCGGCCAGACGCTCCGTGACCGGCCGGCCGCTGTCCAGCATCGCTCGCGCATTGGCGTGCGCGACCTCGAACGCGTGGCGCGCGGCCTGGTACGTCAGATCGTCCTTGCTGCTGAAATGAAGGTACAGGCCCTGCCGCGAGAGACCCGCCCGGCGCGCAATCTCGGTCATCGACGCCCGCGCCGGCCCGTCCCGGCTCAGGATTTCGAGCGCGGCTTCCAGGATCAGCGTGCGCGTGGGACCGTTCTCGCGGTCTCTGTCTCCGGGTGCCGGCATCTCCTGGCGTTGCGCGCCGCGCCCGCCGCCGCCGCGGACCTCGCCACGGCACTGGCGGCCGGCGCCCGCGGTCACCGCTCGGCCACCTCCTCGGCGGTCAGCGCTTCCCTGCCCGCGTGGTCGGCGGGACGCTGCAACGCGGCGAGTCGACGTCCCATCGGTACCCTCCCGGCAAGCACACGCGAGGCGAGCGCTCGAGTCAGGTCGCATTGTATCCCCCACGGGGGAAACCCGCATGTGCCGGGGCGCCGTGCGGGTAGACTGGTGTCATGCCGGTCGTCACTCGATCCGCCTGGCGCACGCGCGCCCTTCTCGTTGCCTGCCTGCTGATCGCCGCGCCGGGCGCGCAGGCCGAGGACTGGCCGGAGTTCCGCGGCAAGGGCCGGCTCGGCGTCTGGCACGAGACCGGCATCCTGGAGCGGTTCCCGGACGACGGGTTGAGCGTCGCGTGGCGTACGCCGATCAACCGCGGCTACTCCGGACCGGCGGTGGCGGACGGCCGCGTGTTCGTCAGCGACTTCGCGCGGACGAGTGGGCTGGCTGGCATCGAGCGTGCCGTCTGCCTCGATGAACGGACCGGCGAGATTCTGTGGACGCACGAATGGGCAGCGAACTACGCCGGCATCTCGTGGGACGAGGGGCCGCGCGCCACCCCGACCGTGGACGGCGACCGGGTGTACGTGCAGGGCGCGGCGGGCACGCTGATGGCGCTCGACGCCGAGACGGGCGAACCGGTCTGGTCGCGGCACTACCGTGAGGAATACGGCGCCGAGATGCCGATCTTCGGCTTCAGCAGTTCTCCGCTGGTGGACGGCGAGCGCCTGATCGTGCTGGCCGGGGGCGTGCCGGACGCCAAGGTCGTGGCCCTCGACAAGCGGACGGGCGAGGAGATCTGGCGGGCGCTCTCCTCCGAGGAATCCAGTCCGGGCGTGGGTCAGCCGGTCATCATCGAGGCGAGCGGTGTCCGGCAGCTCATCGTCTGGCACCCCGTCGCGCTCTCCTCGCTGGACCCGGAGACCGGCGAGGTGTTCTGGGAGCAGCCGTTCCGGGTCGACTTCGACATGACCGTCGCCGTCCCCGTGCAGTACGGCCGCGAGCTGTTCGTGACGACCTTCTACAACGGTCCGCTGATGATGACCCTGGACGCCGACCGGCCGGACGCCGCGGTGCGCTGGAGGGGCGCGAGCAACAGCGAGATCCTGACCCAAGGGCTGCACTCCGTGCTCGCGACGCCGGTCATCGTCGACGGCTACATCTACGGCGTGGGCAGCTACGGGCAGTTGCGCTGCCTCGACGCCGCCACCGGCGAACGCATCTGGGAGACGCAGGCCGTCACGGTGGAGCGGGCCCGGTGGGCGAGCGCCTTCATCGTGCGCCACGAGGATCGCTTCTTCATCAACAACGACCGCGGCGACCTGATCATCGCGCGCATGACGCCCGAGGGTTACGAGGAGATCAGCCGGACACACCTGATCGCGCCGACCTCCGAGCCCGGCAACCGGCGCGAGCTCGAGACCGTCAACTGGTCACACCCTGCCTACGCCAACCAGCGCATCTACGCCCGCAACGACGAGGAGATCATCGCCGCGTCGCTGGCGGCGCGGTAGTTGGAGGCTGGACGCGCTCGTCGTCTCACACAATGCGGCGGCCGCTCCGTAGCACGTTGCAGAATCCGCAAGGCGCGCACGGCGCGCCTCGGCGGGAGCGGCGCCGGACGAAGGGCCCCAGCAAGCGGACGCCGGGGGTTCGGGTCGCAACCCTGCCTGATGAAGGCTGCTACCGCTCGACGAACGGACCGAGCCGCTCCAGCACGATCCCGACAGCCTCGTCCTCGGTCAGCCCATCGATCGGCGCCTCTCGGACCACCTCCTCGTCGACCAGGACGCGCCGGCCCCAGGCGCGGCTGACGCGGCCGACCAGGGCCGGCGGATCGCGCGTCGTGTCGAGGGCGATCTCGATGAAGTCCTCCGCCGCGGCGTCCCTTGCCAGCCGTACGGACCCGGCCGGGGTGAGCACGCGGAAGCCGTAGCCCTCAGCCTTGAGCACGGCCGCCACCGCCTTGCAGGCCGGCGCCACGACGTCGGCCAGCACCGTTCTGCCGTCGCGCTCGGCCTCCGCGGCGCGCGCGCGGCGCGCCTCCGCGGCGCGGCGGGCGGCCTGGATCGTGTGCAGCACGCGCTTCCGGACGTCGGCGGCCGCAACCAGGGGCATCGTTCCGGGCTCGCGACGGCCTCACGCCCGCGACGGCGTGCCGACCTCGTAGATCCGCACCAGCTCGATCAGCTTGTAGCCCCGGGTCTGATAGGGGGGCACGACGCGCTCGGTGTGCAGGTACTGGATCATCCCCTCGTCCGCGTAGTCCGGCTCCCCCAGATCCTCGGCGCCGGCGAGCTGCGACTCGAGCTGGTCCAGCGTCGTGACCTTCTCGGTCACGGTGCGGCGCAGCGGCACGACCCCGAGCAGCCGCCGCTGCTCGCTACGGCTCCGCGTGTGGAACCGCAGGAATATCTCGTTGCTGATGAAGTTGTACTCGACGTCCGCGCGGCTGGAGGGCGCGTCCTCGACGCGCACGAACGCGACCGCCGGCTGGCTGGCGCACCAGTCGACGAGCCTGCGGGTGAAGTCGCCCTCACCCGACCAGTTGGAGGAATCCAGCTCCGCTGCCATCGGCCCGTGCGATCCTACTGCGGCTCACCGCCGTTCGCCATGCGCGGCCGCATCAGGTCGCGACCAGCCGCCACACCTGCGTCACGAGGAAGCAGACGGTGACGCCCACGGCGACCGGCAGCAGGGTGGCCAGCGTCGTCCATCCCGCGCTCCGCGTCTCCCGGTAGATCGTGTAGATGGTCGTGGAGCACGGGTTGTGCAGCAGGCTGAACAGCATCAGGTTCACGCCGGTCAGCAGGGTCCAGCCGCCGGCGCGCAGCAGGTCGGCCGTCGCGCCGATGTCGTCGAGCTCGAACATCACGCCCGCCCCGGCCCCGGCGCCGCCGGCGGTGAGCACGGTCAGCATCAGCACGGTGGGGATGACGATCTCGTTGGCCGGAATCGCCACCACGTAGGCGAGCAGGATGACGCCGTTGAGGCCGATGAGCAGCCCGAAGGGATCCAGCCAGGCGACGCCGTGCTCCGCCAGGCTGGCGCCGCCCAGGTCGATGTTCGACACGAGCCAGATGACCGCGCCGGCGGGCGCCGCGAAGACGACGGCCCGCCCCAGCACGATGAGCGTCCGATCGACGACCGACGTGTACAGCGTCTGCAGGATGCGCGGCGGGCGGTAGGGCGGCAGCTCGAGGCTGAAGCGCGTCGCCTCGCCGCGCAGGACCGTGCGCGACAGCAGCCACGAGGCGACGAACATCGTGATGATGCCGAGCACGGCGATCCCGACGACCGCGGCGGCCGAGACGACGCCCCCGAGGTGCACCGGCGCCAGCGCCCCGATGAAGATGGTGGCGATGAGGATCTGGGTCGGCCAGCGGCCGTTGCAGAGCGAGAAGTTGTTGGTGATGATGGCGATCAGACGCTCGCGCGGGCTGTCGATGACGCGCGTGGAGACGACGCCGGCCGCGTTGCAGCCGAACCCCATGCACATGGTGAGCGCCTGCTTGCCGTGCGCGCCGGCCGAGCGGAAGAGCGCGTCGAGGTTGAAGGCCACCCGGGGCAGATAGCCGAAGTCCTCCAGCAGCGTGAAGAGCGGGAAGAAGATAGCCATCGGGGGCAGCATGACGGCCACCACCCAGGCCGTCGCCAGGTACACCCCGTCGAAGAGGAAGCCGCCCAGCCACCAGGGCATCCCGGCCGCGTCGCCGAGGCCCTTCAGCCACGGGTGCACGGTGTCGAGGAGCAGCGCGGCCAGCATCCCGGAGGGGACGTTGGCGCCCTCGATCGTGATCCAGAAGACCGCCGCGAGGATCGCCAGCATCAGGGGGAATCCCAGCCAGCGGCTCGTGAGCAGCCGGTCGAGGGTGCGGTCGAAGTCGAAGCCGGCCCGCTTCAGCCCGCGCATCTGCGTGCCGTCGGCCACCGCCTGGGCCGCGGCGTAGAGGCGCTCCGTGATCGTGTCCTGGAAATCGGCGGGCAGATCCCAGCGCCGGCGGCGGGCCGTGCGCAGGACATGCTCCCGGTCGGCCTCCGGGACCGGCGGGGCGTCGGTCCCGGAGGCCGCGTCGGGCGTCTCGCCGAGCTGCCCGAGCTCGCCGGAGCGCACGGCCTCGCCGACGGCGTCGTCGCCGTTGAGCAGGCGCAGCGCGACCCAGCGTGCGTTGGGCACCCGGGGAAACGCGTTCTCCACCACCCGGGCCACGTCGGAGACGGTGTCCTCGACGCGGTCGTCCAGGTGCGTCATGCGGTAGGGCGCCGTGGCCGTCTCACCCGCGGCGACGCGGTAGGCTGCCGCGAGCAGGTCGTCGATGCCGACCTTCGAGCGGGCGACCCCGCTCACGACCGGGACGCCGAGCTGCTGCTCCAGACGCGCCGCGTCCACGGCGATGCCGTGGCGCCGGGCTTCGTCGACGAGGTTGAGATAGACGACGACGCGATCCGTGATGTCCAGTATCTGCAGGACGAGGTGGAGATTCCGCTCCAGGCGCGTCGCATCGACCACCACGACGGTCACGTCCGGCCGGCCGAACAGGATGAAGTCGCGCGCCACCTCCTCGTCGGCGCTCTCGGCCTGCAGCGAGTAGGTGCCGGGCAGGTCGACGACCTTCAGCCGCCGGCCTTCGTAGGCGAACGCCCCCTCCGCGCGCACGATCGTCTTGCCCGGCCAGTTGCCGGTGTGCTGCCGGAGCCCGGTGAGCGCGTTGAAGACCGTGCTCTTGCCGACGTTCGGATTGCCGGCGAGCGCGACCAGGATGTCCCACCTGTCCGGGTTCAGCCCCAGCCGCAGCAGGCTGTCGGCCCGGTGCCGGGAGCAGCCGCCGCAGGCGCCCGCCGGCGCGCTCATCGGGCCGCCTCCGGTGTTTCGCTGCCACGCTCCACCCGGATCCAGGCCGCCTGCTGGCGCCGCAGAGCGATGAGCGCGCCGCGAATCTGGTACGCCACCGGATCGCCTGTCGCGCTCACCAGCTCAGGGGTGATCCGCGTGCCGCGCACGACGCCGAGGTCGAGCAGCCGGCGGCGTTGCGTGGCCTGGCAGGCGCGGGAGATCTCCACGACCCGCACCGTCTCCCCGGGCCGGGCGTCCCGGAGCGTCGTCCAGCTCGCCGCGGCGCGCTCGCCCGCCGGCAGCAGACGGACGCTGACGTTGCGCGCCGCCACGGCGTCGAGCGTCCACTCGCGCCCGCCGGCTTCCCGCACGCGAATGCCGCGGTCGGCCCGTGCGACGACGTCGAGGCGCCCGCCGAGGACGAGCCCTTCCCCCAGCAGCGCGTCGTAGATCTCCCGGGGCTCGTCCTCCAGATGCACGATCTCGACCGTGCGGCCGGGTTCGACGGCAGTCAGGCCGATGCCGGGAACCGGCGGGATCTCTCCCGAGGCGTCCGGGATCGGATCGCCGTGGGGGTCCCAGCTCGGGTAGCCGAGCCGCAGCTCGAGCGCGTCGGTCTGCTCGGCGGAGAGGGCATGCTCCATCCGCTCGGCCCGCTCGTGCCACTCCGCCGGCGGAATGCCCGTGCGGTCGGCCAGGTAGCGCTCCCAGAGCCGGTGCGTGCGCACGATGCGGATGGCCGACTGCGCCCCCTCGCTCGTCAGCACCGGTCCGTCCGGCGCCATCCGGACGAGCCCCATCCCGGCGAGCCGGGACAGCAGCGTCGCGGCCCGCGCGGTGGACACCTCCAGATGACCGGCCAGGCTGTCGAGCGAGCACGCCTGACCACTCTGGCGGCAGGTGAGCACGTGCTTCAGGGCATCCTCGAGCCGCACGCGCTCGCCCAGCCTCCAGAGGCGCAGCAAGCGCGGGAGCACACCGCGCTCGGGCCACAGCAGCACGGCCAGCAGCAGGCTGAGCGCGGCGAAGACGAGGAGTGCGAAACGGGGATCCGGCATGCTCGACGCGCGGCAGTCAGGCACGCGCACTTTGACGCATGACAATTAGAATTTTGATAACTCAAAATACTATAGCATAGGATCAGTCATGGCGCTCCCCTCCAGCACGGTCGAGAACTACCTGAAGGCCATCTATCAGGCCCAGTCCGCGCAGGGCCGCGAGCATCGCCTCGTGCCCATGGGGCGTCTGGCCGGCGCGCTGGGCGTGGTGCCGGGCACCGCGACCACCATGGTCAAGACGCTGGCCGAGTCCGGGCTGGTCGACTACGAGCCGTATGCTGGCGTGCGGTTGACGCCCGCGGGCGAGAAGCTCGCCGCGCTCGTGCTCCGGCGCCACCGGCTGATCGAGCTGTTCCTCGTCAAGGTGCTCGGGATGAGCTGGGCGGAGGTGCACGACGAGGCCGAACGTTTGGAGCACGCCGCGTCGGACCGCCTCATCGATCGGATCGATGCGATGCTCGGGCGCCCGGCCGCCGACCCGCACGGCGACCCCATTCCCGACTCGAGCGGCTCGATGGTGACGCCGGAGTACCAGACGCTGCTCACCTGCCCGCTCGGATCGCCGGTGGTCCTGACCCGGGTCACCGACCAGGACTCGGCGTTCCTGCGCTTCCTCGAGAGCAGCGGCCTCAAGCCCGGCCAGGCCATTCGGGTCGAGTCCCGCGACGCCGCGGCCGACCACGTCGTCGTCCGCGGCAAGCGCGAGCGGCAGATCATGATCGGGATGCGGGCCGCCGCCAAGCTGCAGGTCGCACCGCCCGAGCAACCGGCTTAGTCAGACGGGGCTGCGCCCCGAACCCCCGGCGTCCGCTTGCGGGGACCCCTTTCGCCCCGCGCCGCTCCCGCCGAGGCGCGCTGTGCGCGCCTTGCGCTCACAGCGACTCGAGGAAGGCCATCAGGGCTGCGAGGTCGGGGGCGGACAGGCCGGGCAGCCCATCGCGGGCGGCTTGCGCCTCGCCCGCGTGGCGGACCACCGCCTCGAGAATGGTGGCCGCGCTGCCGTCGTGCAGCAGCGGCCGCCGGTGGCGCAGCCCCCAGAGCGCCGGCGTGCGGATCTCGTTCGGCATGGCCGCCGCCTGGGCTATCCCGTCGCCCGTGCCGACGTCGTGCAGCAGGAGGTCGGAGAAGAGCGGCACCTGGCGGCTGTCGAAGACGGGATTCAGGCTGGGACCGGTAGCCAGCGCCGGGACATGGCAGGCGGCGCAACCGATCGACTCGAAGACCTGCCGGCCGCGCGCGACCCGCCCCGTCACGTCGCCGCGGGCCGGCGGTGCGAGCAGCCGCATGAACGACTCGAAGTTGTCGATGCCGCGCCGGCCGGTGCCCGGCTCCGGCACGTCCTCGGGCTCCGGGAGCGGATCGCACAGGCGGAGCTGGAGCTCGGTCAGGTTGAACGTGAGCTCGGCGGGAAACAGGTCGTTTGTGATGCCCATCTCGTTCCGGTAGGCGTCGCCCCCGAACTCGAGCAGCGTCGCGACCTGGGCCTTCCAGCCGAACCGCCCCACGCGCAGCTCGCCGGTCGCCCGGTCGATGACGAGCGCGGCCCGGCCGCTGACGCCGTCGCCGTCCGCGTCGTGCGGGTCCTCGAGCCCGAGGATGTCCGCATCCGGTATGGCTTCGACCAGTCCCGCGCCAAACAGGGGAATCGGCACGCGGCGCGCGATGACGTTCGCCTCGGCCGGAATCACCGACTGGCAGCCGTGCGTCGGAACCGAGAAGAGCTGGAACAGCGACCCGCGCGCCGGGTCGAGGTCGCGGAAGCTGCCGTCGGCCGCGCGGATGCCGGCGCGGACGGTGGTGACCGGGGCGATGCCGCCGATGGCGGGCACGCTGTGGCAGGCGGCGCAGCTCGTCGCGTTGTAGGCCGGTCCGAGCCCCTCCTCGGCCGTCTCGACCTCCAGGAAGTCCTCCAGGCCGAGCCGGAACTCCTCGAACTCGGCCGGCGTGATGCCGGGCAGCGGGTCGCCCGGCGCGACGGGATGCTGGCCGGCCGCGGTGGCGGCGAACGCCGTCATCGCCGTCACGATTGCGGTGCGGCTCGCGACCGCCGCGCGGGCGAGCGGTCTCATCGGTTGCCGCTGGCAGCGACCACCACGATCTCGCCGCGCATGAAGTGGTGTCCGGCGCCGCACAGCCGCGAGCACTCGAAGCGGTAACGCCCGGGCGCCAGCGCCTCGAACCGCACCACGGCCTCGCCCTGCCGTCGCTTGGGAACCGCCACGTTCACCTGCCGGCCGACGATGCGGAAGCCGTGCATGGTGTCGGCGCTGCGAATGCGCAGCTCGACCGGCACGCCGGCCGGCACCCGAATCTCGGACGGGGTGAACGAGAAGCGCTCGGCCAGGACCGGCACGACCACCGGCTGCGGCTCGAGCGCGCGCGGGCCGGCCAGTCCGAAGCCGGCGAGCGCGACCCCGGCCAGCGCCACACGCCACCCGCGACGCCTCAGAACCACCATCCCAGCCCCAGGTTCAGGGAGTCGGGCGCGTCGATGACCGCGCTCTGGTTGCGCAGCACCGTGTAGTCGAGCTTCACGGCCACGTCTGGGTCCGGGAAGTACGTCAGGCCGAACACCCACGCGTCGCGGTCGAACTCCCTGAGCGGACGGAACCCGGCCGGCATGTCGTACTGCGTGTCGAAGTTCTCGTAGCGCAGGAAGGCGGCCAGCTCCCTCGGCGCCGGTTGCGGCAGGATGAAGTACGAACCCTCCAGGTAGAAGCCGCGGATCTCCTCGGCCACGTTCGGGCTGACGCCGGTGGTGCGCTGGACCGCCCGGTTGAGCTGGTCCATCCCGCCCAGAAAGCCGTGCGCGTACTGGCCCCGCGCCTCGAGCTCGCCGAGCCGGTAGCGGCCGTCGAACTCGACCAGCGTCAGGCTGGTGTCGAAGCGCAACGTGTTGAAGCCGGTCTCGCCGCTCCACACGCTGGCGCCCAGCACGAGGCCGGGCGTGCCGACGTACTCGACGCGGCCGGTGCCCGCGAGGCTCCGCGCGTTGGATTCGTGGCCCTTCTGCCGTCCGCCGCGCAGTCCCTCCTCGGCGCTGAAGCCGAACGCGTCCAGGGTCGCCATCGCGTAGACGCGGTACCGCACGCCCGGACCCACCTCGCCGTGCACGCCGACGCCGGTGTCGAACCAAGTGGTCGGGATGATGACGGTGTCGACGAACGGCCGCTCGACGCCGTGGAAGACGGGCGGCTCGTGGCGCTCGTTGATGATGCCGACCGGTGCGAGCAGCATGCCGGCGCGCACGTTGAAGCCGCGCGTGATGAGAAAGTCGACGTACGCCTGCTCGAGCTCCAGCTCGCCGTCCGTCTCGTCCGAGACCACCGCGTGCTCGAGCTCGAGCTCGGCCACGAAGCGGATGCGATCCGAGAAGCCGTGGGAGAAGAGCAGCACGAAGCGGTGGAAGTCGAGCACCGCGTCCTCATTCCGCCGATTGTTGTAGTGGAAGTCCATGTACCCGGAGATGGGCCCGGTCACCGGTTGGGACGACGTGTCGTCCGGGGGCGGGGGCGACTGGCCGGCGCCGTACGCCGACGGCGACCGCGCCGGACCGCCGGCGTGCGGCAACGCCGGCGCCGTGCGGGCCCAGCCCTGCAGTATGCTCCGCACGTTGCTGCGCAGCGTGTCGGCGGCGGCAGCGCCGACCGTGAGATGCCTCGCCAGCGCACCGCGCCAACCCGGCGCCGCGCCGCCCGCGGCGCGCCGCGGAATATCGTCGCGGTCCGCCGCCTGCGCGCTCGAGACGGACGGGGCTAGGAGCGAGCACAGCACCAGGGCGCACAAGACGCGTCCAGCCGCACGGGCCGCCGAAATTTGGTGCACTGAAAGCATTTATTTTGACTCTAGCATCTTTATCTTTTGAATGCTCAAAATAAATGGCCGACCCCGCAAGGCGCGCACAGCGCGCCTCGGCGGGAGCGGCGCGGGGCGCAGGGGCCCCCGCAAGCGGACGCCGGGGGTTCGGGGCACAGCCCCATCTGGAAGAGGCCGCACGGCCCCATCTAAAGGTTAGAAGCCGCGTACGTCGCGAACGAGGTGGGCGTCTCCCACACCGTCACGCGTATGACCGGGAATCCTCGTTCGCGAACCTGATCGAAGATCACCTTCGCGATATGCTCCACCGTCGGATTGTGATCGACGACGAACACCGGCTCGCCCAGCCGGCGGAGCGGCTCGAGCAGCGGATCGTCCCGCCGCAGAATCATCTTGTGATCCAGCTCGCGGTCGATCCAGCCCTTGATGACGCGCTTGATGTCGCCGAAGTCGCAGACCATGCCGCGCGGATCGAGCGACTCGGTGCGCACCTCGATCTCGGCGACCGCGTTGTGCCCGTGGGGATGCTGGCAGACGCCTTCGTACTCCAGCAGCCGGTGGCCGTAGCAGAAGTCGATCCGCTTCGTGACGGAATACATCGGGAGGTCGCTGGCGTGAAGCAGGAGCGATGGTAGTCGAGCCCTCGAACGACGGTCAAGAACCGGTGGCGGCGGTCCTCTGCTCCGGCGGCCTCGACAGCGCCGTGCTGGTGGCGCGGGGGGCCCCCCCCCGCCCCCCCCCCCCCCCCCACCCGACACGGGGCCGCCCCCCGGCGGCC
>CAYGCV010000016.1:0-705 GCA_964348425.1 uncultured Vicinamibacteraceae bacterium | reverse complement strand
GAGGCCGCCGCCGGCGCCGTGCAGCCGCTCTACGTGAGCGGCGGCCTCGCGTGGGAGCAGTCGGAGCTGGCCGTCGTCGAGCGGCTGCTGGCCGCACCAACCTTCGCCGCGTCCGTACGCCCGCTCGCGCAGCTCGCGGCACCGCTGACGGACCTCTACCCGCCGTCCCACTGGGCGCTGCGCGGAACGCCCCCCGCCTACGGCACGCCCGACAGCGATGTCTACCTCGTGGGACGGAACGCGGTGCTGCTCTCCAAGGCGGCCGTCTACTGCGCGCTGCACGGCATCGCGCGCATCGCCGTCGGTCCGCTGGCCGGCAACCCCTTCCCCGACGCGACGCCCGAGTTCTTCGCGACCATGGCGCGCGCCCTGTCGCTGGGTCTGGACCACCCGCTGGACATCGTGGCGCCCTTCGCGAGCCTGGGGAAGCCGGACGTCATCCTGCTGGGAGCGACGCTCGGCGTGCCGTGGGAGCTCACGGTGTCGTGCATGAATCCGGTGGGGACGGCCCACTGCGGCCGCTGCAGCAAGTGCCGCGAGCGGCTGCAGGCATTCGACGCGGCCGGCATCCACGACCCGGCGCCCTACGCCTTCCGCCCCACCGACGTCTCAACCGGCCACTGAAGCGCCGCAAGCCGCGCACAGCGCGGCTCGGCGGGAGCGGCGCGGGGCAGTGGGGTCCCCGCAAGCGGACGCCGGGGGCTT
>CAYGCV010000015.1:0-24584 GCA_964348425.1 uncultured Vicinamibacteraceae bacterium | reverse complement strand
AGCACCTCCACCTGGCGCAGGGCGATCGACGGAATGGTCGAGATGTCGGGCCCCTGCGTGCCGTCGGTCACGCCGCCGAACCAGACGAGAATCGCCGAGCGGTGGCGGCGCTTGCCGTTGACCAGCACCAGCGAGTGGTCGTGGGCCAGGTTGCGCAGGCTGGCCGGGCGCACGAGCGAGGCCGCGCCGCTGATGGGGTGCGTCGCGACGTTGAACGACGGGACCAGCGTGCGGAGCTGGTAGTCGAGCGTCGTCACGCCCTGCCGCATGACGTCCTGGAACGGGATGGCGTCGATGGGCACCGGCGACTCGGTCACCGACCGCGGCTGGCCGCGGCTGCCGACCACGACGACCTGCTCGGCGAGCTCCACGGCCAGCTCGACGGCGAGGGTGGCGGTGGCCCCGGCGCCGACCTCCACCGCGCGCACGATCTCGTGGAAGCCGGGCAGCGTGAAGCGCACCTCGTAGCTGCCGGCCGGCAGTCCGGCGATGGCGAAGGCGCCGGTGCCGTCGGTCACGGCGACCGCGGTCGGGCCGCCGGGCTGCGTCGCGCGCGCCTCCACCGTCACGCCGGGCAGCGCGAGCCCCGTCGCGTCGGTGACGGCGCCCTCGATGGCCGCCTCCTGGGCCCGGGCGGCGCCCGGCGCCGCAAGCCAGACCAGCCCGGTCAGAGCAACCGCTGCCAGCGTTCTGCGAGAGTAGAGCGTCATGGTCATGTTCCGCGCTTCGTCGGTTCGGCGCGCGCGGGCTGGAACCCGCGCATGCGATCGATGCGCGCCCGATAGCCGCCTGCATGCCTCTCGATCAGGTCTTCCTGCAGGAGCCAGTTGAGGTCGCGCGTCAGCGTCTTGTCGGTCTTGCCGGCGTACAGCTCGGCCACGGCCGGGTCGAGGCGCCGGAGCTCGGCTCGCGGGACGGGTCGGTCCCGAGCGGTGAGCGCGAGCGTCAGCTCGCGGCGCCGGCTCAGCGCCGGCGACCGGCGCTCCTGCCGGAAGCGCGCGAAGACGAAGTGCTCCCAGGCGATGGAGAGCTGGATGCCGTCGATGTAGTCGCACTGCTCCCGGAGCCCGTCCACGAAGCCCTGCAGCGCGTAGAGCAGGAACCCGAGGGCATCGCCCCGGCCGCCGTTCGCGCGGCTCGCGCGGTCGAGCTGACGGTAGTACTCGGCGCGCGTGAGATTGTAGTGGTTGCTCGGAAGCTGCGCGGACGTCAGCGGCACCCCCGCCCGGGCCAGCAGCATGAACTCGACGAGCCGCGCGGTGCGGCCGTTGCCGTCGCCGAACGGGTGGATCCAGGCGATGTACAGGTGGACGATGATCGCCCGCAGGATCGCCGTGGCGATGCGGCCCGTGCTCTCGTCGGCCGCGAACGAGAGGCCGGGCTCCTCCTCCAGCCAGCGGCAGAGCCGGTCCAGCAGATAGGGGCAGTCGGCGCGCGGGGCGCCCCGGTAGCGGCCGACGCCGACCGCGTGAGCGGGGACTTCGCCGGGAACGACGCCTTCCTCCAGGTGCTCCTCCAGGCCGTCGAGCACCCGCCGGTTGCACGCCGCGATCCAGGCCGGGCTGAGCCGGAGAGGGCGGTCGTGGACGAGGTCGTCGGCGATCGTGCCGCAGGCCCGGACGACGTTGTCCACCTCCCGGCCGAGGTACTCCTGCGACGGCGGCAGCTCGAGGCGTCCGTCCACCCGCGCGCGAATCTGTTCCGTGCTGAGCGTGTTGCCCTCGATGGCCGTGGTCGCCTGGACGCCCTTGACGAGGTAGAGCGTCTGCATCTCGCGCGCGGCGCCGGGCGGCAGGGCGGCGGCGGCAATCTGCCGGCAGAGGGCCGCCGCCTGGCCCAGCAGCGTCCACAGATGGGGCGTCGCGGCGCGGAGATCGACCGTGAAGCTGATCCACGGATGACTCCGCTCGTACGCGCGACGGTCCACCACACTAGATTCTAGCGCCAAAAATGTCCTGACAGATGTCCCCTCGGATGTCCGCAGCGCTCGACCCGACCTATACTTGTCTTGAGGACCAGTCTTGAGGACCGCCATGGACACCGTCACCGACTTCATCCACCTCAACCGCGACCGCTACGTCGACGAGCTCAAGCAGTACCTGGCCATCCCGAGCATCAGCGCCCTGCCCGAGCACGCGGGCGACGTGCGCCAGTGCGCCGAGTGGACGGCCGCCGAGATGGGGCGCGTCGGCCTGGAGCACGTGCGCCTGGTCGAGACGCCCGGCAACCCGGTGGTCTGCGGCGACTGGCTGCACGCGGACGGGGCGCCGACCATCCTCTTCTACGGCCACTACGACGTGCAGCCGGTCGATCCGCTGGAGCTGTGGGAGTCGCCGCCGTTCGAGGCGACGGTGCGCGAGGGCGAAATCTACGCGCGCGGCGCGGCCGACGACAAGGGGCAGGTGTTCATGCACTTCAAGGCCGTGGAGGCCTGCCTGCGGCAGACGGGGAAGCTGCCGGTCAACATCCGCTTCATCCTCGAGGGCGAGGAGGAGATCGGCAGCGTGAACCTCGACGCGTTCGTGCGCGAGCACCAGGACGAGCTGGCGGCCGACGTCGTGGTGATCTCCGATTCGCCGATGTTCGACCGCGGCGTGCCGTCCATCTGCTACGGCCTGCGCGGCCTGACCTACCTGCAGATCGACCTGCGCGGCTCGCGCAGCGACCTGCACTCCGGGTCGTTCGGCGGCGCGGTCGCCAACCCGGCCTTCGTGCTCGCCCAGGTGCTGGGCCAGATGAAGGATCGCAGCGGGCGCGTCAAGGTGCCGGGCTTCTACGACGACGTGCGGCCGCTGCGCGACGAGGAGCGCGCCGAGTTCGCCCGCCTGCCCTTCAACGAGCGCCGCTACCGGACCGAGCTGGGCGCCCCGAAGCTGTTCGGCGAGCGCGGCTACACGACCCTTGAGCGGCTGTGGGGCCGCCCGACGTTCGACGTCAACGGCCTGCTGTCCGGGTTCACCGGCGACGGCGCCAAGACGGTCATCCCGGCGGTCGCCATGGCCAAGGTGAGCATGCGGCTGGTGCCCGACCAGGATCCGGACAGGATTGCCGATCTGTTCGAGGCGCACCTCCGGAAGGTGACGCCGCGCACCGTCGAGCTGAGCGTCACGCGGATGCACGGCGGCAAGCCGTGGATGACCGACTTCGACAACCCGTTCGTGCAGGCGGCGGGGCGTGCCATCGAGCAGGGCTTCGGCCGCCGGCCGGTGTTCAACCGGGAGGGCGGCTCCATTCCGGTCGTCGCGACGTTCCAGGAGGTGCTCGGCCTGCCGTCGGTGCTCTTCGGCGTCGGGCTGCCCGACGAGAACGCCCACGCCCCCAACGAGAAGCTCGACCTGGGCAACTTCCACAGCGGCATCATCGCCTCGGCCGCCCTCTACGCCGAGATCGGCGCCTGCTGACCGCTGCGGCGCCGGCGCAGCCGGCGCAAGGCGCGCATAGCGCGCCTCGGCGGTAGCGGCGCGGGGCGAAGGGGCCCCCGCAAGCGAACGCCGGGGGTTCGGGGCGCAGCCCCGTCTGATTTTAATTGAGGCTCGCCATCCGGCGGCGGAGCGCCTTGACGTGCTCCCAGATCTGGGCGTGCTCCTCGCCGTCCTCCTGCCGGTCGCGCTCGCCGCGCGAGGTGAAGCGCAGGTAGGCTTCCAGATCCCGCAGCGCCGCGGGGAAGTCGTTGAGGTGGTACGCCAGCAGCCCCCGGTCGCGGAGCTCGGCCATGGCCGACGGGTCGAGGGCGACCAGCAGCTCGGCCACGCTCCGGCCCTGCGGGAACGACCGCATCCTGACGTACGTCCGTTTCAGGTTCACGAGCATGCGCATGACGATCTGCAGCTTGGTGGCGCGCATGAGCAGGCGGCGGTTGAACGTGGCGTGCTCGCCCACGTGATCGTGCAGCAGCCGGCGGCAGTCGGCCTCGGACAGCACGGCGCCGCCATGGAACGGATCGACGATCAGGTCGGTGTCGACGTGGTCCGCGCGGGCGACCCGGTGCGGCATCCGCAGCAGGAAGTGCCCCGGAAAGTTCACGCCGTCGATCTGCACGCCGGCGCGCCGGGCCACCTCGATGTAGACCAGCGCCAGCGTGATGGGGATGCCGGTCCGCCGGTCGAGCACGGCGTTCAGCAGGCTGTCCCGCGGGTCGTCGTAGCGGCTGCGGTTGCCCGCGAAGCCCTGCTCGTCGAAGAGGTAGCCGTTGAGCGTCTCGAGGCGCTGCAGCGGGTCCGTGGACGGCGCCCGGTCGAGGCGCTCCGCCGCGGCCACGCCCATCTCGTCCAGGCGCGCGATGAGCAGGGCGGCGGTCGCCAGATCCGGGTCCGGGCTCTTGGCCACCTGCGTGAACTTGCGGATGAACTTGGACGAAACCATTTCAATTGCGGCCCAGCCGCTGCAGCACCATGGCTTCCAGCTCGCGCAGGCTGTCCAGTACCGGGTCGGCGGCCGTCAGGACGTCGGCCGGGTAGCTGGTCGTGATCGCGGCGCAGGGCAGGCCGGCGGCCCGGGCGGCGGTGATGCCCCACGTGGAATCCTCGACGGCCAGGTAGGCCGACGGGTCGAGGCCCGGCCCGGTGCCGTGCAGCAGCTCCACCGCCCTGACGTACGTATCGGGCGCGGGCTTCGAGCGCTCCACGTCGTCCGCCGCGACGATGGCGCGGAAGTGCTGCCGGACGTTCGCGCCCGCCAGAATTGCCTCGATCTCGTGGTGGAGCGCACCCGACGCGATGGCGAGCGGGAGCTCCGCGGCCAGCCGTCGGATGCAGGCGGCCGCGTCCGGAAACAGGACGCCGCCACTGCGAACGCGTGCCTCGAAGTGGCGTCCCTTCGCCTCGATGAGCCCGCGGATCTCGTCGTCGCCGAGCGGTTGGTCCTGGTCCCTGCCGAGGGTCGTGAACACGCCGACGTCGTCGTAGCCGAGGTAGCGGTCGTAGTAGGCGTCGGTGTCGAGCGTCAGGCCCGTGCCGGCCAGCACGGCCCGGTAGGCGTCCAGGTGCAGCCGCTCGGTGTCGGCCAGGACGCCGTCGAAGTCGAAGACGACCCCCCGCAACGGGGGCCGCGCGCTACTGTCCGCCACCGCCGGCATCCGGGCTCTCGGGCGCCGGCGGCGCGCCGCCCCCGACGGGGAACCGCTGCTCGTCCTCCGGGGGCAGCCGCTCGCCGGCGCGCACCGGGGTGGCGAGACGATTCTCGGGGGGCGGGAAGGGGCAGTCGAACTCCTCGTCGTAGTAGCAGGTCGGATGGTACGCCCGGTTGAAGTCGAGGTCGTAGATGCCGGTGGGCGTGCGGTCGAGGTCGAGGTAGCGCCCGGCCGGATACGTCTCCGTGCCGCTGGTCTCGTCCCGGAACGGGACGAAGAGCCGCGTCACCTCCGCCGCCGGCAGCTCGACCAGCGCCGCCAGCGTGCGCGGCTCGCCGTTGAGCCTGAACTCGAGCGTGCCCACGCGCTGCATCGCGCGCACCTGGCCGGTCGAGGTCGGGACCTGGAACACCGGCTGCTCGTCGGGAATGGTGAGCTGGGCCGGGACGCGGTACGCGAGGTCCGGCTCGTAGTAGCGGACGGGCAGCATCCACGACCGCCGGTCGAGCGGGACCGGCGAGTCCGGGCCCGTGGCGAAGAACTCGTCCTTCAGCGCGCGGTCTTCCCGCAGGCGGTCGATGTAGCCGGCCTCGTCCGGCGGCGGCGGGCTGCAGGCGGCTGCCAGCAGGGCGGCCGCCAGCGCCGCGCCGACGCCCGTTCGTCCGGGGAGCATGCCAGGCATTGCCACCTAGAAAATATACCCTGCCCGCTCGACGGTCTGATCGGCCAGCCGCCGGCGAATCGCGACGGTGTTGACCGGGGGGACCTTGAGCAGGCGCCGCAGGGCCGCCAGATGCGTGCGCAGCGCGTCGCCCTCGGCCATCGCGGCCAGCGCCGAGCGGGCCGCGCCGTCGATGCGCCCGGCCGCGTCGCTGACGAAGGCGCGGGCGGCGTCGGCCTGCAGCGCGGCGGTGCCCACCCCGCCGTCGTGCGCCTGCCGCGCGCGGTGCACCATGCTCTCGGCCGCGTAGGCGTCGATCAGGATGTCGGCCGTGAACGACAGCAGCTCCTGCTCGTCCGTCAGCTTCTCGCCGTAGGTCTGCATGGCGAGGCCCAGCACCGCCAGACCCGCCTTCTTGAACATCCGCACGGCGCCGGCCTGGGGCGCCAGATGCCCGTCCCCGCCGGTGGCGAGGGGCGGCGGGCTCAGCAGCTCGTCCTGCAGCTCCCGGGCGGCCTGGATCAGCGGCAGTTGCCCGCGGACCGCGCGCCGCACGAGCATGCCCGGGATCAGCAGCCGGTTGATCTCGTTGGTGCCCTCGAAGATCCGGTTGACCCGCGAGTCGCGGTAGTGCCGCTCGGCCGGGTAGTCCTTGACGTAGCCGTTGCCGCCGTGGATCTGGATGTTCTCGTCGAGCACGTAGTTGAGGATCTCGCTGCCGGCCACCTTCAGGATCGACGACTCGACGGCGTACTCCTCGAGCGCCGCCAGCAGCGCGTCGTCGTCCTCGGCGGCGTGGTCCTCGAGCGCCCCGTCGATGAGCCCGGCCGTGCGGAAGACCATCGACTCGATGGCGTACGCGCGCACGGTCATCTCGCCCAGCTTGTGCTTGATCGCGCCGAAGCTCGCAATGGGCTGGCCGAACTGTCGGCGCTGGGCGGCGTAGCGGGCGGCCTCCCCGATGGCCGCCTGCGCGCTGCCGACCGTGGCCGCTCCGAGCTTGAAGCGGCCGTAGTTCAGCACGTTGAAGGCCACCTTGTGGCCCTTGCCGATCTCGCCCAGCAGGTTCTCCGCCGGCACGCGCGCGTCCTGCAGGATGACCGGGGTGGTCGACGAGCCGGCGAGGCCCATCTTGTGCTCCTCCGCGCCGCTGCTCACGCCCTTGAAGCCGCGTTCCACGAGGAAGGCGGTGAAGTGCTCGCCGTCCACCTTCGCGAAGACGACGTACAGATCGGCGAACCCGCCGTTCGAGATCCACATCTTCTCGCCGTTGAGCACGAAGCTGCCGTCCGGCCGCCGCACGGCGCGCGTCCTGGCGCCCAGCGCGTCCGACCCCGACCCCGACTCGCTCAGGCAGTAGGCGCCGACCCACTCGCCGGTCAGCAGCTTCGGCAGGTACCGCCGCTTCTGATCCGCGCTGCCGAACATGCGGATCGGCAGGATGGCGAGACCGGTCTGGGCGCCGAACGTCGTGCTGAACGAGCCCGACTGGCCGAGCCGGCCGGCGATGATGGCCGCGCTGACCTTGTCGAGCCCGATGCCCCCGTACTCTTCCGGGACGTCGGTGCCGAGAATGCCGAGCTCGCCGCAGCGGCGCAGCAGGCGGCGGGCCAGGTCCCAGTCCTTCGTCTCGAGCTGGTCGTTCTGCGCGACCACCTCGTTGACCACGAACTCGCGCGTGGTCTGGTCGATGAGCCGCTGCTCCTCGGTCATCCGCTCCGGCGTGAACGACTCGGCCGGGGGGACGTCGTCGAGCAGCCAGGCGCCGCCGCGTCGTGCCGTCGTGATGGTTGTTGTCGTCATCTCTCACGCTCGCTCGAAGATGCCGGCGGCGCCCATGCCGCCGCCGACGCACATCGTGACCAGGCCGTAGCGACCCTGGCGGCGGCGCAGCTCGTGGAGCAGCGTCGCCGTCAGCTTGGCGCCGGTGCAGCCGAGGGGATGCCCCAGTGCAATCGCGCCGCCATTGACGTTCAGCCGGTCCGGGTCGATCGGCAGCTCCTTGAGGCAGGCCAGGGCCTGCGCGGCGAAGGCCTCGTTGAGCTCCACGAGGTCCATGTCGTCGAGCGTCAGGCCGGCCAGCTTCAGCACCTTGCGGATGGCCGGCACGGGGCCGAGGCCGAACAGCTCGGGCGGCACCCCCGCCGTCGTGAACGCCACGAACCGGCCGAGCGGGGCGAGCCCGGCGGCCGCCGCCCGCTCGGCGGAGGTCACGACGACCGCCGCGGCGCCGTCGCTCATCTGCGACGAGTTCCCGGCCGTGACCGAGCCCCGGGCGTGGAAGGCGGGCCGCAGCCCGGCCAGCGCCTCGGCCGAGGTGTCGCGCCGCGGGCCCTCGTCGGCGGTGAGGGTGCGCTCCGTCACGCGCGGCGCCCGGCCGTTGCCGCCGACGGCCCGCACGGTGACGGGGGTCGTCTCGTCCGCGAAGCGCCCGCCGTCGAGCGCGGCGACCGCGCGCTCGTGGCTGCGCAGGGCGAAGGCGTCCTGCTCCTCGCGCGAGATCCGCGACCGGGCGGCGTGGTTCTCCGCGACCAGGCCGGTGCTGAGGTAGACGTCCGGGTAGCCGCGCATCAGCTCCGGGTTCGGCGCGATCTTGTGGCCGCCCATCGGGATCAGGCTCATCGACTCGGTGCCGCCGGCGACGATGGTCCGCGCCGAGCCGCAGGCGATGCGCTCCGCGGCGAAGGCGATGGCCTGCAGCCCGGAGGAGCAGAAGCGGTTGATGGTCACCGCCGCGCTCTCGACCGGCACCCCGGCCCGCAGGCTGGCGATGCGCGCCACGTTCATGCCCTGCTCGGCCTCGGGCATGGCGCAGCCCAGGATGACGTCGTCGATCTCCGCGGGGTCGAGCCCCGGCGCGCGCTCGAGCGCCGCGGCGATGGCGACCGCCGCCAGCTCGTCCGGGCGCGTGGTGCGCAGCGCGCCGTTCGGCGCCTTGCCGACCGGCGTGCGCGCGGCAGAAACGATGACTGCGTCCGTCATGTCTCCAGGTCCTCCCTCAGGCCGGCACCGCCAGCGGGACCGGCGCCGCCGCGTAGTGGACGGCGGCGAAGCCGCCCACGATGTCGCGGAAGCGGTGCGGTTTCGTCATCAGCCCCATGTGCCCCGTGCCGGGGATGCGGGCGTACGCCGCCCCGCCGGCCAGCGCGGCGACGTACTCGCGGGTGCTCTCGACCGGCACGACGCGGTCGAGCCCCGGGTCGCCCGTCACCACCAGCGCCGGCGCCGCGACGCGGCGGCAGTCGGCCGCGAAGTCGGCGCCCGCGAGCAGCCGCACCCGCTGCGCCATGGACACCGGCGTGCACGGGTAGCGCGTGACGCGATGCAGATGCTGCAACCCGAAGCGTGCGCGGCGCAGCAGGTTCGGGAACGCCGCCGCGATCTCGGGATACAGCCGCCGGGGCGACGACAGGGCGAAGACGGGAAACAGCAGCCGGGGCCAGTTCAGGTACCACTCGACGCGGCAGTTCGGTTGCCAGGCGGGCGCCGGCGAGGACACGATGACGAGCCCCGCGCTGCGCTCCGGACGCACGGCGGCATGGCGCAGCGCCACCAGCCCGCCGTACGACACCCCGCACACCACGGCCCGCTGCAGGCCGGCGCGGTCCAGCAGCGCGTCGACCCAGGCCACGTGCTGGTCGAAGCCGCGCGCCGGATCGAGGCCGGCGAGGCTCCCGGGCTCGCCGGGCAGCGAGTCGGTCACGACGCGGCAGCGCTCGGCCAGCGCGCTGATGCCCGGACGCATCCACTCCCAGCGCCCCTGCACGCCGGGCAGCACGACAACCGGCGGTCCCGATCCGACGTCGAGCATCCCGCTAGTTCCTGAGCGTCTTGCCCGTCTTCAAAGTATGCGCCATCCGCTCCCGCGTGCGGGCCTCGCCGCACAGGCTGAGGAACGCCTCGCGCTCCAGGTCGAGCAGATACTGCTCGGACACCGCCGCCGGATGGGGCAGGGCGCCGCCCGCCAGGATGTTGGCGAGCTTGCGCCCGATCAGCGCGTCGTGGTCGCTGATGCGGCCGCCCCGCCAGGCCAGGTGCACGCCGAGCTCCAGCGACGCGCGCACGCCCTCGCCGCCGACCGGGATGGGCGGCCGCGCGCGCGGCGCCCGGTAGCCGTTGCGCGCGATCTGCAGCGCGCCCGCCTTGGCGTCCGCCAGCAGGCGCTCGCGGTTCATCGTGATGCCGTCGCCGGGCCGCAGCAGGCCGAGCTGCTTCGCGTCCGCGGCGCTCGTGGACACCCGCGCGAACCCGATCAGCTCGAACGCCTGCTGCACCAGCGGCAGCGGGTCGCGGGCGCCGCGCGGCATGTACGCCATGGCCCGCGCCAGGAGCGCCTTGGTGCCCCCGCCGGCGGGCACCAGGCCCACGCCGACCTCCACCTGCCCCATGTAGGTCTCGGCCGCCGCCTGCACGTGGTCGCCGTGCAGGGCGATCTCGCACCCGCCGCCGAGCGTCAGGCCGGCGGGCGCCACGACGACCGGGACGTCGGCGTCGAGCAGGCCGATCACCGCGCCCTGGAAGGTCCGGACCATCAGGTCGATCTCCTCCCAGTTCTGCTCCTCGGCCTCCAGCAGGATGAGCATCAGGTTGGCGCCCGCCGAGAACGCCGCGGCGTCGTTGCCGACGACCAGGGCCTCGTAGTTCTGCTCGGCCTCCCGCACGCCCAGCCGCAGCATCTCCACCGTGTCGCCGCCGATGGCGTTCGCCTTCGAGTGGAACTCGACGGCGAGCACGCCGTCGCCGAGGTCCACGAGGCTGGCGCCGGCGTTCTGGCGCACGACGGGCCGCTCGGCCTTCGCACGGCTCAGGATCCACCTGTCCGGGGGCGGCTCGCCGCGCGCGGCGGCGAGGTCCCGCAGCAGCGGCGGCGGCTCGGCCACCTCGCAGGCCTCGAGCACGGTGTCCACGCCCAGCGCCTCCCAGAGCTCGAACGGCCCCAGCTCCCAGCCGAAGCCCCAGCGCATGGCGCGGTCGACGTCGTCCACCGAGTCGGCGATCGCGGGCGTCACGGCGGCGGCGTAGAGCAGCGTCCGGCCGAGCGCGGCGCGCATGAGCTCGCCGGTGCGGCCGTCGGCCCGGAACAGCGCGCGCACCCGCTCGCGGACGTCCTCGATGCCGGCCGCCGCGTCGAGCGCCGGCAACCGGGGCGGCTGGCGCTCGCGGTAGTCGAGCGTCGCCGGATCGAGCGTCAGGATGCGGCTGCCCTCCGGCGTGCGCTCCCGGCGGTAGAAGCCCTGCCCGGCCTTCTGGCCGGTCCAGCCGCGCTCCACGAGCTGCTCGACGAGCGCGGGCGGCCGGAACGTCCGGCGCTCGTCCTCGCCGTCGAGGCGCTCGCTCAGGTCGCGGGCGACGTGCGCCAGGATGTCCAGGCCGGCGATGTCCATCGTCCGGAACGTGGCGCTCCGCGGCCGGCCGATCGCCGGTCCGGTCAGGGCGTCGATCTCCTCCACGGTGAAGCGGCCGCTCGCCAGGAGCTCGAGCGTCTGCGCCGCCGCGTACAGGCCGATGCGGTTCGCGATGAAGCCCGGCGTGTCCCTGGCGATCACCACGCCCTTGCCCAGGTCGCGATCGGCGAAGCGGCTGACGGCGCCCGTGACGGCCGGGTCGGTGTCGGCGGTCGGAATGACCTCGAGCAGGGCCAGGTAGCGCGGGGGATTGAAGAAGTGCGTGCCGAGCCAGTGGCGCCGGAACTCGGGCGAGCGCCCCTCCGCGATGAGCCCGAGGGGGATGCCGGACGTGTTCGAGCTGACGACGGCGTCCGCCCGGCGGTGCGTCTCGACCCGCGCCAGCAGCTCGCGCTTGGCGTCGAGCCGCTCGACGACGGCTTCGACGATCCAGTCGCACTCGGCCAGCCGCGGCAGATCGGCGTCGAACCCGCCGGTGGCCACCAGGCGCGCCGTGGCGCGCGTGAAGAAGGGGTCGGGCTTCAGCGCCCGCGCGCGCTCGAGCCCCGCGGCCGCGGTCCGCGCGTCGAGGTCCAGCAGCAGCACGGGCACGCCGGCGTTCGCCAGGTGCGCCGCGATCTGCGCTCCCATGGTGCCGGCGCCCAGCACCGCCGCCGACCGGAACTGTGTCATCTGCGATGCCTCGCCGGCCCGCGTGCGCGCCGCCGCGCGGGCCGTACAAAAAAAGGGCGGGGGACCCGACCCCCGCACCTTGCTCAATCGCTGCGGGGCCGCGTCAGGGCAGGGCCGCGAGCGTCGCCGACGCCTGCGTCCCCTCCTCGGAGTTCGGGTCCAGCTCGACGACCCGCCGGAAGTGCTCCTTGGCCCCTTCGAAGTCGCCCTTGTTGAGCGCCACTAGCGCCAGCTTGAAGACCGGCAGGGCCCAGTTGGGGTCGACCATCGCGGCCTTCTCGTACCACTCGGCCGCGGCGTCGACGGCGCCCTGCGCGAACTCGAGCTCGCCCAGGTTGTAGAGGTCCTCGCGCGATGCGTCGAGCCCGGAGGCGGCCGCCGCCAGCTCCTCCTGGGCGCTGAAGTCGCCCATCGCCAGCTTCGTCCGCGCGATGTCCGCGCTTATGTTCTCGTTGTCGGGCTCGGCGGCCAGCCGCATCTCGAAGGCCTCGAGCGCCTCCTGGTAGGAACCGCGCGCGCGATAGGCCTGGCCGATCTGGGAGTACAGGTTCGTGAGCTGCGGCAGCTTCTCCATGAGCGACGTGTAGCCCGCGATGGCGGCGTCCCAGTCCTCGGCGTTGAACGCTGCGTCGGCCGCCTCGAGCTCGGCCTCGATCTCGTCGGGATCGAGCCCCTCCATCGCGTCCTCGCCGAGCGCCTGCACCAGCGCGTGCCGCACCCGGTTGAGCCGGAAGTCCACCGCCGGCGTCGAGGACTGGGTGACGTTCACGTTGCCGAGGTCGTCCTGGTATCCCTCGGCGCGCACGTACACCTGCCACTGGCCACTCGAGAAGCCGATCAGCGAGAAGCGGCCGTCGTCGTCCGTCAACGCCTCACGCGTATCGTCGCCGGGTTTCTGGATCGTGATCTGGGCGCCCACGATGGGATCGCCGGTCTCGCCGTCCACCACCCGGCCGCTCATGCGGCCGCTCTGTGCGAGCGCGGGCGCGGCGAGGCCGAGCAGCAGCGCCGCGAAGATGAGATGACGAGCTACGTGCTGTAGACGGGGCATGGGCATCACTCCTCTTTCCTGGATGTGCATTCCAGTATATATCCGATCACCGGCCCGCACGATACACTCTTGAGCATGCCTCGAACAGCAGCCCGGTTTGCCCTCGCGTTCGCCGTGCTCGCCGCCGCCGCCGCGTGCGGTTCCCCGGAGATGACCCCCGAGATGCTCGATGTTTCGTCGCCGCCGGCGGCGGCCGAGATGGACCACGCGCAGCCCGCGGGCCTGCCGCTTGCCGGCCCCGACGGCGCCGGCCTGTCCGCGGACGGGCTGGCCCGCATCCGCCCGGCCATGCAGGCCTACGTCGACGACGGCCGCGCGGCCGGCGTGATGACGCTGGTTGCGCGGCGCGGGCAGGTCGTGCACTGGGACGCCGTCGGCCTGCGCGACCTGGAGGCGGGCGATCCGCTGGAGCCCGACGACATCTTCCGCATCTACTCGATGACCAAGCCGATCACCAGCGTGGCGACGATGATGCTGGTCGAGGAGGGCAAGGCGTCGCTCGACGAGCCCGTCGCGACGTTCATTCCCGAGTTCGCCGACGTGACGGTCCTCACGGCCGGCGGCGAGCGCGCGGCGCCGGACCGGCCGATCACGATCGAGCACCTGCTGACCCATACCTCCGGGCTGACCTACGGCTTCTTCGGCGACGAGGCGGTCGACCGCCTCTACAACGAGTCGGACTTCTTCAACCGCGCCGAGGGGCTCGACGACTTCGCCCGGCTGGCGGCGGAGCTCCCGCTGCTGGCCAGCCCGGGCGACCGCTGGAACTACAGCATATCGACCGACATCCTCGGCCGCGTCATCGAGGTCGCGTCCGGGCAGCCGCTCGACGCGTTCTTCCGGGCGCGCATCTTCGATCCGCTGGGCATGGACGACACCGCGTTCGTCGTGCCCGCGGACAAGCTCGGCCGCTTCACGGGTCACTACGCCGTGCAGGACGGCGCGCTCGCCCTGGTCGACTCGCCCGTGGAGGGCGAGTACACGCAGCCGCCGCCCTGGCTGTCGGGCGGCGGCGACCTCACCTCCACCGCGTCCGACTACGTCCGCTTCGCGCAGATGCTGCTGCAGGACGGCCGGTTGGGCGAGACGCGCCTCCTGGCGCCCGAGACGGTGCAGATGATGCGCTCGAACCGGCTGCCGGAGGCGCTGGTGCCGATTCAGCTCGGGACGTATCTGAGTCCGGGCTACGGCTTCGGGCTGGGCTTCGCCGTGGTCGTCGACGCCGCCGCGTCCCCCGAGCCGGACAACGAGGGCGCCTTCCGCTGGGCCGGCGCCGCCAACACCTTCTTCTGGATCGACCCGCAAGCGGAGCTGATCGGCATGGTCTGGACCCAGATCAACCCGTTCGCCGCGTACGACCTCGAGCGCGAGTTCCAGACGCTGGTCTACGAGGCGCTCGAGTGATTTCTGATTTCCGGCATATTGGCTGCGGGAAAAGCGGGATTATCGGCACCGATGTTGCGTTAACATGACCCTTTGTGGTTGTTGAAGCGTCGCGCCTGCCGCGCCGTCTCGACCTCGAGCGCGAGCTCCGCAGGCGGTCCGTGTTCCTGGTCGGCCCACGCCAGACCGGCAAGACCACGTGGCTCCGGCAGCGTTTTCCCGACGCGCCGTGCTTCAACCTGCTGCGAGGGGAGGTGTTCCTGCGCCTCGCGCGCGAGCCCGGCCGGCTGCGTGCCGAGCTGGCCGCGTCCGAGCCGCCGTCCGGCCTCGTCATCATCGACGAGATCCAGAAGCTGCCGGGCCTGCTCGACGACGTGCACGACCTCATGGAGAGCCGCGGCCTGCGGTTCGTGCTGGCCGCCAGCAGCCCGGTCAAGCTGAGGCGCGGCGGCGTGAATCTCCTCGGCGGACGGGCGCACACGCGCACCCTGTTCCCGTTCGTCTCCGCCGAGGTCCCGGACTGGGACCTGATGCACGCGATCAACGTCGGCGGCATTCCCTCGATCCACCTGTCGCCCGACCCGATCCCGGACCTGCGAGCCTACTGCGGCAACTATCTGCGCACGGAGATTCAGGCCGAGGGACTGGTCCGCGGAATCGAGCCGTTCTCGCGCTTCCTCACGGCGGCCGCCGTCAGCAGCGCGCAGCCGATCGTGTTCGAGCGGCTCGCCTCCGACGCGGCCGTGCCGGCGCGCACCGTGCGCGAGTCCTTCCAGGTCCTGGAGGACACGCTCCTCGGCACGCTGCTGCAGCCGTTCTCGCCCCGCCAGCCGCGCCGCAAGCCGGTGTCGCACGCCAAGCTGTACTTCTTCGACGTCGGCGTCGCCAACGTGCTCGCGGGCGTCACGCACATCGAGGCCGGCAGCCCCACGTTCGGTGCGGCCCTCGAGCAGCTCGTCTTCTGCGAGCTGCGCGCCTGGCTCGGCTACGAGCGCGACCCGCGCCCGCTCACCTTCTGGCGTGCCGCGGACGGTTCCGAGGTGGATTTCGTGGTCGGCGACACGGCTGCCATCGAGGTCAAGGCGACCGGATCGGTGACGCGCCGCGATCTGACCGGTCTCCGGCGCCTGGCCGCCGAGACGCCGCTGACGCACCGGATCGTCGTCTGCCGCGAGTCCGCCGCCCGCGTCGTCGACGGCGTCCGCATCCTGCCGGTCAGGGACTTTCTGCGCGACCTCTGGACGGGTGATCTGCTGGGCGACTGACGCGCGGCGGTGCTCGATGTTGGCTGCGCTGGCATTATCTCGGTGCTCGGCGCGGCAGTGGTGCCTTGGCGGCGTGCCCTCCGTCAGGTGGCTCCGGGGGCGTTCGGTGGGGTCTCCGACCTCGTCAGTAGTGCGTCGCGCAGCAGTATCCGGAGCACGTCTTCGACGGCCCGCTCGTCGGACCCGAACTCGTAGACGGCACGCAGCACGCGGTGCCGCCATTCGTCGTCGAGGCTGTTTCTGACGTACTCCTGGCACAGTGCGTCGATCTCGAACGGTTCGAGCCCCGCGGCCCTGGGTCGCATCTGTTCTGCCGTTGCGGCGATCCACTCGGTCGGCTCGAGGCTGGCCTCGATGCGCTTCCCGAACTCGGTGAGCTTGAGCGGGCTGTTGCCCGTTGCGGTCTCTGCGATCCCGCCGACCCGCAGCAGCAGGATGTCGAGCGTCCGCCGCGTTTCGGCTTGCTGCTGGCGCACCTCGTCCCGCAGCGTCTTCAGTCCGGTGTCGATCCGCTCTTCGAGCGCTGTCACCTGGGCGTCCACTCGCTCTTCGAGCGCCGTCCCCTGCGCGTCGATCCGGTCTCCGAGCGTCTGCAGCCCGTTCTCGATCCGCTGGGTCCAGCGTCCGACCTGCCAGATCAGTGCGATGACGGCGATCGCCGCCAGGATGCTCGTCGGGTTCGAGCTCCAGTTGCTCAGCCACTCCCACATCGTTTTGCTTCCTCGATTGTCGGTCCTCGTCCGTCTCTCGTCAACAAGCGTGCCCTCTCGCGGCATTGTGTTGTCGACCACCACACCGTCGAGAAGGCTCTCCGGTGGTTCCAGCAGCCCTGAAGCTTCGCGAGCTGTTCCTGGGTCGCCCGGTTCCGCGGCGCTTTGGTTCTTCTCCGCCGTTGCGGGGCACTCCGCCCAGTTCGGCTCTTGCCCGCCGCGTCCCCTGGTTCAGCCGCCGCCTTTGGCGGGGCCGTCGATGGCGACTTGGTTCACGTCAGCGATCTTCAGATCACTGATGACCTGCACTGAACGTGCTGCCACAATTGGCTTCAGATCTTGCCATTGGCCGCCATCCTCGGGTGGCGAGTGACCGGTCCACCTGCAACAGCCTGCGCGGCACACGGACCACGCCCCAGGTTGTCTCGCCCGCGGGGGCGCAGGTGGAACTCAGCGGTCGGCGTCGACGGCGGTCTCGAGCGCGGCGATGGCCGAGGAGGCCTCGGCGGCGGCGGGCGTATCGGCCGGCACGGCGCGGTAGGCGGCCAGCGCTCGCTCGTAGTCGCGCTTCTCCGTGTACGCGTGCCCGATCTGCAGGTGCAGGCTTGTCAGCCGGGGGACCCGCTCGAGGAGCGCCTCGTAGGCGTCGATCGCCCCGTCGAAGTCGCGGCGGTCGAAGCGGGCGTGGGCCGCGTCGAGGCTCTCCTGGAGATCGCCGGCGGCAATGCCCGCCAGCACGCCGGTCTCGGGCACCGGCGGCCGGAGGGGATCGACCTCCATGACAAACGTCATCCGGGTGCGGCCCGAGCGGAAGATGTTGGAGATGCCGGTGGCGGTCTCGTAGCCGAACTTCTCGATCGTGAAGAGCCACGGGCCGCGCGTGAGGCCGATGAAAGCGAAGCGTCCCGCGCTGTTGGTCCGGTCGTCGACGGTGCGGCCGCTGCGCAGGTTCTCGCCGGTCACACGGGCATCCTCGATCGGCGTGCCGTCGGGCCCGCGCACGCGGCCCTGGACCAGGCCCGACTGCGCCAGCGCTACGGCCGGCGCGAGCCACGCGCAGAACGAAACGGCCAGGACCGCCACGAGTCGCTGCTGCATGATCACGTTCGTCGGGCGCGGGAGATCACGTTCAGGCGCACAGTATAATCCAGGCGCATCCGCAGCCAAGCGGTCCTTCCGTTTCGTGCCCGGCATCGTGATGCGCGGCCCCCACGGAGGCTTCCCCCACCGGCGCTCCATAGGCCCGCTCCTGGCGGGGCTGGCCGCGATCCTCGCGCTCGCGGCGGCCGCGGCCGGGCACCCGGTCCGGGCGCGGGCGGCCGCTGAAGGCATCGACCGGACGCTGCTCGCCCGCATCGACGGCGCGGTCGGCGAAGCCGTGGCGGCCGGCGACCTGCCCGGGGCCGTCGTGCTGGTGTGGCACGCGGGCCACACGGTCTACCGCAAGGCGTTCGGCCGCCGGGCCGTGGTCCCGGAGCCCGAGCCGATGACGGTCGACACTGTCTTCGACCTCGCCTCGCTGACCAAGGTGGTCGCGACGACGACGGCCGTCATGATGCTCGTCGAGGAGGGGCGGGTCAGGCTCGGCGCGCCGGTGGCGCGCTATCTCCCCGGGTTCGGGCGCCACGGCAAGGAGCGGATCACGGTCGAGCAGCTCCTGACCCACGTCTCGGGCCTGCGGGCCGGGTTCGATCTGGCGCAGGAGTTCGAGGGCTACGAGACGGCCATCGAGCAGGCGTTCGACGAGCGCCCGGTCGCCCCGCCGGGCTCGCGCTTCATCTACAGCGACCTGAACTTCGTGCTCCTGGGCGAGCTCGTGGCGCGCGTCGCCGGTCTGCCGCTGGAGACGTTCGCGGCGCGCCGCATCTTCGAGCCGCTGGGCATGGACGACACGATGTTTCGTCCGCCGCCCCGGCTGCGCGCGCGCATCGCACCGACGGAGGCATGCGCGGGGCTGGAGTGGCCGTGCACGGGCTCGGGTGCGGGCGCGGCGATGCTGCGCGGCGTCGTGCACGATCCGACGGCGCGGCGGATGGGCGGCGCGGCGGGTCACGCCGGGCTCTTCGGCACCGCGTCCGACCTGGCGCGCTTCGGCGCGCTGCTGCTCGCGGACGGCGCGCTCGGCGGCGCGCGCCTCCTGGCGCCGTTGACCGTGGCGCGCATGACGTCGCCGGCCACGCCGCCCGGGCTGCGCGACCGGCGGGGCCTGGGGTGGGACATCGATTCGCGCTACGCGGGCAGCCGGGGCGACCTGTTTCCGCTCGGATCGTTCGGCCACACGGGCTTCACCGGCACGTCGATCTGGATCGATCCGGCCAGCGAGACCGTGGTGATCCTGCTGTCGAGCCGGGTGCACCCCGCCGGCGCGGGCGACGTGCGGGCGCTGCGCGCGCACGTCGCGACGCTGGCGGCGGCCGCCCTCACGGTCCGCCCGGCCGGCGCCGACGCGGCGGCGGGGGCGGGCCGCGACGCCGAGGTCGAGGCCGGCATCGACGTGCTCCGCGGCGAGCGGTTCGCCAGGCTGCGGGGCGCCCGGGTGGCGCTGCTCACCAACCAGACCGGCCGCGCGCGGGACGGCGCCCGCACCCTGGATCTGCTGTGGGCCGCGCCGGCGGTGGAGGTGCGGGCGGTGCTCAGCCCGGAGCACGGCTTCCGCGGCGACCTCGACGAGGCCGTGGCGGATGCGCGCGAGCCGGCGACGGGGCTGCCGATCTACTCCCTGTACGGCGCGACGCGCCGGCCGACCGCGCGCATGCTGGACGGCGTCGACACCCTCGTCGTGGACCTGCAGGACGTGGGCGCCCGCTTCTACACCTACGCCGCGACGATGGCCTACGCCATGGAGGCGGCCGCCGGGCGCGGGCTGCGCGTCGTCGTGCTCGACCGCCCCAACCCCATCACCGGCGAGGCCGTCGAGGGGCCGCCGCTGGACGCGAGCGAGCTGGGGTTTACCGGCTATCTGTCGTTGCCCGTGCGCCACGGCCTGACCCTCGGCGAGCTGGCCCGGCTGTTCAACGCCGAGCGCGGCCTCGGGGTGGACCTGGAGGTCGTCGAGCTCCGGGGCTGGCGCCGGGAGCTGTGGTTCGACCAGACCGGCCTGCCGTGGGTGAACCCCTCGCCGAACATCCGCACCGTCACCCAGGCCGCGCTGTATCCCGGCATCGGCGCCATCGAGGGCGCGAACCTGTCGGTGGGCCGGGGCACCGACACGCCGTTCGAGCGCCTCGGCGCGCCGTGGGTCGACGGCGCCGCGCTGGCGCGCCGGCTCAACGCGCGCCGCCTGCCGGGCGTGCGCTTCTATCCCGTCACGTTCACGCCGCGGAGCAGCCGCTACGCCGGACAGCGGTGCGGCGGCGTGCAGATCATCGTCACCGACCGCGACGCCCTCGAGCCGGTCCACGTCGGCCTGGAGATCGCGGCCGTGCTGCACCGGCTGCACGGCGACCGGCTCGAGCTCGACGGGACCGTCCACCTGCTGGGATCGCACGCCGCGCTCGGCCGCATCCTGGCCGGCGAGGACCCGGCGGCCGTCGCGGCGGGCTGGGCCGCCGGCGAGCGGGCCTGGCGCCGCCGCCGGGCGCCCTACCTGCTGTACTGATGCGCGCCTCCTGATGTGCGGCTCCTGGTGCCCGGCGACTGCCGGTGCCGAGCTGACGCTACGGCCTGTGGCGTCGCGCCGGTACGGCCCGTGGCGCCGCGGCCGCGCGGTCACGGGCCCGCGTCGCCCAGCAGCCCGGCCGCGGCCAGCTCGAGCAGCTTGGCCCGCTGCGGCACCAGCCGCGAGGCCGCGTAGCGCTCCACGGCCGTGCGCCGGGCGTTCCCGCGCAGCGCGGCGACCACGTCCGGGCGCTCCAGCACGTCGCAGATCCGGTCGGCCAGCCGTCCGGTGTCGAAGAAGTCAACCAGCAGCCCGTTGTCGCCGTCGCGCACGACCTCGCGCACCGGGTCGGTGTCCGACGCGATCAGGACGCAGCCTGCGCTCAGCGCCTCGATCATCGACCAGGAGAGCACGAACGGCACGGTGAGGTAGACGTGCACGGAGGAGGCCAGCAGGACGTCGCGGTAGTGATCGCGCCGCAGCAGGCCGGTGAAGTGGATGCGGTCGAGGTCGAGGTCGAGCTCGCGCAGCATCTTCTGCCGGTAGGTGTCGCCGTCCGGCAGATTCTTGCCGTAGGCCACCCGGTCCTCGCCGACGACCACGATGTGGGCGCCGGGCCGGCGCTTCTGCACCTCGGCGAAGGCCGTCATCGCCTGCGGAAAGCCGCGGTAGGGCTCCTGGCTCCGCGCCACGTAGGTGACGATCTCGTCGACGCGGCTCAGGTCGAGGCCGGGCAGCGCCAGGCGCTGCTCCCGCGGTGCGATGTACTCGGTATCGACGCCGTCGTGCTGCACGATCAGCCGGGGGCGCGCGACGGGCGGGAACTGCGCGGCCTGGTACGCCGTGGGCACGATGCCGACGTCGCAGGCGGCGAGGTCGAGCAGGACGGGCGCGTTGCGGGTCCTGACGCGGTGCTGGTTGTCCGGCGACACCTCGTCGTGGAGGAAGCCGACGTCCGCGCCGCGCGACCGGTAGTACCACTCGAAGTAGCCGACGTAGCGCGCCTCCGGCCAGACGTCGCGGGCGTAGAGGCCGACGCCCGAGCCGGCGTGCGCCACGATGCAGTCGGGCGCGTAGCCCTCGGCCCTGAGCTGCCAAGCGGCACGCGCGAACGCCTGGCCGAGGAGCACGGCGCCCTCCGTGGAGACGAGGTAGGGGTGCTGCTTGGGACCGACCTGGCGGTGCGAGCTGAAGCGCACCAGGCGCAGCCACTCGGGCGGCGTGCCCTCCCAGCACGTGGCGAAGGTCACGTCGTGCCCCTGCTCCGACAGGTGATGGGCGAGCGTGCCGAACTGGGCCGGGAAGTTGTTGTGCAGGAACAGGACGCGCATGGCGTGACATTGTAGAGTGGGGCGGGCGCGCGAGCCGCGCGCCGGGCGCTGGCGACGCAGAGGGAGCGACTTGGCGGACAGCACGACGGGGCTGTTTCCGGGCGGGCGGGAAGCGGCCCCGAAGCGCGCGGGGGCATCGGGCCGGGGCGTGCTGCCCTCGCAGTCGATACGGGCGCTCATCGACGACAGGCGGATAGTGTCGTCCGCACCCGTCGACCCCGCCCAGATCCAGCCCGCCAGTCTCGACCTGCGGCTGGGGAGCCGCGCCCACCGCCTGCAGGCCAGCTTCCTCCCCGGCAACGCGCCGGTCGAGTCCAAGCTCGACTACCTGTCGCTGGCAGAGCTCGATCTGTCGAACCCTACCATCCTGGAGCAGGGCTGCGTGTACCTGGTGCCGCTGATGGAAGGGCTGGATCTGCGGGGAGAGCAGTTGGCGGCGAAGGCGAACCCGAAGAGCACCACCGGACGCCTGGATGTCTTCACGCGCCTGATCGTGGACGGCGGCTCTGAGTTCGAGCGCGTCCCCGTGGGCTATCGGGGGCCGCTGTACGCCGAGATCATGCCCCGGACGTTTCCCGTGATCGTGCACCCCGGGCTGAGCCTGTCCCAGATACGCTTCATCCGCGGGCGGGCCGAGTTGTCCGACACGGAGACGGGGAAGCTCGACCGGGACGAGCAGCTCATCTACGTCGACGACGAGAATCCGGCCCGGGCGAACATTCGGGACGGCGTCGAGCTGTCAGTCAGCCTGCGCGGCGGCGGTGTCCGCGACGTGGTCGCCTACCGGGGCAAGCAGAACGCGCGGCTCGTCGATCTCAGCCGCGTCGGCGAGTACGAGATCGGCGAGTACTGGGAGGAGATCCGCGATTGTCCGGGTGACCGGTTGATCCTCAATCCGGGCGACTTCTACATCCTGGTCTCGCGCGAGCGGGTCCGCGTACCCCCCGGCTACGCGGCGGAGATGGTGCCGTTCGACCCGTCCGTCGGCGAGTTCCGGATCCACTACGCGGGCTTCTTCGATCCGGGCTTCGGCTACGGCGTCGAGGGCGACATCAGGGGCACCCGCGCCGTCCTGGAGGTGCGGGCGCACGAGGTGCCGTTCGTGATCGAGCACCGCCAGGTGGTGGGCCGCCTCGTCTACAGCCGCGTGCTCGACGTGCCCGACAGGATCTACGGCAAGTCGATCGGCTCATCCTATCAGCGCCAGGAGCTGGCGCTCAGCAAGCAGTTCCGCCGGGACCCGGACTCGCGCCAGGAGTCTGCGCCGTAGAACGGCGCGGACTCCTGCAGGGTTGGTTGGGCGCCGAGCGGAGCCGTCAGGCGACGATTGGCGGGCTAGCGTCCGGCTCCGGGCCGGCAATCACCCGGGCAGTGGCACGGTGCCCCGCCAGGTTGCAACTCTGACGATTTCACCGTAGGATTGTTGAATATTTCAACAACGTGAGGGGGCGTACTGGCCACGGTCAACTTCAGCGTTCCGGAGGACGTCAAGCAGGCGTTCAACGAGGCGTTCAAGGGCCGGAACAAGAGCGCCGTCATCACGGACCTGATGCGTGACGCGGTACAGCGGGATCGCCAGGATCGAGAGAGCCGCGCAGCCATCGAGCGCATCCTCCGCCACCGGCGTCGCGCCCCGGTAGTCACCGACGAGCGAATCCGTGCCGTCCGACACCTGGACAGGCCATGATTCTCGTCGTCGATGCCAGCGTTGCCCTGAAGTGGTTCTTCAGGGAACGTCCGGATGAGCCGGATGTCCGGCCGGCGACGGAAATCCTGACCGCCGTGGGCGACGGGCGCGTACGCATGGTTCAGCCGCCCCACTTTCTTGCGGAGGTGGCGGCGGTGCTCGCCCGCGAGACACCGAGGACAGCCGGGCGGAGCCTCGACGATCTGTGGAGGGTGAGCTGGGACGTTGCCGAGTCGGGTGCGGTCTACGCGCTGGCAACGGAGCTCTCGATACGGTTGAGGCATCATCTGTTCGACACCTTGTACCATGCGGTGTCGCTGTCGACCGGGGACGCGACCTTGGTCACGGCGGATGACGCGTACTACATGAAGGCCAGCGGTCAGGGCGCGATCACCAGGCTGGCCGATCTGGTGCTCGCCTGACCCGCCTGGCGGCGCCCTCCTGCATTCGTCCGGCGGGCTCGGTGCGCTTGACTGGGCGTCGGGGCGCTGCTACCGTGGCGCGGCTGGAAGCAACGAGACGGGAGGAGTCGACGTGACAGTCATGGGCCTGCGCCTGCTGGTCGTGATCGGTGGCGCGTTGCTGGTGTCGGCCGGCGCCGCCTGGGGGCAGCTCGGCGCGCCGTTCTCGGGCGCGCTCGAGCCGATTGCGGACGGCGACGCCGCCGCGGCTGCCGAGACCGGCGGCGGGCTGCTGTACTCGGTCCTCGACTACTATCCCGAGGGGCCCAAGCTGATGGTCAACGGCACGTTCGAGGGGCTGGCCTCGGCGGCGACCGTCGCCCACCTCCACCGCGCCGCCACGGGGCCCGACGAGCCGGGCGGGCCCACGCCGGGACCGAGCGTGTTCGAGCTGGTCGTGTCCAGGGCGACGCGCGGCACGCTCAACGGCAGCTTCTGGATCAGCGAGGAGCAGGCCGAGGAGCTGCGCCAGGGGTGGTACTACGTGCAGGTCCACTCGCAGGACAATCCCGCCGGGGCGCTGCGCGGCTGGCTCGTGCAGGGCTTCCTGTACAACCCGGAGGACTCGGTCCGGTAGCCTCCCCGAATACCGGCGGCGCGTCGAAGACCGGCGGGCGGTTGCGCCGGACAGCGACGCCATGTGCCGGCCTCCTCGAAGCGCAGGAGCAACCATGACAGGACGATCGAGGCTGCCGCTGCTGCTGGCGGCGCTCGCGCTGGCGGCGCTGCTGCCGGCCCGCGCGGAGCAGGCCGCCGAGGCCGAGCGGTACTGGCCACAGTGGCGCGGTCCCTACCAGAACGGCACGTCCGCGACGGCCACGCCGCCGGTGGAGTGGAGCGAGACGCGGAACGTCAGGTGGAAGACCGAGATTCCCGGGCTCGGCGCGGCGACGCCGGTCGTGTGGGGCGACCGGCTGTTCCTGCTCACGGCCGTACCCGTCGGCTGAACGGCCTTACGTCGTCCATCGACATCCAACGACATCCAGAGCGTTCTGTAAATGACTGATTAGTAATCGGTTATGATTCGTCGGCGTGGACTGCGCCGGTCAGGACATCTTGTGAAATCCGGCGGTTTCCCGTATATGATTGTGGGATGATTCGTAGAACAGCCACCGCGAACACACCGCGAAAGACCAAGCCCAAAGGCCCCCATCCCCACAAGGCCCTCGCCCCCGCCTTCGTCCGCTCCGCGCCGCCCGGCAAGCACGCCGATGGCAATGGCCTCTATCTCTACGTCCAGCCTAGTGTGCCGTCCCGGAAATGCGCATTGCAATACGCGCCACCTTGTCGAT
>CAYGCV010000014.1:0-24842 GCA_964348425.1 uncultured Vicinamibacteraceae bacterium | reverse complement strand
GGGGCGAAGGGGCCCCCGCAAGCGGACGCCGGGGGTTCGGGGCGCAGCCCCGTCTTAATGCTAAATTAGGCCCATGCTCCACGCGAGCGGCCGGCACTTCCTGCAGATTCCCGGGCCGACGAATGTCCCGGATCGCGTCCTGCGGGCGATGGCCGCGCCGACCATCGACCATCGCGGGCCGGCGTTCCGGGACCTGACGCGCGACGTGCTGGGCGGCCTGGCGTCCGTCGTCCGCACGCGCCAGCCGGTGCTGCTGTTTCCGGCCTCGGGAACCGGGGCCTGGGAGGCCGCGCTCGTCAACACGCTGGCGCCCGGCGATCGCGTGCTGATGGTCGAGACGGGCCACTTCGCCGCGCTCTGGGAGGGCATCGCGACCCGGCTCGGCCTCGACCCGCTGTTCCTGCCCGGCGACTGGCGGCGCGGGGTCGACGCCGCGGAGGTCCAGGCCCGGCTGGCAGACGATCGCACCCACGCGGTGCGGGCCGTCTGCGTGGTGCACAACGAAACGTCGACCGGTGTGACGAGCGACATCGCGGCCGTGCGCCGCGCGCTCGACGCCGCGCGCCATCCGGCGCTCCTGATGGTCGACACGATCTCGTCGCTCGCCTCGATCGACTACCGCCACGACGAGTGGGGCGTCGACGTCACCGTCGGGGCGTCCCAGAAGGGGCTCATGCTGCCGCCCGGCCTGAGCTTCAACGCGGTCAGCGACAAGGCGCTGGCGGCGCATGCCGGCGCGCGGCTGCCGCGGAGCTACTGGGACTGGGGACCGATCCGCGACGCCAGCGAGAAGGGGTTCTTTCCGTACACGCCCCCGACCAACCTCCTCTTCGGCCTGCGCGAGGCGCTCGCCATGCTGCAGGCCGAGGGACTCGACAACGTGCTTGCCCGCCACGATCGCCACGCGGAGGCCGCGCGGCGCGCCGTGCGGGCCTGGGGGCTCGAGCTGCTCTGCCTCAATCCCGCCGAGTACAGCTCCTCGCTGACGGCGGTACTGATGCCCGCCGGGCACGACGCCGGCCGCTTGCTGGACGTGATCCTCGACCGCTTCGACATGGCGCTCGGCGTCGGCCTCGGCCGTCTGGCCGGCCGGGTGTTCCGGATTGGCCACCTCGGCGACTTCAACGACCTGAGCCTGGCGGGCACGCTGGCCGGCGTCGAGATGGGCCTCGGCCTGGGCGGCGTCCCGCATCGGAGCGGCGGGGTGGACGCGGCGATGGACTACCTGGCGTCGTGCGCGAAGCCCGCGGCCCCGCAGCCGGCGCCCGGGTAGGGTCGGTTGGGCGCCAAGCGGAGCCGTCAGGCGACGACCGGCGGGCCAGCCGGACGCGGCGCGTCTACCGGGCGGTCCCGGCGAGCGCCGCCCGCGCGGCGCCGGCGCCGGCCGGCGCGAGAAAGAACGTCTCGATGACGTCGCGCAGCTCGCCGATGGACTCGGCGCGGTTGATCGCGGTGCGCAGATTCGAGCCGCCGTGGAGTCCCTTCGTGTACCACGAGCCGAGCGCCCGCAGCTTGTTGATGACCCACCGCTCGCGACCCCGGGCGTGCCGCGGGCCCGAGCCGGCGGCGCCCGTCGCGCGGTGCCGGAACCCCCGCTGCTCGTCCAGCCCTTCCCGCAGCAGCATGTCGATGTACTCGAGCAGAAACCGACCGCGATCGGCGTCCGTGGCCTCGCGCGCCGGCCGGCCGGCAGCCAGCGCCGCCGACTGCTGGAAGATCCATGGGTTGCGCAGGGCGCCCCGGCCGACCAGCACGCCGGACACCTGGGTCTGCGTGGTGCGGTCGACCACCTGCCGGGCCGTGACGCAGTCGCCGCTGCCGAAGACGGGGATGCCGACGCCCGACGCCACCGTGTCGATCAGCCCCCAGTCGGACGAGCCGCTGTACGACTGCGCGGCCGTCCGGCCGTGCACCGCCACGGCCGCCGCACCCGCGTCCTCCATCATGCGCGCCAGCGCGGGCGCGTTGATGTCGCGCTCGTCCCAGCCTGCGCGCATCTTGACGGTGACGGGAATGCGGACGGCCCGGCTCATCGAGCGGATGATGGCGGCCGCGTGCGACGGCTCCCGCATCAGGCTGCAGCCGGCGTTGTGCTTCGCAATCTTCGGCACCGGGCAGCCCATGTTCACGTCGACGATGTCCGCGCCCAGCCCCTCCACGATGCGGGCCGCCGCCGTCATGGTCGCCGGGTTGCCGCCGAAGATCTGTATCGAGACCGGCCGCTCCTCCTCGGTGTACTCCGCGTACTCGAGCGTCCGGTCGATGCCGCGCACGAGTCCCTCGGAGCTGACCATCTCGGTGACGACCAGACCGCAGCCGCCGCGACGCTTCACCAGGCGGCGAAAGGCGGTGTCGGTCATCCCCGCCATCGGCGCCAGGGCGAACGGCGGCGCGAGCTGGACGTTCCCGATATGCATGACGGTCGCGGCGCGACGGGCAGCTACTGCGGCGGCGGCGCGGCGCTCACTTGGGCCCGGAACTCGTCGTACGCCTCGAGCAGCTCGGCGCTCTTCCACTCGATGATCGCCTCTTCCCGCAGCTCGTCGAGGTACTTGGCGTACTCGTCCAGCCGGCGGTCGTTGAAGACGTTCTCGGAGATCTGATCGCGGACGTCCTCGAACGGCCGCGCGGCATCGTCCGTCAGGTCCTCGAGCAGCAGGATCTGGTAGCCCTGCGGCGTCCGCCGCAAGTCGCTCACGTCGCCGACCTCCATCGTCGCGATCAGCTCCTGGATCGTCTCCGCGATGTCGCTGAGCTGAAACGGTCCGATCAGGCCGCCGTAGCGTGCGGAGGACCCGTCCGACACCTCGCTGGCCACGGTCGCGAAGTCCTCGCCGTCGTTCAGGCGCTCGATGACGGCGGCGGCCCTGGTGCGCGCCCGCTGGCCCGCCATCAGCCCCCCGGTGCGCGGCACGGCGATGATGATCTCCCTGAGCGTGACGCTCGCCGGCTCCGTGAACTCGTCGATGTGCTCGTCGTAGTACTCGCGAGCCTCGATGTCCGTAATCGCCACCCGGTTCAGAATCTCGATGCTCTGCACCTGGCTGGCCAGCATCTGCCGCTCGGTGAGCCGCCGGAAGTCGTCGAGTGACATCCCCTCCTGCCGATCGAGCAGCTCGATGAACTCCTCGTCGGTCTCGATGCCGTTCTCTTCCTTCAGGTTGTCGAGGAAATCCCGGAACTGATCGTCGGAAAGCTGGTACCCGAGCTCCTTGCCGCGCTGGATGAGCAGCAGCTCCTCCACGAGGTTTGCAATCACCCCGGGCGTGACCTCCGCGAGAAGCTGGAACAGCTCCGCGTTCGTGGACGGCTGGACGCCGCGGGCGCGAATCGCCGCGATCTGACGATCCTCCAGGTCGGACTGCGTGATGATCTCGCCGTTCACCTTGACGAGGATCCGCTCGATGATGCGGCCGTTGGGGCGACTGGGCACGCCGCTGACCGCTTGCGCGCCCGCCGGTGCGGCGAGTGCGCCCGCAATGGTCAACGCCAGCATCCCGTGGAGCGCGTGGACAAGGGCTCGTCGCATCATGATCTCCATCCCTGCCTGATCCTGCATTCTAGCCGTTCGCCACCGGGCCTCTCAACTCGTCGAGCAGCGCCCCCACCTGCCGCAGCAGGTCGCCCGTATGCTCGACCCGGCCCGCACCGCGGCGCGCGGCGCCGGCCGGCGCCGTCCACCACGATGCCGGTGCGGCGTCCGGCCCCCGCCGCGGCGATGCGCCCGCCGCCCGGTTCAGCGCGTCGAGGTCGACGCGGAGCACCGCCGGCGGCGTGAGCTGCACGGCCGGCCGCGCCTGCACGAAGGCCACCAGCCGGTCCGGCGCCACCCGCGCCCGGTCTCCGAAACGTATGACGAGGTGGTGGCGCTCGCAGTCGGCCGACTCGATCCCCAACTGGTCGGCCAGTATCCGGATCCGGCCGTACTCCGCCAGCCGCAGGACGGAAGGCGGCACCGGTCCGTAGCGATCCTTGGTCTCCTCGAGCACGGTCGCCAGCGTGTCCTCGTCGCGCGCGCCGGCCACCCGCCGATACAGTGCCAGCCGCTGGTTCGTGTCCGTCACGTACTGCTCGCTGATCCGCAGGTCGACGCCGAGGTTGACGGCGGCGCGCTGGTCGTCCTCCACCGGCTCGCCCTTCAGCTCGCGCACGGTCTGCTCGAGCAGCGTGACGTACATGTCGAACCCGATAGCCTCGATGTGACCGCTCTGCTGCGCGCCGAGCAGGTTGCCGGCGCCGCGGATCTCCAGATCGAGCGCGGCCACGCGAAAGCCGCTGCCGAGGTCGCTGAACTCCTTGATGGCGGCCAGCCGGCGCCGCGCGATCGGCGACAGCTCGTTGCCGGGGGGGACGAGCAGGTAGGCGTACGCCCGCCGGCCGGAGCGGCCCACCCGGCCGCGCAACTGATAGAGCTGCGACAGGCCGTAGCGCTCGGCGTGGTTGACGATGATCGTGTTGACGTTCGGGATGTCGAGCCCGTTCTCGATGATCGTCGTCGACAGCAGCACGTCGTACTCGTGCGCGACGAAGTCGAGCATGACGCGCTCGAGCGCCGCCTCGCTCGACTGCCCGTGCGCGACCGCCAGCCTGGCCTCCGGCACGATCCGCCGGACGAGGTCCGCCACGGAGTGGATCGAGTCGATCCGGTTGTGGACCAGGTAGACCTGACCCCCGCGCTCCAGCTCGGAACGAATCGCCCGGGCGATGGTCGCCGTGTCGAACTTGACGACGTTGGTCTGAATCGCCAGGCGGTCCTTCGGCGGCGTCTCGATGACGGACATGTCGCGTATGCCCATCAGCGACATGTTCAACGTGCGGGGAATGGGCGTCGCCGTCAACGTGAGCACGTCGACCTTCTGCCGCAGGCTCTTGATGCGCTCCTTGTGGGCAACCCCGAAGCGCTGTTCCTCGTCGACGATGAGCAGGCCCAGATCGTGAAACCGCACGTCCTTCGACAGCAGGCGGTGCGTCCCGACCATGACGTCTATCCTGCCGGCCGCGAGGTCGGCCAGCAGCGCCTTCTGCTCGGCGCGGCTCCGGAAGCGGCTGACCATCTCGATCCGGACCGGAAACGCCGCGAAGCGCTCGACCACCGTCTTGAGGTGCTGGAAGGCCAGCACCGTCGTCGGCGCGAGCAGCGCCACCTGCTTGCCGTCGATCACCGCCTTGAAGGCGGCCCGCAGCGCCACCTCCGTCTTGCCGTAGCCGACGTCGCCGCACAGCAGGCGATCCATCGGGGACGGCGCCTCCATGTCGCGCCTGATGTCGGCGACCGCCGTCTGCTGGTCCGGGGTCAGCTCGTACTCGAACGCCGCGTCGAACTCCTCCTGCCAATGGCCGTCGGGGCTGAAGCGGTGACCGGCCACGGCCTTGCGGGCGGCGTAGAGCCGGAGCAGCTCCTGGGCCATGTCGCGCATGGCGCGCCGCACGCGGGTCTTGGCGCGTTCCCAGGTGGTGCCGCCCAGGCGGTCGACGGCCGGGCGCTGGCCCCCGGTGTACTTCTGGACCAGGTCGAGCTGCTCGACCGGCACGAAGAGCTTGTCGCCGCCGGCGTAGCGCAGCTCCATGAGCTCGTGCGTGGCGCCGCCGACGGCCATCTGGCGCAGCCCGACGAAGGAGCCGATGCCGTGGTCGACGTGCACGACATGGTCTCCCACCTTCAGATCGCGCAGGTCGGACAGGAAGGAGCGGGCGACCGGCCGCCGGCGCTCGTGGCGCTGCTCCTCGAACAGGTCCGCCTCGGCGTGGATGCGCAGCCCGGCGGCGGGCAGCCGGAACCCCCGCGAGAGCTGACCGGTGGCGACCAGCAGCGCCGCGCCGTCCGTCATCTCCGCGGCCGCGACGGGAACCGCGCGCAGGTCGTGCTCGCCGAGCAGCTCGACGATGCGCTCGGCGCGACCGGCGGTGGCCGCGACGAAGAGCTGCGTCTCGCCCTGGTCGCGCCCGCTCCGGAGCTCGGCGACCCAGTCGCCCAGCCGGCCGCGGTACGCGATGGCCGGCTGGCACGCCACGTGCTGCTCCGCCTCCCCGTCGTCGAGGCCCAGGGTCTCCAGCCGGGTCGCCCCCCCGAGGGCCTCCCGCACGGCATCCGCCCCGACGAACAGCGCCTCCGGCGGCGGCACGCCGCGGCCGTTCTCCACCGCCGTCCGGTAGCTCCCGGCCAGTTGCTCGAGCTGGTCCGCCACCCGGCGCGCGCACTCTTCGGACTCCTGCACGAGGAGCCGCACGGACCGGCCGGCGAGGTAGTCGAAGACGCTGGCCCCGCGATCCGGCTCGGCGCAATCCGCTGCCGCGGCATCACCGGCGAGGGGGTCGAACGTGTCGCGCAGCGGAACGATGGCGGCCCGGTCGAGCGCGGCGACCGAGCGTTGCGTGCCCGGGTCGTAGCGCCGGATCGATTCGATCATGTCCCCGACGAACTCCACGCGCACCGGCCAGGTCTCGCCCGCGGGAAAGAAATCGACGACCCCGCCCCGCACGCAGAACTCGCCGTGCTGGTCGACCGGATCCTCGGGGCTGAAGCCGGCGTCGGCGAGCAGCTCGCCGAGGGCGGTCGGCGACGCGAAGCCTCCGGCCACGAGCTCCTGCGTCGCGGCCAGCAGGCGCTGCGGGGGGCTGACGCGCGGCAGCAGCGCGGGGGCGGAGCCGACGACCAGCCGCGCGGTCCCCTGCGCCAGGGCGGCCAGCGCCCGGGCCCGGGCGGAAGCCACGTCCAGATGCGGCGCGATGGCGCGGTAGGGATCGACTTCCGGCGAAGGGAACGGCAGCACGGTGCGCGCCAGCTCCCGCTCGGGAATCCCGAGCAGCGCGCCGCAGAAGAACCGCGCGTCCGCCGTCATCTGCTCCACGCCGGCGTCGGACGGCACGATGAGGACGACCGGGGAGGTTGCCGCCGCGGCGGCGGCGGCGAACGCCTGCGCGGCAGGCGACAGGCCGGTGACGAGCGGCGACGCGCCCCCGAAACCGGCACGGCTGGCGGTGGTCTTGAGGATCGAGCTCAGCGTGAGCGGCGTAGCGGCAAGCGGCACGGGCGGGCCCCTGATGCGAGAGCAGCCGATGTTAGCACGCAGTCTCCCCTGCCGCCGCCTCGCGCGCGACGCCGCGCGCACGCGGTGCGGCCCGGATCAACCGGCATCGATATCGAGCACGAGGGTCGTGACGTTGTCCGGCCCGCCGCCGGCATTGACCCGGCGCACGAGCTCGTCGCACACGGCCTGGCGGTCGGCGTGGTGCGCCATGACGTCGCCAATCTCAGGATCCGGCAGCACGGACGACAGGCCGTCCGAGCACAGCAGGAGCCGGTCGCCCGGCCGCAGCGTCAGCTCGCTCACTTCGGCCTCGGCGGGCTCCTCGCCGCAGATGGCCCGCGTGACGATGTTGCGCCACGGGTGCGCGCGCGCGGCGGCCTCCGACAGCAGGCCCGCCCGCATCCTCTCTTCCACCCAGGAGTGGTCGGACGTGAGCCGGACGAGCCCCGCCTGCCGCGACAGGTACGCCCGGCTGTCGCCGACGTGGGCGATCACGCCCGGGCGCTCGTCCAGCAACACGGCCACCGCCGTGGTCGCCATGCCGCGCAGCGCCACGACGGCCGCCGCGCGCTCCGCGACGCACCGGTGCGCCTGGTCGAACGCGGCCCGCAGGCGGTTGCCGCCGCGGGTCAACGAGGCGTCGAAGGGCAGCGGCCACGGGTCGTCCGGACCGAGCGACCGCGTCGACTCCACGGCGCCCGCGATGGCATCGACGGCGAGGCGCGCCGCGATCTCGCCGCCGGCGTGTCCGCCCATGCCGTCCGCGACGACGAACAGACCCAGCTCCGGCCGGGCGCTGTAGCAGTCCTCGTTGTGTGAGCGGCGCAGGCCGGGGTCCGTGCGAGCCGCCCACGACGCATGCATGGATCTCACACTCACGCTCCGGCCGCGGGCGCCGGCGTGGGGGACGTTACAGTCCGGCCGGGGGCCGGATGCGCACCTTCGATGCCACCTGCAGCCGGACGAGCGACTTGAGCAGGGCCACGCGCGCCCGTTCGAAGTCCACGGTGGCCGTGCTGCCGGCCAGACGTTCGCGCGCGCGCCGGCGGGCTGCCTCCGCCCGGTCGACGTCGATAGCCTCCGCACGCTCGGCGATCTGGGCGAGCACCGTGACGCGGTCGGGCAGGATCTCGGCGAATCCGAACGCCACGGACACGAACGACCGCTCGGCGCCGCGCCGGAACCAGAGCTCGCCGACCTGCAGCGTGGTCAGCAGCGGCGTGTGACCGGGCAGCACGCCGAGATACCCCTGCGAGCCGGGAATCTGCACCTCGTCCACCGACTCGTGCACGATCGACCGATCGGGCGTGACCAACTCGAAACCGAGCGCTGACGGCAGCTCCATGGCGATGGTTCTCCGGCCGCGTTACTCCGCCGCCGCCTTCATCTTGTCCGCGTTCGCGAGCGCTTCCTCGATCGTGCCGACCATGTAGAACGCCTGCTCGGGCACGTCGTCGTGCTTGCCGTCGACGATCTCGCGGAACCCGCGCACCGTGTCCGCGATGGGGACGTACTTGCCCTCGAGGCCGGTGAACTGCTCCGCGACGAAGAACGGCTGCGACAGGAACTTCTGGATCTTCCGCGCCCGGGAGACGCTGAGCTTGTCGTCCTCCGACAGCTCGTCGATGCCGAGAATGGCGATGATGTCCTGCAGGTCCTTGTAGCGCTGCAGCACTTCCTTGATGTCGCGGGCCGTCGCGTAGTGCTCGTCGCCGATGACGCGCGGGTCGAGGATGCGCGAGGTGGACGCCAGCGGATCCACCGCGGGGTAGATGCCGAGCTCGACGATCGACCGCGACAGGTTGGTCGTCGCGTCGAGGTGGGCGAACGTCGTGGCCGGCGCGGGATCCGTGTAGTCGTCGGCCGGGACGTAGATGGCCTGCACCGACGTGATCGAGCCCTTCCTCGTCGACGTGATCCGTTCCTGGAGCGCGCCCATCTCCGTGAGGAGCGTCGGCTGGTAGCCGACGGCGGAGGGCATGCGGCCGAGCAGCGCCGACACCTCCGAGCCCGCCTGCGTGAAGCGGAAGATGTTGTCGATGAACAGGAGGACGTCCTTGCCCTCGGCGTCACGGAAGTACTCGGCCACGGTCAGCGCGCTCAGCCCTACCCGCAGTCGGGCGCCGGGCGGTTCGGTCATCTGCCCGTAGACCAGGGCCGCGCGCGACTTGTCCGGGTCGGCGGGGTCGACCACGCCGCTCTCCTGGAACTCGAGCCACAGGTCGTTCCCCTCGCGCGTGCGCTCGCCCACCCCGCCGAACACGGACACGCCGCCGTGCTTCAGGGCGATGTTGTGGATCAGCTCCTGGATGATGACCGTCTTGCCCACGCCCGCGCCGCCGAACAGCCCAATCTTGCCGCCCTGCAGGTAGGGCTCGAGCAGGTCGATGACCTTGATGCCGGTCTCGAACATCTGCAGCTCGGTGGACTGATCCTCGAGGGGCGGCGCCGGCCGATGGATCGGCCAGCGCTCGTCGGCCGTGACCGGGCGGTCGGGGAAGTCGACCGGCTCGCCGAGCACGTTCAGCACCCGCCCCAGGGTCTGAGGGCCCACCGGCATCGAGATGGGCGCGCCGGTGTCGACGGCCGCCATGCCGCGCTGCATCCCGTCGGTGGGCTTCATGGACACGGCCCGCACCCGGCTCTCTCCGAGATGCTGCTCGACCTCGGCAATCACGTCGATGGCGTCCCCCCCGGCCGCGTCCGACTTGATGTGCAGCGCGTTGTAGATGGGCGGGAGATGTCCGCTCTCGAACTCGACGTCCACGACCGGCCCGATCACCTGGACGACCTTTCCGGTCTTCTCGCTCGTGCTCACTCCGTTGGCCATGCTCTCTCGGCTCCCGCGTTACAGGGCTTCCGCGCCCGACACGACCTCGATCAGCTCGCGCGTGATCGTGGCTTGCCGCATCTTGTTCATGTAGAGCGTCAACTGGTCGATCATCTCCCCGGCGTTCCGGGTGGCCGCGTCCATTGCCGTCATCCGGGCCGCATGCTCCGCCGCGGCGGACTCGAGCAGCGCGCGGAAGAGCTGCGTCTCCACGTGCCGGGGCAGCAGCTCGTCGAAAATCTCCGCCGGCGTCGGCTCGAACAGATGGCCGGCCAGCGACAGGGCTGCCGCGTCGGCCGCGTCGTCCTCGAAGCGCGGAATCGGGAGCAGCCGCTCGACGACGACGCGCTGCTGCAGCACGCTCTTGAACTCGTTGTAGATCAGGTACACGTCGCGCGCCGCGCCGCTGGTGAACTCCTCGATCGCCGCCCGCGCCATGGCCTGGGCGTGCGTGTAGCGCAGGTTCGTGAACACGTTGATGTCCTCGTAGCGGACGTCGAACCCGCGCCGCACGAAGAAGTCGCGGCCCTTGCGGCCGATGAGGCCGAGCGCCACCTCGCGATCCGCGTCGGCCACGTACTTGCCCGCGCGCCGCAGCAGGGCGGAGTTGAAGCTGCCGCAGAGTCCCTTGTCCGCCGTCACCACGATGAGAAGCGTCGGCGCGGGCGGGCGATCCGCCGCCGCCGCGAGCAACGGGTGCAGCGCCGGGTCGACGCGCGCCGCCAGGCTGTTCAGCACGCGCAGCATCAACTGGGCGAACGGGCGCGCGCCCGTAATCCGCTCCTGCGCGCGGCGCAGCTTGGACGCGGCGACGGTCTTCATCGCCTTCGTGATCTGCTGCGTCGATTTGACGGCGCGGATGCGGCGCCGCAGGTCGATGAGCGACGGCATCGCTTAGGCTGCCACTCCCTTCCGCGCCGCGGTGAACTGCTCGGTGAAGGCCTTGATGGCGGCGGACACGTCGCTGCGCAGCTCGTCGTCGAGCTTCTTCTGCGTGGTCAGGCGCTCGAGCACGTCCCGGTGCCGCACCTCCATGAGCTCGTACAGCTCCCGCTCGTAGGCCGCCACGTCGCTCTCGGCGACCTCGTCGAGGAAGCCGTTCGTGCCGGCGAAGATGATGAGGACCTGCCGCTCCACCGCCAGCGGCTGGTACTGCGGCTGCTTGAGCACCTCGACCAGGCGCCGGCCGCGGTTGAGCTGGTCCTGCGTCGCCTTGTCGAGGTCGCTGCCGAACTGCGCGAACGCGGCCAGCTCCCGGAACTGCGCGAGGTCGAGCCGCAGCGTGCCCGCCACCTGGCGCATGGCCCGCACCTGCGCGGACCCGCCGACCCGCGACACGGAGTTGCCGACGTTGATTGCCGGCCGGATGCCCTGGTGGAACAGATCCGACTCGAGGAAGATCTGCCCGTCCGTGATCGAGATCACGTTGGTGGGAATGTAGGCCGACAGGTCGCCGGCCTGGGTCTCGATGATCGGCAGCGCCGTGAGCGAGCCGCCGCCGAGCTCGTTCCGCATCTTCGCGGCCCGCTCCAGCAGCCGGGAGTGCAGGTAGAACACGTCCCCGGGATACGCCTCGCGGCCCGGCGGCCGGCGGAGCAGCAGCGAGATCTCGCGGTAGGCCTGCGCGTGCTTGGACAGATCGTCGTAGATGCACAGCGCGTGGCGTCCGCTGTCGCGGAAGTACTCGCCCATCGCGCAGGCCGAGTACGGGCTGATGTACAGGAGCGGCGCCGGGTCGGACGCACCCGCGGTCACGACGATGGTGTACTCCATCGCGCCGGCGTCCTCGAGCGTGCGGACCACCTGCGCCACCGTCGACTGCTTCTGGCCGACGGCGTTGTAGATGCAGACGACGTCGAGCCCCTTCTGATTGATGATGGTGTCGACCGCCACGGCCGTCTTGCCGGTCTGCCGGTCGCCGATGATGAGCTCGCGCTGGCCGCGGCCGATTGGAATCATGGCGTCGATGGCCTTGAGTCCCGTCTGCAGCGGCTCCTTCACCGGCTGGCGGTCCACGACGCCCGGCGCAATCTTCTCGATGGGCGCGTGCTGCCCGGTCGTGATCGGCCCCTTGCCGTCAACCGGCTGGCCGAGCGCGTTGACGACGCGCCCGAGCAGCTCCTCGCCCACCGGCACCGAGATGATGCGTCCGGTCCGCTTGACCGGGTCGCCCTCCTTGATCTCGGTCGACTCGCCCAGCAGCACGGCGCCGACGCTCTCCTCCTCCAGGTTGAGCGCGATGCCGAAGACGCCCTGGGGAAACTCGAGCATCTCGGTGGCCATCGCGCCCTCGATGCCGTGGATGCGGGCGATGCCGTCGCCGACCGACACCACCGTGCCGACCTCGGCCACGTCGACGTCGAGCGCGTAGCTCCCGAGCTGGTCCTTGATGATTCTGGAGATCTCGTCTGCCTTGATGTCCATGCTTCGACTCCGTCAGCCGGCTGCTTCGCCGAGGAAACGCTCCCGCAGCCGGGCCAGATGCCGCGCGATGCTGCCGTCCCAGACCGTGCTGCCGATCTGGGTGACCACGCCGCCGATGACCCCCGGATCGACGGCGGTCTCGACGGTGACCCGCTTGCCGGTCGCGGCCTCGAGCTGCCGGGTCAGCTCGTCCGCCCCGCCGTCCGGCAACGGCGCCGCCGTGGTGATCCGCGCCCGCACCATGCCCTGGCGCTCCAGCAGGCGATCGCGGTACACGTCGAGGATCTCCGGCAGCAGCGACAACCGGTCGCGCTCCGCCAGCAGGGTGAGCAGCCGCCGCGTGATCGGCGACAGATCGCCCGCGCGATCGAGGAGCTCCGCGACCACGGTTCGTTTCGGGGCGGGCGGCACCGCTGGATTGAGCAGGCTCTTGCGCAGCGTGGGGTGCGCGTCGAACAACCCCGCGAACGCCGACACCTCCCTCTCCACGCGCTCGAGCTCGGCCTCCTGCTCGCAGACCTCGAGCAGCGCACGTACGTACCGCGCGGCGGCAGTGCGATTCGCCATCGTCAGATTACTCGCATACTAGCTTCAATGAGACGGGGCTACGCCCCGAATCCCCGGCGTCCGCTTGCGGGGACCCCTGTGCCCCGCGCCGCTCCCGCCGAGGCGCGCTGTGCGCGCCTTGCGGAGTCTGTGCCGTTCTTGCGGCGCAGACTCCTGGCAGCCCGTGGCAAAAGCCCCGTTGTATTCGACGGGCGCGGACTTTCGCACGCAGGACCTGTCACGTAGGGGTGATCCGCGGCGGGCCAAACAGTTTCTTATACCATCCACGGGCGGGCGGGGCAAGCCGCGGGATCAGCCCTCCGGGGCCGTGAGCTGCTCGAACAACCGCTGCAGCTCGTCCTCGGAACGGAAGTGGATCTCGATCCTTCCGCCCCGCCGCCGCCTCACGATCTCCACGCCGGTCCCCAGCGCGACGCGCAGCCGCTCGGCCGCGGCCTTCGTGTGCGGGTCGGGGCCGGGGGGCGGCGGCGCAGGCGGCGCCAAGCGGCGCTTGACCAGCAGCTCGGTGTCGCGGACGGACAGCCCGCGGGTCTGCACGTCCCGCGCCGCGCGGCGCTGGGCCGCCGCATCCGGGAGCGCGACGAGCGCGCGGGCGTGGCCCATGCTCAGGGCTCCCGTCGCGACGTCCGCCTGAACCTCGGCAGCCAGGGACAACAGGCGCTGGTAGTTGGCGACCGTCGCGCGATCCTTGCCGACGGCGCGCGCGGTCTCCTCCTGGGTCAGCCCGAACTCGTCGGCCAGGCGCCTGTAGGCGCGCGCCTCCTCGATCGGATTGAGATCCTCCCGCTGCACGTTCTCGATGAGCGCCAGCTCGAGGCGCTTGTCGTCCGGTACGTCGCGGATGACGACCGGCACCTTCAGCAGGCCCGCGCGCTGAGCGGCGCGCCAGCGACGCTCGCCGGCGACGATCTCGTACGCCCCTGCCCCGCGCCGGCGCACCACGATGGGCTGAATGATCCCGCTGCCCCTGATCGACTGCGCCAGCTCCTCCAGCTTCGCCTCGTCCATGAGGCGGCGCGGCTGGTGGCGGTTGGGCTCGATCAGGTCGAGGTCGACCTCCGCCGGCGTGTCCGCGCGCGGCGGCGGCGGCACGTCGGGGATGAGCGCGCTCAACCCCCTTCCCAGCGCGGGGCGCTTGTCAGCCACGGGCCCTGCGCCCCCCGGTCCCAGCGTTCCGCCCCGCCGCCAGGACCTCGTCCGCAAGCGCCGCGTACGCCGCGGCGCCGCGAGCCCGGCTGTCGTACATGATCGCCGGCAAGCCGTGGCTAGGGGCTTCGCCCAAACGAATATTCCTGGGAATGACCGTTGAAAATACTTTTCCCTTGAAGAAGGCTCTCACCTCCGCCGCTACCTGCCGGCCGAGATTCGTGCGCGTATCGGTCATCGTCAACAGGACGCCTCCAATCGACAGCTCCGGATTCAGGCCGCCGCGCACCCGCCGCACCGTCGCGGTCAGCTCCGCGACGCCCTCGAGAGCGAAGTACTCGCAGGTCAACGGAATCAGCACCTCATCGGCCGCCACGAGGGCATTGAGGGTCAACAGACCGAGCGACGGCGGCGTGTCGATAAGGACGTGCTCGAAACGATCGCGGGCCGCCGCAACGAGCGGCCGCAGGCGCGACTCGCGATCGGGGAGGGTCACGAGCTCGAGCTCGGCGCCCGTCAGGTGACGATCCGAGGGTATGAGCGACAGATTCCGCACCCCGGTCTCGACGACGAAGTTCTCCACGTCATCCGGCGCATCGCGGGTCAGGGCATCGTAGACGGTCCCACCTGCCGCGCGCTTGCCCTTCAAGCCGACGCCGCTGGTCAGGTTGGCCTGCGGATCCATGTCGATGGCAAGCACCTTGCGCCCGGCAACGGCCAGCGACGCCGCCAGGTTGATGGCCGTCGTCGTCTTGCCGACGCCGCCCTTCTGATTCGCGATGGCGACGACGGGCTTGAGCGGACTCTCGCGCGGAGGGGGCGGAGCAGGCTTTCTCAGGCGAAACCACATGGTCTGCGCGTCGCTCCCCGTCGCCGAGAAGCCGGCTCCCAAGGTACGACTTTTACCGCTCACGGTCAACGTCGCTGGGCCGTGCGGGGGGACCGCGAACCACCTCGCGGCCGGTTCCCCTCGCCACGCCGTCCCTACGGATGTTCCACGTGGAACATCACCGCGTGTGACGGCTGCCGCGCCGACCTCTCCGGCCCGTCTGCATCATCCCGCCCCAAGCTCTGATTATCGCCGGTGACGCCGCTGATTTCAGCCGCCATGCCTTGCGTCACCGGCGCCCCAGCAAATCGTGGCCCCGTGGTAAACGGCCTCGCTGCATTCGAGCAGCGAGGCGCATCCCGCAGGAGCCGGCGTGGGGCCACTTCCTCAGCAGGGTCGCGTGTGCTCCATATCTCCCTCGTGCCTGGTTCCGGTCGCGTACCGCATTGTCACGACCGGCGGTCCAACGCCGGGTTTCACCACGGGCGCCCGGACCCTGTTCCACGTGGAACATCCCTCGCGATTCCAGCCGCCAGTCGCTCCGCGCTCGCGGCCTGGTGGCCAGCCGTCGCGGCCAGGCCAGGCTGTTGGCGCCGTTCCCTTCCGCGGACGCCCAGGTGCTACCATACTGCTTGCGTCGCACCATCTCGTCCGTAGAGGTCGCCGTCCATGCCCAACGACCCACTCTGGAAACTGCTCGCCGACCGGGCACTTCACACCGGACGCCGGCTGACGCTGAGCTCCGGCAAGGCCTCCACCTACTACTTCGACTGCAAGCCAGTAACGCTCAGCGCAGACGGCGCGCCGCTCGTGGGCGACGCCTTCGTAGAGGCTCTCGACGCGCTCCCCGCCAGCGCCTTGCCGGCGCAGATTCGCGCGGTCGGCGGCCTCACTTCCGGTGCCGACCCGATTGTCGGGGCCACCATGCTGCGCGCGACCGCGCAAGGACGACGCCTTGACGGCTTCTATGTCCGGAAGCAGCCGAAGACGCACGGCACCATGCGGCTCATCGAGAACCCGCCACCGCCGGGCACGCGTGTCGTCATCGTGGAGGACGTCGTCACCAGCGGCCGTTCCGCCCTCAGGGCGGTGGACGAAGCGAAAAAGGCTGGCTGCATCGTCGCGGGCGTCATCGCCCTGGTGGATCGCGACGAAGGCGGCGCGGAGGCCATCCGCGGCCACGTTCCCGGCTATGTGGCCCTGTACTCGCGGCGCGACTTTCCGCAGATTGTCAGTGCCTCCGCAGCTCCGGCAGCGCCCCCCGAGGGCGGGCGCTGAGCCGGGCGCCGCGCCGTTCGGGCGGCGTGGCGCCTGTGCTTGGCGCGCCAGCCCGCGTCGCAGCGCGCGTCGCCCGGGGTGAAGCCGCTGCCGCCTGAGCGCCGCGTATTCGCTAGTTTTTCGTTTTCAGGTCGGCTGCTGCCTTGCGCAGCACCACGAGGCGGCTACGGAGGCTCGGGACCAGCGGACAGGTCGCGTGCGGCACCAGCGGCGGCTCCACGGCGACCCGCGGCGCCTCCGCGCGAGGTCCCGTGAAGAGGAAGAGCTCTCCGCCACCTCTCAGGAGAGTCTGCAGGCCGCGCAGTACCGCGTCGTCCACCCGCACCGCCCGCAGCGTCAGCACGTCGAAGGCGCCCCGCCACGGCGGCCGGTCCACCAGCGCCTCGAAGCGCCGGGCGTCCACGGCGGTGTCCGCCAGGCCCAGGTGCCTGACCGCCTCGCGCAAGAAGGCGGCCTTGCGCGCCTTCGCCTCGACCATCAGCAGCGAGCCGCCCGGCAGCGCCAACCGCAGCGGTATGGCCGGCGATCCGCCGCCCGAGCCGATGTCGATGAGCCGCGGCGCGGGGATCGCGACGTGCCGGGCCGCCGCCAGGGGCTCCACGATCAGTCTGTCCAGTCCCTCGTCGCCGGCATCCAGGGCCGTCAGGTTCACGCGCGCGTTCCACCGCTGCAGCAGCTCCACGTAGGCCGCCAGGCGCTCGAGCAACTGCCCGGAGAGGTCGAGCCGGGCGCGTGCCGCGCGCAGGCGCAGGCGATCGGCCAGCTCGCGGCGGTCCGGCGCTTCTGCCGCCAGCCGCACTCCCGCCTTGCGCGACCTGGTTTGGGTGCGGCTCATGCCCTGCGGGCTGCAGCGCCCGCCGCGCCGCGCGCGGCGCGGGCGGCAATGATGGTGACGGCCGCTGGCGTGACGCCCGGCACCCGCAGCGCCTGCCCGAGGGTGCGCGGTCGAATCTCCGTGAGGCGCTCGACGACCTCCCGGGACAGGCCGGGCACGCCGTCGTAGCGGAAGCCCGGGGGGATGGCCTGGTGCTCCTGGCGCCGGGTGCGCTCGACGGCCGCCTGCTGTCGCGCCAGGTAGCCGGCGTACTTGAACTCCGTTTCCACGCTCGGCAGATCGAGGTGCCGCTGCCCGGGCGCGATGTCGAGCTCGACGGAGCCGGCCGCCGCGAGGTCGGCCAGACGAACCTGCGGCCGTCGCAGCAGTTGCGCCGCCGGGGCGCGGTCCGCACCGCCGAGCGCTATGCTCGTCCGCCGCACGCGGTGCATGTTGCGCTCGTAGCGGCCGCGCCGCCCCTCGTAGCGGGCCCACCGCTCGTCGTTCACCAGGCCGACGCGGCGCCCGCGCTCGGTCAGCCGGAGATCCGCGCTGTCGATCCGCAGCAGCAGCCGGTGCTCGGCGCGCGACGTGAACATGCGGTACGGCTCCAGGCAGCCCTTCGTCGTCAGGTCATCGGCCAGCACGCCGATGTACGCCTCCTCCCGGCCCAGCACCAGCGGCTCCCCGCCGCGTACGCGCAACGCGGCGTTGATGCCGGCCAGCAGTCCCTGCGCGGCCGCCTCCTCGTACCCCGAGGTGCCGTTGATCTGGCCGGCCAGGAACAGGCCGCCGATGCGCTTCGTCTCGAACGTGGGCTGCAGCTCCGTCGGCTGCACGAAGTCGTACTCGACCGCGTAGCCGGGGCGCAGCATGACCGCGTCCTCGAGGCCGGGCAACGCGCGCACCAGGTCCTCCTGAACATCGCGCGGCAGGCTCATCGAGTAGCCGTTCACGTACGTCTCGTCGACGCCGATCCCTTCCGGCTCCAGAAAGATCTGGTGTCGCTCCCGCTCGGGGAAGCGCATGATCTTGTCCTCGAGCGACGGGCAGTAGCGCGGTCCGATGCCCGCGATCTGGCCGTTGTACAGGGGCGAGCGGCCGATGTTCGCGCGCACGATCGTGCGCACGCGCGCAGTGGTGTGCAGGAGATGGCAGAGGATCTGGGGGCGGTCGATCGCATCGGTCATGAACGAGAACGGCACCGGCCGCGCATCGCCCGGCGCCGGCTCGAACCGTCCGAAGTCGATGCTGCGCCGGTCGAGCCGCGGCGGCGTCCCGGTCTTCAGGCGGCCCCAGCGGAACCCCAGCGCCTTGAGCGACTCCGCGAGCTCGTGCGACGCAGGCTCGCCGGCCCGGCCGGCCGAGCGCGTCTCGGGCCCGATGTGGATCAGCCCGTTGAGGAACGTCCCGGTCGTGACCACCACCGCCTTGCAGGCCAGCCGGTCGCCGTCTTCGAGCGTGATGCCGGTCGCGGCGCCATGCTCGGCGAGGATCCGACCCGCCCGGCCGGTCACCCACCGAATCCCGGGCTGCCGGTCGAGCTCGTCGCGCACCCAGGCCCCGTAGCGCCGCTTGTCCGCCTGCGCGCGGGGCGACCAGACGGCGGGCCCGCGGCTGCGGTTGAGCAGCTTGAACTGAATGCCGGTCGCGTCGATGGCCACGCCCATCAGGCCGCCGAGCGCGTCGATCTCGCGCACGAGGTGCCCCTTCGCGGTCCCGCCGATCGCCGGGTTGCACGGCATGTGGGCCACGGTCTCGCGCGAGAGCGTGCACAGGCCCACGCGGCAGCCCATGCGCGCCGCCGCGTAGGCCGCCTCGCAGCCGGCGTGCCCGGCGCCGATGACGATGACGTCGAACCTGTCCATTCCTGCGGACCGCGCCCCTACTTCCCGATGCAGAACTGCGCGAAGATGTGCTGCAGCAGATCGTCCGACGTGCGTTTCCCCGTCACCTCCTCGAGCGCGGCGCGCGCGTCCTGCAGGTCTGCGAGCACCAGCTCCTCCGGCGCGGCGGCGGCGGCGGCCTCGGCGGCGCGGGCCAGCGCGGCGGCCGCCCGCTCAACCAGGCCGATGTGGCGCAGGTTGGAGAGCAGCGGCGTATCGCGGAGCGGCTCGCCGGCCCACAGCACGTCCGTCACGGCTGCCCGCAGGTCCCCGAGGGCGGGCTCCGCCCGCAGGGACACGGGCACGACGGGGCTCTCGGCCGGCAGCTCGCCGATAGCCCAGCGCGCCGGCAGATCCGTCTTGTTGACAACGAGGACACGGCCTGCCGAGCGGGTCGCCCGCAGCAGCTCGTGGTCCTCCGGTCCCAGCGGCCGCGACCGATCGAGCACCAGCAGCACCGCGGAGGCCACATCCAGGGCACCCCGCGAGCGCGCGACGCCTGCCGACTCGACCGCATCGGCGGTCGCGCGGATCCCGGCCGTGTCGACGAGCGTGACCGGCACGCCCTCCATCTCCACCGTCTCGGTGAGCAGGTCCCGGGTCGTGCCGGGCACTTCCGTCACGATGGCGCGCGCGGTGCCGAGCAACCGATTGAACAGGGTCGACTTGCCCACGTTCGGCTTGCCGAGGATGACGACCTGGCACCCGTCGCGGACCAGCCGGCCGCGGCGCGCGTCGGCGAGCAGAGTCTCCGCCCGGCGGCGCAGCGCCTGCGTTTCCGCGGCCACCGCGGAAGGAGCGGCGAAATGGTAGCCCTCGTCGGGAAAGTCGATCGAGGCCTCCAGGCGGGCCGCGAGGTCGAACAGCTCCGCCTCGATCTCGCCGATGGCCCCGGTGACCGTGCCCTCGAGCTGGTCGAAGGCGACGCGCGCCTGCAGCGGCGTCACCGCGTTGACGAGATCGACGACCGCTTCGGCCTGCACCAGGTCCAGGCGGCCGTTGACGAACGCCCGCAGGGTGAACTCGCCCGGCTCCGCCAGGCGGGCGCCGGCGGCGACGACCGCTTCGACGATCAGCCGCAGCAGCAGGGGACTCCCGTGGCCGCTGATCTCGACGACATCCTCGCCGGTGTACGACGCGGGCGCGGGGAAGCGGGTGGCGAGGACGCGGTCCAGGCGGCCCGACGCGCCCCTCACCGCGGTCAGCGTCGCGCGGCGCGACCGCGACGATCGTGTCGTCGGGGGAGTACATGCCTCCCGTCAGGTGGCCGGGGCGTCCGCGGTGATCACGACCGTCTTCGTGAACGCGTCGCCGATGCTCTCCGACGACGCGCCCGGGAGCTCCGCGACGGCCAGATGCACGATGCGGCGGGCGTACGGATTGAGCGGGCCGATCTCCTGCGGTTCGCCCGTCGCGCGGGCCCGGTCGACAAGCAGCCGCGCCGTCTCCCGCAGCTCGGCGTCCTTGCCCTTGCGGTAGTCGAGGCAGTCCACCACGATGTGCCGGCCGGGATGCTGCCGGCGAAACGCGGCGTTGACGAGATGCTGCATGGCATCGAGCGCGGCCGCCCGGCGGCGCAGGAACACCTCGCATCCGTCGCCGGCGATCACGATCCGGGTCCCGTCGTCGATCGGCTCGACCGTGACCTTCGACTCGAGCCCCATGGCCGCCGTGACCGACTCGACGAACCCGACCAGTTGCGCGCTCAGATCGTTTCCCACGGCCCTCGCTCCGGGAGCCCGCGGCTCCGCTTCCCGACCGGCCAGGCCACCCGCCGTTCGCGCCGTCCTACCGCGCGGGCGCCTGGCCCGACGCCGCGGCCTTCTTGCCGCCCTTGTCCCGGCGCGGATTCCGGACGCGACGCTCGGCCGGCGGCCGCACGGTACGGACCTTCGGCGGCCCGATCACGCGGTTCGTGATCACCTGCTGGCCAATCCCCAGCACGTTGCTCGTGAGCCAGTAGAGCACGAGTCCGCTCGGGGCCCAGAGAAACATGAACGTGAAGACGACCGGCATCAGCATCATCATCCGCTGCTGCATCGCGTCGACCTGGGTCGGCGTCAGGCGTTGCTGCAGGACCATCGACGCGCCCATCACGAGCGGCGTGATGTACAGCGGATCGTGCACCGACAGGTCCTCGATCCAGAGCAGGAACGGCGCGCCGCGAATCTCGATCGCCATCGTGAGCAACCGGTAGAACGCGAACAGTATCGGCATCGTCGCGAGCATGGGCAGGCAGCCGCTCGCCGGGTTGACGCCGCGGTCACGGTAGAGCGCCATGACCTCCTGATTCATCTTCTGCTTGTCCGGATCGCTCGCCTTCAGGTGCTTGTAGCGCTCCTGAATCGCCTTCATCTCCGGCTGCAGCTCCTGCATCTTGCGCATCGACACGACGCTCTTGTGCCGCAGCGGGAAGATGACGATGTTGATCAGGATGGTCAGGATGATGATGGAGAGCCCCCAGTTGCCGACGCCGGCATGCACCCAGCTCAGGGACCGGTGCAGGGGAACCACCAGCCAGGACAGGAAGCCGAACTCGATGGCGCGCGGCAGCGCCGGGTCCGCGGCTTCCAGGATGTCGAAGTCCTTCGGCCCCAGGTAGAAGGGCAGGCCGTCCGGACCGCCGGCCAGCCGCAGGTCGAACGCCATCAGCTCCCGCGGCTCGCCGTCCACCGTCCGGGGGGGAAGCGGTACGGCGCGGTATCGAACCGTCGCCTCCTGCACCCCGGGCAGCGCCGCGGCCAGGAAGTAGTGGTTGTCGACGCCCACGAACGCCATCTGGCCCTGGTAGGTGGGCTGCGCCGCCACGTCGGACGCCGCTGGGCGGGTGACTTCGAGCTCGGCGATGACGCCGTCTTCCAGCAGCCGGCCGTACACGACGCCGCGGGGCCCCTGCCGGAACGCGAACCCCGAGGTCGTGTGCTCGCCGCCGCCGAGCGCGGGACCCCAGCGCAACGCGGGGTTGAGCGGCTCCGCCCCCAGCGCCGCCTCCACCGCCAGCGTGATCAGGTACGGGCTCGACGACGGATCGAACCGGAAGGTCTTGCGGATCCGCAGCCCCCCGGCGTCCTCGTAGTCGAACGTCAGCGTCTCCGTTCGATCGGCAAGCCGCACGCGGCCGGCGCTGGGCCGGTAGAGCGCCTCACCGGCCAGGCGGGTCAACTGCTCGTCCTCGAACGCCAGCGCGAACGGCGCGGGCGCGCCCGGCGGCAGGTCCCGCGGCACGAGGTCCACGGGCCGACCCTCGTCGAGGTAGTCCGCCAGTTGCCAGCTCAGCAGCTCCGCGCCGCGGTTGGCGAAGACGGCCCTGAACCAGTCGCTCTCGACGACGATCTCGCGCGCCTCCGTGTCCGCGACCAGCGGATCCGCCGCGACGCGGCCCGGGTCGCCGGCAGCCGGCACGGCCGCAGCGGGAGCGGCGAGCCCATCCGCGGCGACCGTCGGCGGCGGAGGCAACTCGGCCGGCGTCGCCGGCGCCGCCGGTGACGCGGGAGGCCCGGCCCCGGTGCGCTCGGGCGGTGGTCCGACCAGCGCCTGGTAGATGTAGAGAACCAGGAAGGACAGGAAGACGGCGAGGAGAACCCTTCTCTCCATGACGCGTCGTGCTCGGCGCCGTGATCAGCGCAGCTTCGGGCCGGGCACCTGGTCGAGCCCGCCCCGGCAGAGCGGCTGGCAGCGCGCCAGGCGCCACGCCGCCAGCAGGCTGCCCCGCAGCGCGCCGTGCCTGGCAATCGCCTCCCGGGCGTACGCGGAGCACGAGGGAACGAAGCGGCAGGACCCCGCGAACAGCGGCGCAAGCAGCACCCGATAGGCGGCAATCGCGCCCAGCAACCCGGTGGCGGGCAGGCCCGCCACCCATCTCGCCGCGCGGCCGGGGTCAACCATGAGATCGCTCGAATCGTCGCAGCACGTTCCGGTAGTCGGCTTGCAGCGCGTCGAACGCCGCCTCGCACAGCTCCGGGCGCGGCAGCACGACGAGATCGAATCCGGCGCGGCGCTTGTTGAGACGGAAGAGCTCCCGGACCAGGCGTTTGGACCGGTTCCGGCGGAACGCCTTGCCGAGCCGCCGCGACGCCACGACGCCCAGGCGGGTGACGTCCAGGCCGTTCGGCAGGCCGAGCAGCGTCAGGTAACGCCCGCGGCTGCGGGCGCCGCGGCGCTGCACCGCGAGGAACTCCGGCCGGGTCCGGAGGCGCTCCCGGCGGGTCAACGTCCGGCTCAAGAGACCGCCAGCCGCCGGCGTCCCTTGGCCCGCCGACTCTTCAGGATGAGGCGCCCGCTCTTGGTGCTCATCCGCTTGCGGAAGCCGTGCGTGCGCTTCCGGCGCCGGCGGTTCGGCTGATACGTGCGCTTCATCCTGGTTGGCCCCCCGCGACTCCGTGCGAACGGTCCGCGCGTCCCGAAGGCGCACGGGATGTGAATCGTAGTCGACCCTGGTCGGCAGTGTCAACGGTTGGCGACCCGTAACGGGTATGCTACATTCTGCCCGCTCCCGGGCAAGCCTCCTTGTTTTCCTGCAGTTTTCCACACCTGTGGAAAAGTTTGTGGAAATCTGAGGGTGCTCGAAGGGGGTCCCGGTTCGCCTGTCTCGTGCCGCGCCGAAGGGACTCAAGCCGCCCCGGCGCCGGCCGATCCCAGCGCGCTCGTCTCCTGAACGTCACGGTACCACCATGGCAGAGAACGTCTGGAACGACATCCTCGCGCGTGTCGAAACCAAGATAAACCGCCACAGCTACTACACGTGGTTCAAGCCGACGGCGCTCGTGGACGAGAACGGCGAGCGCCTCCGGATCCGCGTGCCGAACAGCGAGTTCCGCGACTGGCTGGCGAAGCACTACGCCGGCGTCATCAACGAGGCGGCCCTCGAGATTCGTCCCGGCGGCGTCCGCATCGACTTCGTGACCGCCGCGGAGGCCGAGGGCCCGCCGGCCGCGGCCGAGCCGCCCGGCGCCCCCGGGGTTCCGACCACGACGCCGGGCGTGCTGAATCCGCGCTACACGTTCGACACGTTCGTCGTGGGCTCGTCGAACCAGTTCGCCCACGCCGCCGCCCTGGCCGTCGCCGAGGCGCCGTCGCGCTCGTACAACCCCCTGTACATCTACGGCGGCGTGGGTCTCGGAAAGACCCACCTGATGCACGCGATCGGCCAGTATCTCCTCAGCCAGTCGCCGCACCTCAGGCTGAGCTACATCTCGTCCGAGCGGTTCATGAACGAGATGATCAACGCCGTCCGGTACGACCGCATCCTGGACTTCCGGGAGCGGTATCGCAGCATGGACGTCCTGCTGGTGGACGACGTCCAGTTCCTGGCGGGCAAGGAGGGCACGCAGACCGAGTTCTTCCATACGTTCAACTCGCTGTACGACGCGCAGAAGCAGATCGTGATCAGCAGCGACTGCCCGCCGGCCGAGATCCCCGCGCTCGAGGAGCGCCTGCGCTCCCGTTTCGAATGGGGACTGATCGCCGACATCCAGCCGCCCGACCTCGAGACCAAGGTCGCGATCCTCAAGAAGAAGGCCGGCGCGGAGGCCGTGCCGCTGCCCGACGACGTGGCCCTGTACATCGGCGGCCGGATCAAGTCGAACGTCCGGGAGCTCGAGGGTTCGCTGATCCGCCTCATCGCGTACGCCTCGCTCACCGGCCTGGAGATCTCGCTGTCGCTCGCCAAGGAGGTGCTGCGAAACCTCATCGACCGCGGAGACGACGCCGTCACGATCGACATGGTGCAGAAATTCGTCGCCAACCGCTACGAGCTCAAGGTCGCCGATCTGAAGTCGCGCAACAACTCCAAGGCGGTCGCGCTCCCGCGGCAGATCGCCATGTACCTGGCCAAGTCGCTCACCGGCGCCTCGCTGCCCCAGATCGGCAAGAGCTTCGGCGGCAAGCACCATTCCACGGTCATCCACTCGATCCGCAAGATCGACGAGCGCTGCAAGCGCGACCGCGATTTCCACACCCTCATCAACAGCTTCCTCGAGTCGTTCGGCTAGTGTGCTGTCCCGGAGATGCGCACAGCAATACGCGCCACCTTGTCGATGAT
>CAYGCV010000013.1:0-26707 GCA_964348425.1 uncultured Vicinamibacteraceae bacterium | reverse complement strand
GCCGAGGCGCGCTGTGCGCGGCTTCATTCAGACGGGGATTTGCCCCGAACCCCCGGCGGCGCTTCGCGGGGACCCCAATGCCCCGCGCCACCGCCGCCGAGCCGCGCCGTGCGCGGCTTGGGGCCAACTCCAGCCGTCCGTAGAGCTTCAGCCGACGGCCTGCACCTGGATCTGCTGGACGAGGAGGGTGCCGGTGCCGTCGACTCGCAGGCCGAAGCGGCCGGGCGCCAGGTCGTCGGCGTGCCCGTGCGTCAGCAGGTCGCCGTTCACGTAGCCCCGGAAGTGCCCGTCGCCGCCGAACAGGCGCAGGAACAGCCAGCCCGACGCGTCGAACGAGCCCTCCTCAAAGACCGTCGGCGTGCCGTCCTCCATCCGGCCCAGCGTCGCGGTCGCGCCGGCGATGGAGAAGAAGTCGAACGTGCGGTCGTCCTGCGCGTGGAGGACGAGCTGCAGCTCGCCGTCGAATCCGTCCAGGTTCACGTACACGTCCGCCTGGGCGGCGTCGAGCTCGCCGCCGGTGACGAACAGCGCTCCCGCTTCCCGGGCGGCGAGGCTCAGCACGGGGCCCTTTTCCTGGTCGTCCACCATCTCGGCCGCCAGACCCGAAGCGTCGCCTCGCAGCCAGGTGAACTGATCCGCGAGCACGGCCGGGGCGCCCTGGACCGGCCGCCACACCCACGAGCCGCCCTGCAGGTCGATGATGCCGGGGTCCGTCGGCTCTGCGCCGGCTGCCGCGAGGAGCTCGTCGACCGACTCGTCGGTGGTGATGGCCTGCACGCCCAGCCCGTGCTGATAGACCAGCAGCCCGCCGCGCTCCGCCGTCTCGTTCAGCATCCCGACGCCGATCACGGCCGCGACGAACGCCGCCCAGAGGACCGCCGGCCGCGGCGGCAGGACGTACGAGACGGCCAGGCGCACCGCGGCGAAGAAGGTGAAGAACAACGTCGTCCGGAACGCCCAGTCGGCATGCTCGCTCACGAGCGGCGCGACCTGGGCGGGCAGCAGCATCGCGTCCGCGCCGCGCTCGCCGCTCAGGTAGGCCAGGCCGGCGGTGGCGGCGCCGCCGCAGTAGAGCCAGGTCGCCGTGTGCCTGAGCGCCGGCCGCCGCCGCATGAGCAGGCTGAGCAGGTCGACCACGAGCCCGGCGGCCAGCAGGGCGATCGGAAAGTGCACGACCAGCGGATGAACGTTGGGGGCCCAGTCAGGTATCAGGGACATGGTCTATCCTGCCGGCCATCGCCGCGCACCCGCCGGCAACCCTTATCATAACCGCTCGTGCCGCGCCGGTCGGATCGCGCCCGCGCGGCGACTTCTGCCATAATGAATGCCGGTCGTCGCGAGCCCGGACGGCTGTCGCGCGTCCCGGCCTCGCATCTCCCGTCGTTCATGCAGCCGGAGAGCATTTCCCATGTCAGGCCATTCCAAGTGGCACTCGATCAAGCACAAGAAGGGGGCTGCCGACGCCAAGCGCGGCAAGGTGTTCACCCGCATCATCAAGGAGCTGACGGTTGCCGCCCGCGACGGCGGCGGCGACCCGGACAGCAACCCGCGCCTGCGCACGGTGGTCGCCGACGCGAAGGCGGCGAACATGCCGGCCGACAACATCAAGCGGGCCATCCGGCGCGGTACGGGCGAGGAGCCCGGGGTCTCCTACGAGGAGGTGACGTACGAGGCCTACGGTCCCGGCGGCGCCGCGCTCCTGATCGAGGTGCTGACCGACAACACCAACCGCGCGGTGGGCGAGATCCGGCACCTGCTGTCGAAGCACGGCGGCAATCTCGGCACCGCCAACAGCGTGGCCTGGATGTTCACGAAGCACGGGCATCTCGTCGTCGACAAGGACGGCGTCGACGAGGAGGCGCTCATGACCGTGGCCATCGATGCCGGCGCCGACGACTTTCGCGAGGACGATGACGCCTGGGAGGTCGTGACGGCCCCGGAGGCGTACGAGGCCGTCCTCGAGGCCGTCAGGCAGGCGGGGGTCGAGCCGGTGAGCGCGCGGCTCGCCATGCTGCCGCAGAACTACGTGAAGCTCGAGGGCGCCCCCGCGCGCCAGATCCTGAAGCTGATGGACGTGCTGGAGGACCACGACGACGTGCAGCACGTCTGGTCGAACTTCGACATCGACGCCAAGGAGATCGAGGCGTCGTTGGCGTGAGAATACTCGGGGTGGACCCCGGCTCCCAGCGCACCGGCTACGGCTGCATCGAGACGGAGGGCGGCCGGCACCACGTCGTCGACTGCGGTGCGGTCACCGTGCCCCCGAGCTTACCCCTGGCGGAGAAGCTGCTGGTCGTGCACCGCGGACTGGCCGAGCTGCTGGCGCGGCACCGGCCGGATGTCGTGGCGCTCGAGGACCTGTTCTACGCGCGGAACGTCCGCTCCGCCCTGGTCCTGGGGCATGTCCGCGGCGCGCTGATGCTGGCGGCGGCCGCGGCCGGCATCACGATCTGCGAGTACACGCCGGCCGAGGTCAAGCAGGCGGTGGTGGGCTACGGCCGCGCCGAGAAACGCCAGGTCCAGCAGATGGTGGCGCTGCTGCTGGGGATGGAGCAGCCCCCCGCGCCGCTGGACGTCTCCGACGCCCTGGCGGTGGCCGTCTGCCACGCGCACTCGAACGGCCCGGCGCGACGGCGCCCGGCCCCGGCCCCCGGCGCGCGCAGTTGGCGGCGCTACGTCCCGCGCGGGTAGCATGATCGGATACCTGCGCGGCCGCCTCGGCGACAAGCAGCCCAACCGCATCGTGGTCGACGTGCACGGCGTCGGGTACGAGCTCCACGTGCCGCTCTCGACCTTCTACGGCCTCGGCGAAACCGGCGCGGAGGTGACGCTGCGCGTGCATACGCACGTGCGCGAGGACACGCTGGCGCTGTTCGGCTTCGCCACGGCGCTCGAGCTCCAGCTCTTCGAGCACCTGATCGCCGTCAACGGCGTCGGCCCGCGCCTGGCGCTGACCGTGCTGTCCGGGATGGAGCCCCCCGACTTCATCCAGGCGGTGCGCCACGGCGACGTCGCCCGGCTCACGAGGATTCCCGGCGTCGGCCGCAAGACGGCCGAGCGGATCGGTCTGGAGCTGAAGGATCGGCTCGCCGCCGCGGGTCTTCACGCGTCCGAGGGCGATGAGTCGGGAGCGACGGACGACGACGGCCGCGCGGACGTGCTGTCGGCGTTGCTCAACCTCGGGTACCATCGTTCAGCGGCCGAGCGCGCGCTCGATTCCGCCCGCCAGGCGGGAGCGGCCGGCTTCGAGCGGACGCTGCGGCGCGCGCTGCGCGAGCTGGCGGGCTGAGCGCAGGCCGAGACTGGGGATCGTGACAACGGAACGGGTCGTCAGCGCGGCGCCGGTCGGCGAGGAGGAGCAGTACGAGGCCGGTCTCAGGCCGCGCACGCTCGCCGACTACGTCGGCCAGGAGCGCGTGCGCGAGAACCTGACCGTGTCCATCGCCGCGGCCCGCAAGCGCGGCGAGGCGCTCGACCACGTCCTGCTCTACGGGCCGCCCGGGCTGGGCAAGACGACGCTCGCCTACGTCGTCGGCGGCGAGCTCGGGGTGCAGGTCCGGGCGACGTCCGGGCCCGTGCTGGAGAAGGCGGGCGACCTCGCCGCGCTGCTCACGAACCTCGCGCAGCACGATGTCCTCTTCATCGACGAGATCCACCGCATGAGCCCGGTCGTCGAGGAGATCCTCTATCCGGCCATGGAGGACTACGAGCTGGACATCATGATCGGGCAGGGCCCGAGCGCGCGGTCGGTCAAGGTGCCGCTGCAGCGGTTCACCCTGGTCGGCGCGACCACGCGCGCCGGCCTCCTCACCGCGCCCCTTCGCGCCCGGTTCGGCATCGTGCATCGGCTCGACTTCTACACGCAGGACGAGCTGCGCGAGATCGTGACGCGCTCGGCGCGCATCCTGGGGGTGCCGATCGACGAGCCGGCGGCGCGGGAGCTCGCCCGGCGCGCCCGCGGGACGCCGCGTGTCGCCAACCGCCTGCTGCGGCGCGTGCGCGACTACGCCGAGGTCCGCGCGGACGGCGCGATCGACCTCGACGTCGCCCGCCGCGCGCTGGAGCTGCTCGAGGTCGACGACAACGGCTTCGACGAAGCCGACCGGCGCCTGCTCGAGGCGATCATCGACAAGTTCGGCGGCGGCCCGGTCGGCCTCAGCAGCATCGCGGCGGCGATCAGCGAGGAAAAGGAAGCCATCGAGGACATCTACGAGCCGTTCCTCATTCAGACCGGCTTCATCGACCGCACCCCGCGGGGTCGCGTCGCCACCGAACGGGCGTACAACTACTTCGGGAGGCCCGGGCCCGAGCGCAGCGCGCGGCTCTGGTGAACGGCGGGGCCGCGGAAAGGGGCGGAGACGCGTGACGAACGGACGCGGCGGCAGGTTGTACGGCGGCACGCAGCTCCGCGGCACCCGGATTGCCGCGCTGGCGACCTACGTGCCGCCCCGCCTGCTGACGAACGCCGATCTCGAGAAGCTGGTCGACACCTCGAACGAGTGGATTCTGCAGCGCACGGGAATCCGCCAGCGGCACGTCGTGGACAAAGGCACGGCCACCTCGGACCTGGCCCGGCAGGCCGCCTCGCGGGCGCTCGAGCAGGCCGGCCTGACCCCGGACGACATCGGGGTGATCGTCGTCGCGACCACGACCCCCGACATGTTCTTTCCCAGCACGGCCTGCCTCGTGCAGACGAAGATCGGGGCGTCCAACGCCTGGGGCTTCGATCTCGGCGCGGCCTGCTCCGGGTTCACGTACGCGCTGACCGCCGGCGCGCAGCTCGTCGCGACAGGCGCCCACGAGCACGCCCTGGTGATCGGGGCCGACGTGATGTCCTCGATCATCGACTACCAGGATCGCGCCACGTGCGTCCTGTTCGGCGACGGGGCCGGCGCGGTGGTCATCTCGCCGGCGACCGAGCCGGGCGTCGGCCTGCTGGACTTCGCCCACGAGGTGGACGGCAGCGGCGGGCCGGCGCTGTGCATGCCCGCGGGGGGCAGCCTGCACCCGGCCACGCACGAGACGGTCGAGAAGCGGATGCACTACGTGCGCCAGGACGGCGCGACGGTCTTCAAGTTCGCCGTGCGCAAGATGGAGGAGGCCTGCCGCCGGGTGCTCACGCAGAACGGGATGAGCGCGGCCGACGTCGACCTCTTCGTGGCGCACCAGGCCAACCGGCGGATCATCACCAGCAGCGCCGAGCGTCTCGGCCTCGACGCCTCCAAGGTCGTGATCAACATCGACCGCTACGGCAACACCACGGCCGCGACCATTCCGCTCGCGCTGGCCGATGCGCTCGCGGAGGGCCGCCTGAAGAAGGGCGACCGCGTGCTGCTGGCCGCGGTGGGCGCCGGCTTCACGGTCGGCGCGGTCCTGCTGCGGTGGGCCTACTGACGGCCCGCGGACTGCCGAGCACAGCCGGTTGCCGACGCCGACCTCGGACTTCGACTACGACCTGCCGCCCGAGCTGATTGCGCAGGAGCCGCACCCGCGGCGCGACCAGGCCCGCCTGCTGCGGCTCGATCGGCGCAGCGGGCAGTCCACGCACCAGCGGGTCGCCGACCTGCCCGCGCTGCTCGAGCCGGGCGACGTGCTGGTCGTCAACGACACCCGCGTGTACCCGGCGCGCCTGCTCGGACGCCGCGACCCGAGCGGGGGCAGCGTCGAGTGCCTCCTGCTCGCGCGCCTCGACGACGAGCGCTGGGACGTCCTGCTGCACCCCGGGCAGAAGCTCAGGGAGGGCGCGCGCGCCGTGTTCGAGGCGGCCGGCTGCCGGCTGCGGCTCGAGGTGCTGGCCTGTCACTTCCACGGCCGGCGCACCGTGCGGCTGACCGCCGGCGACGGCCGGGACGTGGATGCGGCGGTCGACGCGATCGGGCAGGTCCCGCTGCCCCCCTACATCAAGCGGTCCCCCGCGGCGGGCGACCGCGAGCGGTACCAGACGGTGTATGCGCGGGCGCGCGGGTCCGTGGCCGCCCCGACGGCGGGGCTGCACTTCACGACCGAGCTGCTCGCGGCGCTCGCGGCGCGCGGCGTCGCCCGCGCCGCCATCACGCTGCACGTCGGCTACGGCACCTTCCAGCCGATCCGCGGCGAGGACGTCGAGTCGCACCGCCTGGCGGCGGAGCCGTTCGAGATCACCCCGGCCGCGGCGCGCACCATCAACGCCGCGCTGGACGAGGGCCGGCGGATCGTGGCCGTCGGGACGACCACCACGCGGGTGCTCGAGGCGGCGGGCCAGCGCGGCGCCGGACGGCTGGCCGCCGGCTCGGGGTCGACGGACCTGTACATCGCCCCCGGGTTCGACTTCCACGTCGTGGGCGCGCTGTTCACCAACTTCCACCTGCCGCGCTCGTCGCTGGTCGTGCTGGCCAGCGCGTTCGCCGGCCGCGAGCCGCTGCTGGCGGCGTACGCCGAAGCGGTCGCACGGCGCTACCGCTTCTACAGCTACGGCGACGCGATGCTGATCGTGTAGGTGCCGCGGGCGTGCGGCTGCGGGCGCCTTCGCTATAATGGATTGCTGCTGGCCGTTTGCAGCGTGCCGGTGTAGCTCAGCTGGTTAGAGCGAGCGGCTCATATCCGCTAGGTCCGGGGTTCAAGTCCCTGCACCGGCACCATCTCTCCCCGTGCGGCAGCCGGCTTCGCGCCGGCCGGCGTCGCGTGGCCGCAGGTGCGCGTAGAGTCAAGCCGGGTCGTGGAGCCGCCGCGCGACACGATCTGGGGATGCGCCGATGCTGTCCAGCTTCACGATAGAGAACTTCAAGAGCTATCACGGCGCCACGCTGCAGCTTGCGCCGTTGACCGCCCTGGTTGGCGCGAACGCGTCGGGCAAGAGCAACGCCATCGAAGCGATGCGCCTGTTGTCCTGGATAGCCGCGGGCGACCGGCTCGGGTCGATCCGACACGCTCTGCAGGAGGATCGCGGGATACGCGGCAACGTCGGCGATCTTGCGTGCAGAGGAGAGCGCGCCTTCTCGCTGTCTTGCCGAACAGCGACGTTCGACTGGAATCGTTATTCGATCACGGTCGAAGTGCGCGATGACGGCGATCTGCACATCAGGGATGAACGGCTAACCGGAACCGGTACAACCTCGTACGCCCCGCTCTTCGAAGTCGTTACGCCATCGACGGGCGCGTTGGGCGACATGTGGGTCGCGTACAACAACTTCGCGCGAGGCGGCAAGAAGCCGCAGATCCGGTGCAGCGATCAGACCGCCGTGTTGTGCCAGCTCATGAGCTCGGCGAGGTTCTACGGCGGTCACACGAAGGCCCAACAGGAGATCCCGGCGGCGACCCGGCGGTTTCACGAGCAGCTCTCCACCATCACCTTGCTCGATCCGCGCCCGTCGCTCATGCGGAGCTACAGTTTCAAGACGGAGCGGAACCTGGCGGAGAGCGGCAGGAACCTCTCGGCCGTGCTGTACAACCTGTGTCAGGAGCAGAAGAACAAGGCCGAACTGATTGAGTTTGTCCGGGCATTACCCGAGCAGGACATCACGGAGATCGACTTTATCGAGACGCCTCGAGGCGATGTCATGGTCACGCTCACCGAGACGTTTGGCGGGAGCAGCACAACGTACGACGCCAGCCTCCTGTCGGACGGCACGCTTCGTGTGCTGGCGATCGCGGCCGCCATCCTGTCAGCCCGTGGTGCCCTCGTCGTAATCGAAGAGATCGACAACGGCGTGCATCCAAGCCGAGCCGGGCGGCTTCTCAATCAGATGTCGCGCATCGCGAAGGAACGCAACCTCCGGGTGCTCATCAGCAGCCACAATCCCGCTCTGCTGGACGCCTTGCCGGACGATGCCGTACCCAACGTGGTGTTCTGTTACCGGAGCCCGCAGGACGGGACGAGCCGACTGGTTCGTCTGACGGATCTGCCGGACTATCCCGAGCTCATCGCGCAAGGTTCGGTCGGCCATCTGATGACGCGCGGACTCATCGAACGCTTCGTGAAGGAACATCCCGGCTCAGAGGATCGGAAGCGCCGCGCCCACGAGTGGCTGAGCGATCTCCGGACGCAGACCGGTTGATCGGCAGGACCAGTCCACCGTCGTCGTCATGCCGCCAATCATCATCGTCGACACCAGCGTGTTGCTGAACGTGCTCGACGTGCCCGGTTTCAATCAAGATCGCAACGCCGTTCTGGACGAGTTCGGCGAGCTGGTTGACGCTGGAGCCAACCTGCTGCTGCCTATGGGCGCGGTCTTCGAGACCGGCAATCACATTGCCGACGTGCGCGACGGTCGTCAGCGAAGAAGCCGCGCGGAGGTGTTCCGGGACCGAGTGAGTGAGGCCCTCGCGGGACGGGCGCCGTGGGCGCTGCTACCGTTGCCGGACACCGGGCAGTTGATGGAATGGCTGGAGAGCTTCCCGGATTCCGCAATGCGAGGTGCAGGCATGGTGGATCTGTCGATCATCCAGGCGTGGAAGCGCACCTGCGCTCTGCACCCCGGCCGCCGGGTCCGAGTGTGGGCACTCGATCAGCATCTTGCCGGGTATGACCGCACGCCGTAACCTCTGAGCCGGGGCGCCCTGGTTCAGTCCGTGGTCTCGTTGACCGCGTCCCGTAGCGCTTCTCTCGCCAGCCTTCGGATTCGTCCCTCCGGGAACGTCGAGCGGTGAATCGCTTCGGCCTCGGCGCACTCGGTCAGCTTCAGATGCCTGACCAGCGTCCTGATGTCGTCCTGATCCTCGGCCCGTCCCGATTCGAGCTTCATCGCCAGGACGTGCTCGGCCGATGCCCCGGTCACGACGAGGGACGGCGAGTCGTACACCGTCGGCGCATGCGTATCCGGCGTACTCGGCATGTACATCGTGGCCTGCTCGTTCAACCACAATTCGGGGAGTCCCTCGCGTCGAGCGATGCGCCGTGCCGCCTGCGTCACGGGGCCGTGCCCGCTGCTGATGCGCGCATCGACGTCACGGGTGCTGCGCCGGCTGTCGAAGCACAGCGCCATCGCCGCGCCTCCGACGATGTAGATGTGCGCACGGTGGCCCTGCTCCCGCAACTCCGTCGAGAGGGCGTCGAACAGTTCCCGCAACCGGTTCCGGTCAAGGGGCCCAGACATGGATCTCGCCGCCCCGTCGGTCCAGGCTGCGCGGATCGACGAGGGCGCCATGTCTCAGGAACGCGCCGGGGCACCAGGCGGCGTCGCCGATGGTCGCGCGATCTTCTCGCAACGGAATCCACGTCGGCGCGGTGAACCGGCCCGGTTCGTCCACCCAGGCCGGGTGGTCGAATCCGTGCAGGTGGGCGACGTGCTCGACCGTCGCCGCCAGCAGCGCGTCCCACCGGGTGCCGGTCAAGGGTGGGCGTTCGGCCAGCACCGCGCGTTGCGCCTCGCGGTCCAGTCCATGGAATCGCCGCGGCAGATCGTGAATCATGAACCGATAGATGTCGTCGTCCGGCCAGCCGTTCTGCACCATGTTGGTGAATTCGGACAGCTTGAGCCCGGGGCGCGTCCCGCCCTCGTCGGTCCTCGTCTGCTTCGCCGCCATCGTCGCCACTGTACCACGAGGTTCGCCTGCCCCTTCTCAGCGGCTATCCTCGGCGATGCCTGCTGTTCCAACCGCAGGCGAGCGCGGCGCGCTTGGCGTCGTCGGCGAGGACGCGGGCGCACGACTCCCAGTCCACGCGCCTGACCTCGTGATAGCGCAGTGGGAATGGGTGCTGCTCCGGCACCGCGTCGATGGTCCGTTCGCCTCCTCGATCCGGCCGAGGGCCACCCGGACCCACACGTCTTCGAGCGTGTCCGGCAACTGGCCGAAGAGCCGGAAGATGTTCTCCTGGCGCGCCGAGAGGAGCTCGCGCACGCGATCCTCGACCGAATTGGCGTAGCGCAGGTTGTACACGTCGACCTCGGACCGCACCTGCCCGATGCGTTGAATACGTCCCTCGCGTTGTTCGAGCCGTGAGGGGTTCCACGGCAGATCGAGATTGACGAGGGAGCCGAGCCGCTGCAGGTTCAGGCCCTCCGACGCCGCGTCAGTCCCGAGCAACAGCCGCATCTCGCCCCGGCGCACTGCGTCTTTCAACGCCTCCCGCCCGCAACGCGCGAACGTTCCGTTGCGCATCGTGCCGGATCGGTTCGCGCCTGCGTAGATGCCGATTGGCTCGTCCGGGATGTCGCCGGTGAGCTGTTCCGCGAGCCACTGCACGGAGTCGAAGTACTGGCTGAAGACGATGCAACCGGACTGGAGCCAGCCATCATCGACGAGAACGCGGCGGACGACCGCGTACTTGGGGTCCCTTTCGCGATTTGCCTCCAGGGCGCCTTGCAGGCGCTGGAGAACGTCGCGCTCCGAGCCGGTCAGCGTGCGGAATTCGTGCAGGGGTTCCTCGCCCGCCGAGTCGTCATCGTCCTCGGACTCGTCGACATGCTCCCAGTCGTGCAGGATCTTCTCGACGGTTCGACGCCCGGCCTCTATCGTGCTTCCGATGCGGCGCAGCAGAAGCGTGCGGAAGAACCCGGTGTTCGCGCGCTCCGCAAGCAGTTGGCAGAACTCCTCCGCGAGGTGGTAGGCGTCCTCCAGGAACGGCGGCAGCCGGATGGCGTCCGCGTCGGACTCACCGTGCAGCCGCGCCTTGACCGGTGTGAGGTAAGGCTCGCCTGTTTCCGGGTCGATCGTCTTTTCGAGGTAGTCCCTTGTCCGCACGACGATCGTGCGGATGTACGGATGGTGATGCTCGACGAAACGCGGAAAACCGTCCTCGATGCGCTGGCGGTCTGGTGGACGCAACGCGTCGACGGCCCGCCCAGGCGCGTACGCGGCCTCACCCGGGAGCGACAGCGACCGGCGGAGAATCTCGAAGTCCCTCCCTTCCGAGCGTGGTGGGAAGGGGTTGCGCAGCCAGTCCCACCGCTCATGAAACTCGGTGGGCGGAGACGTCATGCTCAACACCAGAGCGAGGGATGCGCGGGCGTTGCGCCAGCGGCTGCCCGGACTGCCGAGTACGGCGTCCGAGCCGCGGGCGAGCGCATCGAGCAGATCGTACGCCTCGATCGGATGAAGCTGCACCGGCGTCGCAGTCGCGAGTAGCAGGCTCTTCGTGCGTGGGGAGATCTCCCGGATGAATGTCAGGAGGTTGTTGGGTTGCGCCGGCCCGAACGCCCGTTTGGCGTCCAGGTTCCGGCGGCGCGCCCGGTGCGCCTCGTCGAGGATGACACACTCGAAGCGCATGTTCGCCAGCCACGTCACAGCCTCCGAGCCTCTGGTAATCAGACCGGTGGAGACGATGCCGACGCGCTGCGGACAGCGGCGAATCGATTCCGGGTCGGCGCCCGGGTGCTCGATGCCGTGTTCGTCCACCCATTGCCGGCCGGTCCAGACCGCCGACGGCAGCCCGAGCAACGTCTCGAGTTCCTCCTGCCACTGCCAGATCAGCGTCCGGGGCACGAGGACGAGCACCGGCCCGTCGCCGACCAGCGCCATGAGCTGCGCCGCCATCGCGAGCTGCAGCGTTTTGCCGAGCCCCACCTGATCGGCCAGCACGAACCGCGCGCCGTGCGGTCCGCGATGCGCGTCGAAGGCGAGCTTGACGAAGTGCTTCTGATGCTCCCACAGGCCGACTTCCCGCCGGTACACGGGTGCTTCCACGACCGCGGATGCCGGGTCCGGTGCCTCCCGCCAGCGCGTGACCTCCCCGATCAGCTCGCGGCGCGCAAGACGATCAAGATCCCGGATGACGAACTCTGCGAGCGGGATCGCGAAGGGTGATGACCAAAGCGCGTCGAACTCGGCCTGTACCCACGCCACCGCTTCCGCCGAGTCGTCCTCCCAGATCAGCTCGTAGTTGAGGCGAAACGCCGCCGCGGACTCGTTTGCGCTGCCGAGGAAGGAGGTTCGCCGGCCGTCCGCCAGCGTGACGACGCCTGCCTTGCCGTGGATCAGGCCGAAGACATCGTCCGGCAACACGCGAACGTCGAGCTTCCCGGAACGCAGGAGGTCGTAGAGTCGCCTGAACCGCGGCCGGGCGGCGTCGCCGAGGTCTTCCGGGCGGGAGTCGCACCATTCGCGGCGCATGGCGGCCTGCGCGGCCTTGGCGACCGCGACGTCGTCTCGCGACAGGGCAGAGTTGCAGACGACACGGATCTTCCCCTGCACGCTCTCCAGCGCCTCGCCGGCCACTTCGAGAATCGACGACGAGAAGTAGCCGGCGACGCGGTCGTAACTTCGGGCGCCAGCCAGCCGGGTGGTCAGGAAGCCGACGTCGAGGGGGCGGCGGCGGGACGAGTGACGCTCGATCAAGTCAGGTTCGCCCGCGTCTCTTTCCACAGCCGGACCGTGAACAACTCGCCGTCCTCGACGAGATCAGGCTCGGTGCCGTTGTGCTCCCGCATGCCGCGTACGATCTTGCGCGAGACGCCCATGCCCATGTGCTCCAGATAGCCATAGTCGCGCATCACGTCCTTCAGGAGCTCGTTGCGGGCGCTGCGGCAGCCCGCGCGCATGCGCGCGGGCGTGATGCCGTTCGGCAGACGGCCGGGGCTGACGACCTCCAGACGGTCCGAGTAGACGCTGAGTTCGACGTCGGTGCTGGACAGCAGGTAGTCGCGGTGCACGACCGCGTTGACGACCACTTCGCGCACCGCTTCCGGGGGATAGTCCCACCGCTCTTCCCGGCGAACCCCGTCCTGCAGCCTCACCGTCTCGATGTTCCGCCGGACGAACTCCACGGCCTGATCCACGAGGCCGGGCTCCAGCAGGCCGCCATCGGCGCCGATGAGGGGGACGATCGGCCCGCGCAACGTGGCCCGTTCCCTGGTGTCGTAGTCCTTTTCCGGTCCGAAGTAGGCCGCCGCATCGATCTTCGCCTGCGGCAGAAACCGGCTGGGATTGACGCCGAACAGCAGCAGTCCGGCGACGGTGGCCGGATGCGGGTCCGCCTCGTGCAGGAACTCCGTATTGACGAGAAGCCTTTCCCACTCGGTCTCCCGGGCCGCATGCCATTCCCGTTCCCGGTCCTCGACGAGAACGCGCCATCGTTGTCCGTCCTGGGCCCTGGCCCATTCCTCGATCTGCCTGCGCCAATCATCGGATGGGTTCGCGGCCGGCACTTCCTGTCCGCGGACCCGGTCGAAATAGTCGTTGAGACGGCGCCGGTCCAGGCCCGCAATCGACGTGCCCGACACCGGTCGAAGCTCCGGGCGAATGGTGCCTCGCTGCTGAAACAGTCGCGCCAGCTCTTCCGGACTCGCCTCGCGGCTCAGGCTACCGACCCGCACGTAGTAGGTGCGATGCTGGTTGTGCCACACGTGGTGGACGCTCCAGCCGCGGTTGATCGAGACCACCGCTGCGTCGCGGCCGGGCACCACATCCCGCAGGACTTCGAAGTAGGGAATGATCTCCGGGCGTATCTTGTCCCGGCACGACTGCATCACCCATTCCTCGAGGCGCCGGTAGCTGCGGAGGCCCGTCTCGCCACCGTCCGCCGCCGTCGGCGCGTCGGTCCTGGACAATCCGCGAACGCTCCCATCATCGTCCACGCCAAGCAGAACGTGCCCTCCTTGCAGGTTGGCGAGCGCGACCAGTTCCTTGGCAAGCGCGCGATTCTCGATGCTGTCCGTCTTGAACTCGACGCCGGAGTTCTCGCCTGCGGCCAGCAGCTCGAGGAACTCGGTCTTCGTCACCGTTACGCCTCAGAAGCCGTACTTCCGGCGCCGCCGTTCGAACGCATCCTCCCCACCTTCGAGGAGCTCCTCGACGAGCTTCCTGACGGGGCCGGCATCTATGGATCCCATGTGCTCGGGAACGATCGTCGCGTTCCCTGCGCCGGCCTCGCCCGCCGCGCTCAGACCCAGAATGAGCTCGGCGTCCCCGAGCACGGGAATGTTGGCGTTGTGCGTGGAGAACAGAAACTGCCGCCGCCGCTTCCCGTGGCGCATGCGCGGCACGATCCCCTCCGTGATGAACCGGTTGTCGAGGTCGTCCTCCGGCTGATCGACCACGAGCGGCGCATCCGATTCCAGCAGCAGGAGGAGCAGGACGGCGGTCGCCTTCTGGCCGGTGGACAGTCGATCCAGCGCCTGCCAGTTCTCGGTCTCACCTTGAGCGGCGATGTTGAGCTCGATCTTCGTGGTGGACTGGAGGTCGAGCTCCTCGACCTGCATCAGGACGGCTTCGGTGGCCTGCGCCAGACGACGCGCCTGCGCTCCGGAGATGTCGAATTCCTTCCCAAGGGCATCCTCGCCCTGCCGACACGCCTGCGCGAACGCGCTCAGCGACAGCTTGTCGGCGCGGCGCAGCGTGTCGATCGCCTCGGACAGTCGTCCGCCCACCTGTTCGCGAAGCAGTTGAATCAGCGACTCGCGGTTTCCTCCGAACTCGACCCGAACCCGCACGCGCCCCAGGAGCTCCCTGGTGACGCTCTTGCCGGCGCGCTCCAGCGCCCGAAACTCCTCCGCCTTCGTGTCCTCCCATTCCGCCAGCAGGTTCCGGCGCCGCGCCTGATGGGCCGCCTCCGTGCGCCTCAAGGATGCCTGCCGCTCCCGCAGGGGGCGCAACTCTTCGATCCGGCGGCGGAGCCGGATGAATTCCTCGCCGTCGATACGGGATTTCTGGAGCTCGCGCAGCTTCTTCTCATAGGCGGACTGCACGCCGGCCCGGCGCGTCTCGAACCGTTCGTGAACCTCACGGATTCCGCGTTCGGCCTTGCCGATGGTCGCTTCGAAAGCCCGCTGCACTTCTTCAAGATCCGCGTTCAACTGTTCCAGCACCCGATCCGCACGGGCCAGAATCTCCCGACCTGGCAGTTCCTTCAATGCGTCCGGTGACAGGAAGGTCCTGTCGATTGGCGACTCCTGCCGCAACATGTCCAGGCACGACCGCACTGGCTCCAGCCGCTCGGATACGGCAGCCAGCACACGCTCCTCCCGCACCAGCAAGCTCCGTTCCCGGAGATCGTCCTCCAGGCCCGCGTCCCGATACCGCTTCAGCGTCTCTTCGAGTCCCGGCAGGGCGGCGAGTCGTTCGTCGATCCGGGCCAGTTCTTCATGCGCCTGGATGAGGCCCTCCCGCGAGCGCTTCAACTGCTGGCGCAATTCCCGCTTCCGGGCGGCAAGCGACTCGTCCCGCTGCACGAACCGTCCGAGCAGCCCAGTGAGCTTCTGCGGACTCCTGGTCAGCTCGGATATCTCGTGCTGGCCGTAGACTTCGATGCCGGGGAAGACGTCCGCCGCCGTAACGCTCAGCACCTCCCCCGTGTGCGCGTCGCGCACGACGGGAGCGTTCGGGATCGTGCACTCGATGCGGTAGTCGCGGGGGCTCGGACGACGGCAGCGGACGACCAGCGACACCTTGGTGCCGTTCCTGAGCACGTGCTTCAGAATGCCGGCATGGCTCGCCCGGGCCTCGTCGCCGAGCGGCGTCAGGCCGAGCACGCACCGCAGGCTCTCGACCACCGTCGACTTGCCGGCCCCGCGGCCGCCCACCAGCACGTTCAGGTTCGGGTTGAAGTGGATCGCGGCGCCGTCGAGAAAACCCCCCTGCCAGGCCATCGCGACGAGCTCGGCATGCTCGTCGGGCTCGGCATCGCCGTGCAGTCGAATCCGCGACCTCGGGTCCAGGAACGCCTGCCGCAGGCCCTCGATGCCGATCTCGGACATCTTCACCCAGCACGTCGCGGACGGTTCGGCGAGGTCATCCGGCGCCGCAACGTCGCGGGCGTTGACGACGGCAAGGGCAAGATCCTCTTCGGGCGCGTGCTTCCGGGCGTAGTCCGGGTTGCGGTTCTGTACGATGTGTCGGACGTCCTCGGGCAGGTCCGCCACCGGGCCCGGAATCTGCACGGCGTGGAGGTTCCGGTCCCGCCAGGCCCGGATCCGCGGCTGCCCCCGAAGCACCTGGAACAATCCGCCGGCGCCGGTCACGTGCGCGGCAATCGCGACGCCGCCCTGACTGCGCACGTCCTCCAGGACGTCCGAGAAGGGCTTCTTGCACGGAGCGCTCGTTGCCGTCGTGGCACGGACGCCGAACTCGCCCAGAAAACGCTCGAGCTGGTCAGCGGGTTCATCCGGCGGGTAGAGGCAGAGTACGTGAATGCCCTCGGTCGAGGTCAACTCGAAGCCGGGAAACACGTGAATCCCTCGTCGCCGAGCCTCGGTTCGGATGGACTCCACGCCGCTCACGTTGTTGTGATCCGTCACCGCCAGCACCGTGATGTCGAGTTCCTTCGCCTTGTCGAGCAGTGCCGCCACGTAATCCGCCTCGCCGAGCGGCGATGCCTTGCCGCGGTACGTGCCGGCGTAATGGTGCGGGTTGATCTGGAAGGCGCAGCGGTGGAACCGGGCGCCCGCCGGCAGACGTGACGCGGACTCGACGGGGTCGTTCATGCTGGCAGTCTGCATGCCCGGTCCGGTGCCCGCGGCGGGAATCTCAGACACGATCGTTCTCCACGGCGCCCGCGACGAGCCGCGCGGCGGCGGCGCTATCGCTCCGCCAGGTCCCTCAGCAGCGCGGCCGCGCCGTCCGCTTCCGACTCCTCGTAGCCGCCGCCCGCGGCCAGGTCGAGCGGCGTTCGGCCCTCGTCGTCCTCCACGTCGACCCGGGCCCCGCGCTCGGCCAGCAGCTCGATGAGCGGGGTCGACCCGAGGGCCGCCGCGCCGTGCATCGCGGTTCGACCGGCGGCGTTGGCGGCGTTGACGTCGGCGCCCGCGTCGAGCGCGATCCGCACCGCCGCCAGCATTTGGGGCGTGTCGAGGTGCCGGGAGTAGCCCAGCGGCGGCCGGCCGCGCGTCCCGGCGGCGGCTGCCAGGGGGGAGGTCCCGTCCGCGGCGGCCAGGTGCGGGTCGGCGCCGGCTGCCAGCAGCGCCCGCATGATGTCGGGGTTGTGGGTCCAGGCCGCGATGAAGAAAGGCGTGGCGCCGATCGGCACGGGCGCAATGGTCCGCGCCCCGCCGCGATTCTCGCCGGTCCACTGCCGGGCGTCGGCCGGCACCCGCGCATCGGGATCCGCGCCGTGGGCCAGGAGCGCCTCGACGAGCTCTCGCATCCCGGCCTGCGCCGCGCGGTGCAGCGGCCGGAAGCCCGCGCCGGCGGCCGCGTCGGGATCCGCGCCGTGCGCCAGGAAGAGCGCGCCGAGCTCGGCGTTGACGGGGCAGGAGAGCGATACCGGATGGGGCTCGGTGGACCCGAAGTACTCGAGGCCGTCGCGGCGGCAGTTGGTGATGGCCAGCCACAGCGGCGTCTGGCGGTCGAAGGTCTCCACCAGGCCCAGCGTGAACTGGTCCATCTGGCGCACGGTCAGCGCGGCGTGCACGCTGGCGCCCGCTGCGAGCAGCAGCCTGGCCAGCGGCACGTCGCCCTGCTGCACCGCGAAGTGCAGCGCCGTGGAGCCGCGCGTCGACGCGGCATTCACGTCGGCGCCGGCCGCGATCAGGGCGCGGACGACGGCATGTTGCCGGTGGGCCGCGGCCAGCATCAGCGCCGTCTGGCCGTTGGCGGACTCGCGGGCGCCGACCGCCACGCCGCGGGCCAGCAGCAGGTCGGCGACGGCGCCGCTGCCGGCGCGCGCGGCCGTCATCAGCAGCGTCTCGCCGCTCGGCTTCACGGCGTGCGGGTCGGCGCCCGCGGCCAGCAGCGCCCGGACGAGCCCCGCGTTCCCGTTGCGGGCGGCCTGCGAGAGCGGCGATTCGCCGTAGTCGTTGGCCGCGTCCACGTCGGCGCCGGCGGCAATCAGCAGCGCGGCGGTCTCCGCGTCGTCGTAATGGGCCGTCCACAACAGCGCAGTGGAGCCGTCGGGGTGGCGCGCGTCGACGTCCAGCCCCTCTGCCAGCAGGACGCGGACGGCGGCCGGATCGTTGCGCCGGGCGGCCTCGACGAGCCGCAGATCGTCCGCCGCGAGCGCCGGCTGCCCGGCGCCGGCGACGAGCGCAACCGCCGTCAGGATGACCCGCAGGGGCGCGGCGTGGGTCGCGTGTCGGGCACCGGTCATGGCACGTCCTCCGCGGAGAGTCACGCCATTCTCGCATGCCGCCCGCCGCGGCCCGTGCGCGCGGCCCGGCTCCGCGTATCGCGTGCCGCTTGCAACTTGCACGGTTTTGATTTGAGATCCGTAGTGCATGCCGGTGACGACGTTCTGCGGGGCACGGCTCGTCGCGCTGCTCGCCGCACTGGTGTGCGTCGTCGCCGTCCCGGCCGACGCTGCGCCGCATCCCGGCCAGGCAGAGCGGCCCGCCGCCGCCGGCCGCGGCCTGCTGGAGCGCTACTGCACAGCCTGCCACAACGACCGGCTGCGGACGGCCGGCCTGACGTTGCAGGGGCTGGAGATAGGCGCCGTCGAGCGCGACCCCGAGCGCTGGGAGAAGGTCCTCGGGAAGCTCCGTACCGGCGACATGCCGCCCGCCGGACGGCCGCGTCCCACGACCGGCGAGACCGGCCCGTTCGTCGCGCGGCTCACCGCGGCGCTGGACGCTTTCGCCCGCGAGCACCCCGACCCCGGCCGGCCCGCGGTCCACCGGCTCAATCGCACCGAGTACGGCAACGCCGTGCGCGACCTCCTCGACCTCGAGGTGGACGTCGCGGCGCTGCTGCCCGCCGACGACTCGGGCGGCGGATTCGACAACATCGCGGACGTGCTGACGGTCTCGCCGCTGCTGCTGGAACGCTACCTCTCGGCGGCCCGCAAGGTCAGCCGGCTCGCCGTCGGCGACCCGGCCGAGCGCGCCGTGCTGTACCGGGTGCCGCGCACGCTCGTGCAGGACGGGCGCACCGACGCGGCGCTGCCGCTCGGCACGCGCGGCGGCGTCGCGATTCGGCACTACTTCCCGATGGACGGCGAGTACCTGCTCAAGGTCCGCATGCAGCGCAACCGCATCGACGAGATCCGGGGCCTGCTCCACGCCTACCGCATCGACGTGCTCATCGACGGGCGGCGGGTCGGGTCGTTCGCGGTCGGCGGCGAGGAGATCGAGCGGGGCGCGGAGGGGCTCGAGGCCACCTACACGGCGCTGGCGAACTACCTGACGCATGCCGACGACGAGCTGGCGCTGCGGATTGCGGTGACCGCCGGGCCGCGCGTGGTCGGGGTGACGTTCCCGAGCCCGTCGAGCGCGATCGAGGGGCCGCCCGAGAAGCCCGTCCAGCCGCAGTCGTGGGACTACTACCACGCGAAGCTCGGGCTCGCGGGCATCGGGGCGCTGGAAATCCGCGGCCCCTACCACGTGGCCGGACCGGGCGAGACGCCGAGCCGGCGCCGCATCTTCACCTGCCGGCCGGCGCCCGGCGACTCGGCGGCGCGGGAGCGGCGGTGCGCGCGGGAGATCGTCGCGGCGCTGGCGCGCCGGGCGTTTCGCCGGCCGGTCACCGAGGCCGATCTGCGGACGCTGCTCGGGTTCTACGAGTCGGGACGGGCCGCCGGCGGGTTCGAGGCCGGCATCGAGCTTGCCTTGCAGCGGATTCTCGTCAGTCCCTACTTCCTGTTTCGCGTCGAGCCGGATCTGCCCGGCGTCGCGCCCGGCACGCCGTACCCGCTCGCCGATCTCGAGCTGGCGTCGCGGCTGTCGTTCTTCCTCTGGAGCAGCCTCCCCGACGAGCCGCGGCTGCCCCTGGCGTCCGCGGGGCGGCTGGGCGATCCGGCGGTGCTGGAGCGGGAGGTGCGGCGCATGCTGGCCGACCCGCGCGCGAACGCCCTGGTCGACAGCTTCGCCGCGCAGTGGCTCGGCACGCGGAACCTCGCGTTCGCCGTGCCCAACGAGGACCGCTTCCCGGCGTTCGACGAGAACCTGCGGCGGGCGTTCCAGCGCGAGACGGGGCTGTTCATCCAGAGCCTCCTGCGCGAGGACCGGAGCGTCTTCGACCTGCTCACCGCGAGCCACACGTACGTGAACGAGCGCCTCGCGCGTCACTACGGCATCCCGAACGTGCGCGGCAACTGGTTCCGGCGGGTCGAGCTGGCGCCGGACCAGGCGGCGCGGGCGGGCATCCTGGGGCATGGCAGCGTGCTGACGGTCACGTCGCTGGCGACCCGCACGTCGCCCGTCAACCGCGGCAAGTGGATTCTCGAGAACCTGCTGGGCACGCCCCCGCCGCCGCCCCCGCCCGACGTGCCGGCCCTCGAGGAAGAGGACGGCGGCGGCGCGGCGCTGTCGATGCGGGAGGCGATGGCGGCGCATCGCGGGAACCCGGCCTGCGCGGCCTGCCACGCGAAGATGGATCCGCTCGGGCTCGCGCTCGAGAACTTCGATGCCGTCGGCGCGTGGCGCACGGAGTCCGAGTCCGGCGAGCCGATCGACGCGGCCGGCGAGCTGCCGGACGGCGCGGCCTTCCGCGGCCCGGCCGATCTGAGGCAGGTGCTGCTGGCGCGCCCCGACCAGTTCGTGGAGACGGTGGTCGAGAAGCTACTCATGTACGCGACGGGCCGCGGACTCGAGTACTACGACCGGCCCGCGATTCGCGCCATCGCACGCGAGGCGGCCGCCGACGGCCACCGACTGTCCGCGCTCGTGCTCGGCGTCGTCCGCAGCGCACCGTTTCGGATGCGGCGCGCCGCCGGGGAGCCGGGCGCGACCGCCGCGGACGCGCAGCCGTGACCCCGCCGGCCGCCGCAGGAGGATTGGCATGATCATCACCCGCAAGGCGCTGTCGCGGCGAACCGTCCTGCGCAGCCTGGGCGCGGCCCTGTCGCTGCCGCTGCTGGATGCGATGGTGCCGGCGCTGACGGCGCTCGGCGCGAGTCCCGGCCGGGCCGTCCGCCGCCTGGGCTTCGTCTACATTCCGAACGGCGCCAGCATGGCGGACTGGGTGCCCGCGGCCGAGGGCCGCGGATTCGAGCTCCCGCGCATTCTCGAGCCGCTCGCGCCGTTCCGCGATCACGTGCGCGTCCTGAGCGGCCTCGCCAACCAGGTGACCGGCGCCCATGCGGTGGCCGGGGCGTCGTGGCTGACGGGCGTGGCGCCGAACGAGTCGCTGACGAAGGTGCGCGCGGCGACGACCGTGGACCAGATTGCCGCGCAGCACTTCGGACGGCACACGCAGTGGTCGTCGCTGGAGGTCGGCCTGGAGGGCGCCGACTTCACGGGCGCCTGCTGCGGCAACTACAGTTGCGCCTACACGAACACGGTGTCGTGGCGCACGCCGACCACCCCGCTGCCGGTGGAGACGGATCCCCGCAACCTCTTCGAGCGGATGTTCGGCGACGGCGACTCGGCCGGCGGAAGGGCGCGGCTCGAGCGCCTGGCGCAGGACCGCAGCATCCTCGACTCCGTGCGGCGCGACGCCGCGGACCTGGCCCGCACGCTCGGCCGCGCCGACCGCGCGAAGCTCGGGCAGTACTTCGACGCCGTCCGCGACGTCGAGCGGCGCATCCAGCTCGCCGAGGAGCAGAACGCGGCGGTCCCGGACATGCCGCGGCCGATCGGCGTGCCGGACACCTACGACGAGCACGCGCGGCTCATGTTCGACCTGCAGGTGCTGGCGTACCAGAGCGACCTGACGCGGGTCGCCACGTTCATGCTCGGCAAGGAGATCAGTCAGCGGACGTATCCGCAGATCGGCGTGGCCGACCCGCACCACTCGATCTCGCACCACAAGGACGAGCAGGACAAGCTCGACAAGCTGGCCCGCATCAACGTGCTGCACATGGGCCTGTTCGCCGTGTATCTCGACCGGCTGCGGTCCACGCCGGACGGCGACGGCAGCCTGCTGGACCACCTGCTGATCCTGTACGGCGGGGGCATGAGCAACTCGAACACGCACTCGCACGAGAACCTGCCGACGCTGGTGGTCGGCGGCGGCGCGGGCCCGGTGCGCGGCGGGTCCCACCAGCGCTCCCCGCGCGACACGCCGCTGGCGAACCTGCTGCTCGCGCTGCTCGAGCAGGTCGACGTGCCGCTGGAGACGTTCTCGGACAGCACCGGGAAGCTGGTCCTGTAGCAGTCGGCACGGCGCGCGTCGCCGCCGCAGGCAGAGGAGGACGCTGTGATGGAAGGACGAACCCGCGCGAGGCCGGCAGCCGCCGTGCTCGCCCTGTCGCTGGGCATCGGCGGCGTGTGCTTCGCGACCCGCGGCGTCGAGGCCCAGCAGCGCGGCGACGAGCCGCTCACGGTGGCCCGCCTCGAGCAGTGGATCGCGGCGCACTCGAACTGGGGGCGCTGGGGCGCGGACGACGACCTGGGCGCCATCAACCTGATCACGCCCGAGAAGCGCCGGCAGGCGGCGGCGCTCGTCCGTGACGGCGTCTCGGTCTCGCTGGCCGAGGAGCAGATACCGAACGTCGAGCAGCCCGGCCGGTCCGCGCCGTACCGCTTCAGCTTCACGTTCCGGCCGGACTACGAGGAGTACGTCACGACGAATCCGTGGACCGCGGCGCCGCCCGAGCAGCTTGCGCTGGGAGCGCACGGCAGCCGCAGCCACCTGGATGCGCTGGCCCACAACTTCTACAAGGGGCACTACTACAACGGGCTGCCGTACACGGACATCACCGCAAGGGGCACCATCCGGGGCGGCATCGAGAACCTGCGCCACGGCGTGGTGACGCGCGGCATCCTCATGGACATCCCGCGGCTCAGGGGCGTGCCGTACCTCGAGCCGGGCGAGCCCATCTACCCCGCGGACCTGGAGGCCTGGGAACGGCAGGCCGGCGTCCGGGTGTCGGCCGGGGACGCGCTGTTCATCAACACGGGCTGGTTCGCCCGGCTGGCCGCCCTGGGGCCGTTCGAGGGCAGCGCCGGGCTGGCCCCGGCCTGCATCCCGTGGCTGCGGGAGCGGGACGTGGCGATCATCGGCAGCGACGAGTCGCTCGACGCCCTGCCGTCCGGCTACACGGGCAACCCGCTGCCGACGCATCCGGTGCACTACTTCGCCATGGTCTTCCTGGGGCTGAACATCTTCGACCAGTTGCAGCTCGAGGAGGTGAGCGCGGTGGCGGCGGAGCTCGGGCGCTGGGAGTTCCTGCTGGTGGCGGCGCCGCTGCCCATCAGGGGCGGCACGGGCTCGCCGATCAATCCGATCGCGGTGTTTTGAGGCGGGGAAAAGTCGAGCATGCGGGCGTGGCGTCTGCTGGGTGTCGGGTTGGCGGTGGCCTTGGCGGCGGGTGGCGTGCCGGGTGCCGGTGCGCAGCTCGCGGGCACGATGAGCCCGTCGTTCGATGGCTGGGTGCGGGACGCGGAGGGCGGCTACACGCTGTACTTCGGCTACGTCAACCGCAACGCGGGCGAGGTCGAGGTGCCGGTGGGCGACGGCAACCGCCTCGAGCCCTCGCCGTCAGGCCGCGCGGACGCCGGCCAGCCGACGGTATTCCAGCCGGGGCGGCAGCGGCATGCGTTCCGCGTGCCCGTGCCGGCGGCGTTCGAGGGTACGATCGTCTGGACGCTCGGCCATGGCGGCCGCACCGAGACCGCCACGGGCTCCCTGGATCCGCTGTACGTGATCGACACCCGTGCGAACTTCCGCGGCAACCGGGCGCCGCAGGCCGACGCGGGGCCTGACCTGACCGTGGCGGCCGGGGTGCCCGTCAGATTGAGCGGGGCCGTCGCCGACAGCGGGCCGACGGCGACCGACAGCGGCCGAGCGCGCCGCGCGGCGGCGCCGGTGAGCGCGGCCTGGACGCGGTACCGGGGACCGGGTTCCGTCACCTTCGAGCCGCCGGATGCGGCGGTGACGACGGCCACGTTCGGCGCGCCCGGTACCTACGTGCTCCGGCTGCGGGCCGACGACTCGCAGTTCGTGAGCGACGACGAGGTGACGGTGACCGTCGAGGCGCGGCGATGACGCGACGAGGACTACGAGCGGCTGGCGGCCGAGCGGCGCGCCCGGCAACGGACCGGCTGGCAGGAGAAAAACGATGGCTGCCTTGACCATGACGAAGACGATGCGGAGCGTGGCCGCCTGCGCGGCGGTCGTCATCTGCGCCTGGCCCGCGACGGCGGCGGGCCAGACCGCGGCCGGCGGCCCGACCTTCAGCCGGGACGTGGCGCCGATCCTGCAGCGTGCCTGCCAGCAGTGTCATCGGCCCGGCGAGGCGGCGCCGATGTCGCTGCTCAGCTACGGCGACGCGCGGCCCTGGGCGCGCGCGATCAAGCAGCGCGTGCTGACGCGCGAGATGCCGCCCTGGCAGATCGACCGCACGCTGGACGCGCGCGCGTACGTCGACGACCTCTCGCTCACGGAGGCCGAGATCGACACGATCGTGCGCTGGGTCGACGGCGGGGCGCCCGCGGGCGATCCGTCCGACCTGCCGCCGCCGCGGACGTTCCCGGCGGGGTACGAGTGGGTGATCGGCGAGCCCGATCACATCGTGCATATCGACGAGTATCTGGTCCCGGCCGAGGCCACCGATCAGTTCTTCGACGTCTGGCTCGCGCCGGACCGGATCGGGCTCGACGGCGACCGCTACGTCCGGGCCATGCAACTGATGCCGGGCAGCCGCGAGGTGCTCCACCACTCGACGGTGTACAAGGTCGACGCGGACGACGCCGCCGCGGGCGGGACGGTGCCGTTCGAGCGCCGCCAGCTCTTCCTCAACTGGGCGGCGGGCAAGGAGGTCGAGCGCTACCCGGACGACACCGGCAAGCTGCTGCAGCGGGACGCCAGCCTGCTCTTCGCCATGCACTATCACGCCATCGGCGAGGAGGTGCTCGACCGCAGCCGCCTGGGGCTGGTCCTGCACCCGAAGGGCGTCGTGCCGGTCCACCGGCCCTACACGGTGATCATCGGCGCGGCCGAGAACCGCGAGCCGCTGCGGCTCGACTTCCCGGCCGGCGCGGAGAGCGTGCGCACGGACTTCTACCACGAGCTCGACGCGCCCACCCGGGTGCTCGACTTCCAGGCGCACATGCACTACCGCGGGAAGGCGATGTCGCTGGCGGCGATCCTGCCCGACGGCCGGCGCGAGCTGCTCACCGCCATCACCCGCTACAACTGGGCCTGGCAGTTCGCGTACGCGTACGAGGATCCGCCGGTGCTGCCGGCCGGCACGCGGCTGCACGTCACCGGCTACCACGACAACTCGGCGGGGAACCGGCACAACCCGGCGCCGGAGAACTGGGTGGGCTACGGCCAGCGGACCATCGACGAGATGTCGATGGGGGTGACGAACCTCGTCACCCTCGGCGAGGACGAGTACGAGCGGCACCTCGCGCTGCGGCGCGGCTCGGATCAGCAGTGAGGCTGCAGGCCTCCTGATGCCTCCCCACTTCGAGCCGGGGCAGCGTATCCGACACGCCGATTTCGGCGAAGGCGTCGTCGTCGAGACGGTGCACGAGGGATATCTGCGCGCCGTCTTCCCGGACGGCGAACGACAGATTCCCGTACGCGCGGTCCAACCCCTCGCCCCGTGGAACGAGCGCGTGCTGTCGTGCGTGGAAGGCGGCGCGGAACGCTTGCGGCGTGCCTGGCTGGCTCGTGAGGCCCACGCGCTCCCGCTCATCGACGGCGCCGCGGCGTTGACGGCAGTCCCCATCGACCTGTTGCCGCATCAGGTGGTCCTCACGCATCGCATCGCGACCGCCGCGCCGCGGCGTTTTCTGGTGGCCGACGAGGTCGGACTCGGCAAGACCATCGAGACGGCGCTGCTCCTGCGCGAACTCGAGAGCCGCGGCGAGTTGCGGCGCGCGCTGGTAGTGGTGCCCGCCCGCCGGCCTCGTGAACAACTGGCACCGGGAAATCAACGACGTTTTCCAACTCGGCTTCGAGGTCTTCGGCAGTGAGGGCGACGTCTCGGACCACAAGTCGAATGCCTTCGCCAAACACGACCGGCTCATCGCCAGCATCGACACGCTCAAGCGTCGGGCCCGCGTCAAGCGTCTCCTCGAGGCGCCCCGCTGGGACCTGGTCGTCTTCGACGAAGCCCACCATCTGACGGCGAGCCGCTCTGGAAGAAAGGTGCGCCGGACAGAGAGCTACAAGCTGGCGGAGGCGTTGCGCGACCACACGCGGGATCTGGTTTTGCTCTCCGCCACGCCGCACCAGGGCGACCACTTCCGCTTCTGGATGCTGGTGCAACTGCTGAATCCGACTCTGTTCGCCAGCGCCGAGGAGATGACCGCCAACCGGCACCGCCTCAACACGGTGGTGTACCGCCGCACCAAGGCGGATGCACGCACGCCGGACGGTGCGCCGCTCTTCGCCCGCCGCTACGTGCACACCGAGTCGTTCACCATGACGGCCGAAGAGCGCGCTTTCTATGCGGCGCTTCGGGAGTACCTACAGGAGGGCTTCGCGCTCGCGAAACGGCGGGGAAACCAGGGCCGTGCGCTCGGATTCGTGATGACGATCTTCCAGAAGATCGCCGCGTCGAGCTTCGCCGCCGTACGCCGGACGCTGCGACGCCGCCTGATGATGCTGACGCTCCACGAGGCGATCATCGCCGACCAGGCGCTTGACATCGACGCCCGCGATCGCCTTCACGACGAGGTCCGCGACCTCATTCACGACGAGCACGGTATCCCGCGGGACGACGCTGTTTCCAGAGGTCGTGTCGACGCCATCCTCGCCAACTCGAGGGTGCAGTTGCTCAAGCGCCTGACGGAGGACGACCTCGCCACGGCGTCGAACGCCGGCGCCGGCGAGGACGCCGCAGCCGCCGGGGAAGAGGCGGTCGCGACGGCGATCAGTCTGGCGCTGCCCGAAGAACGGCTCCGGATCCGGGACCTGCTCACGCGCTTCCCCGACACCTGCGAGACCAAGGTCGAGAAGCTGCTGCGCGCACTGGGATCTACTGGGAAACCCAGGTTGATCACTGGCTCAGGCAGCCTTCACTTCGACCTCT
>CAYGCV010000012.1:0-26780 GCA_964348425.1 uncultured Vicinamibacteraceae bacterium | reverse complement strand
CCGGGGGTTCGGGGCGCAGCCCCGTCTGATTGAAGCTGCGCACAGCGCGCCTCGGGGGCGCTGGACGTACCCGCGCTTCTCGTGTACCTGTGGAGCATGCACGACAACGAGCCGGCGGAGGGGCGGCGCTGATGCAGCGGGCTGCCCGCGTGGTGGCGGTGGCCGGCCTGCTGCTGGCCTGCGGTCGGGACGTCCCCGAGGGACTGCTCGAGCAGTTCCGCACCGACCTCGCCGAGCGGGCCGCAGCGGCCGCCCGGCGCGACTCGATCGTGGTCGGCGGCCTCGACGACTGGCTGTTCCTCGGAGCCGAGCTGCGCCACGTCGCGGCGGGACGCTTCTGGCGCGACGAGGCGCAGCGGGCCGCGGCCGGCGGCGACCCGGCGGGCGCCGATCCGTTGCCGGCGATACTCGACTTCAAGCGCCAGCTCGACGCCCGCGGTGTGGAGCTGCTGCTGGTGCCAGTGCCGCCCAAGAGCATCATCTATCCCGAAAAGGCGGCTGCCGGCGTCGACGTACCGATTCCCGTGCCGCGGCTCGACGCCGCCCACGAGGCGTTCTACGGGCTCCTGCGCGAGCAGGGCGTCGACGTGCTCGATCTGACGGACGACTTCCTCGCCAACCGCTTCCACCCCGAGGGCACGCCCTACTGCCGGCGGGACAGCCATTGGTCCGGCGTGGGCTGCGTGCTGGCGGGAGAGGCGATCGCCGCGGACGTCCGCGAGCGCGACTGGTACGCCGAGTTGCCGACGACCGCCTTCACGCCGCGCTGGTATTCGACGAGCATCACCGGCGACCTGGACGCAACGCTCGACCGCCCGGACGTTCCGCGCGAGGAAGTCCGCCTGCGCGGGGTCGCGGCGGCCGGAACGCGCCCGGCCGCGGCGGTCGTCCCCGACCCCGAGAGCCCGATCGTGCTCCTCGGCGACAGCCACAACCTGGTCTTCCAGGCCGGCGCCGACATGCACGCCACCGGCGCCGGCCTGGCGGACCAGTTGGCCTTCGAGCTCGGTCTGGCCGTCGACCTGATTGCCGTCCCGGGCCCGGGCGCGACCGCGGCGCGCGTGGAGCTGCGCAGGCGCGCGGCGCACGATGCCGGGTTCTGGGCGCGGAAGCGCCTGGTGGTGTGGTGCTTCGCGGCACGGGAGTTCACCGACGGCGACGGCTGGGCGCTGGTTCCGGTCGGACCCGGCGCGGCGCCGGGGCGGTAGAATCCGACCGGTGCCGGAGCGCGCGTCGTGATCCCACTGGTCGATCTGCAGGCGCAGCACGAGGAGCTGCGGGCCGAGGTGGAAGCGGCCGCCGTCCGCGTCCTGCGCAGCGGCCGCTACGCGCTCGGGCCCGAGGTGGAGGCGTTCGAGGCCGAGTTCGCCAGCTACTGCGGGACGCGGCACGCGGTCGGCGTGAGCTCCGGAACGAGCGCGCTGGTCGTCGCGCTGACCGCCTGCGGGATCGGGCCCGGCGACGAGGTGATCACCGTGCCGTTCACCTTCGTGGCGACGGTGGCGGCCATCCGGCAGACGGGCGCGCGCGCGCGCTTCGTCGACGTCGCCGCCCCGGCGCTCACCATGGACCCGACGGCGGTCGAGCAGGCGGTGACGGACCGCACCCGGGCCATCGTGCCGGTTCACCTGTACGGACAGCCGGCCGACCTGGATCCGATCCTGGACGTGGCCCGCCGGCACCGGCTGGTCGTCGTCGAGGATGCCGCCCAGGCCCACGGCGCGCGCTACAAGGGCCGCCGCGTCGGCGGGCTCGGCGACCTGGGCTGCTTCAGCTTCTACCCGAGCAAGAACCTGAGCGCCGCCGGCGAAGGCGGGATCATCGTCACGAACGACGACGAACGCGCCCGCGCTGCCCGGCGGCTCCGCACCTGGCAGCCGGTGGAGCACGAGGGGCGCGTGCTGCGCCCCGGGAACTACCGCCTGGACGCCATCCAGGCGGCGATCCTGCGCGTCAAGCTGGCCCGCCTCGACGCGTGGACGCGAATCCGGCGGACGCTCGCGCGGCGCTACGACGCCGCCCTCCGCGGGGTCGTCCGGACCCCAACGGTCATGCCATACGCGGACCACGTCCACCACGTGTACGCCGTGCGCTCGGCGGAGCGGGACACGCTGCGGGAGGGACTGACCCGGGCCGGCGTGGAAACCGCCATTCACTATCCCGCACCGGTGCACCTCCAGGCAGGGTATGCGGGCCTCGGCTACGACCCCGGGGCGTTCCCGCAGGCCGAGCAGGCGGCGCGCGAGGTCCTCTCGCTGCCCATCCATCCCCAGTTGTCGGAGGCGCACCAGCAGGCGGTCATCGCCGCCGTCCAGCAGGTAGCCGCCACCGCGTCGGGCGCGTAGCCCGCCTCCGGTCAGTGTCCAGTTTCGCGGTATGATCGGAGGATAGTCACCCGCAGCCGCGAGGCTGACCCCGTGCGTCTGACTGCCGAAACCCTGACCCTGTTTCTGCTCCTCATGCCAGGGTTCGTATCCTCAGCCGTCCTGAACGCGATCGTTGTGCGCCAGGCCAAGGGGCGCGTCGGGCAGGTCATCGAGGCCCTCGTCTTCAGTTTCGTGATCTACGCATGTCTTGCACCGTTCTTCAGCGGAAGTCCGGTCAGCGTCGAGGTCACGACGGTCGAGGGTCGGACAACGTATCAACCGACCGCCGATCCCGCGTTTCTGATCTCGGCGATCGCGGTAGCGGTTCTGTTCGCCCTTGTTGCCGGGGCGTCCATCACCCACGACCTCCACATGAAGATTCTGCGGTGGATGCGGCTCACATACCGGACAGCGAGAGACAACACGTGGATCGACATTTTCATCGACCAGCAACGGTACGTGGAGGTCGCTCTCACTGATGGCAGGCGCCTGTTCGGCTGGCCCCTGTACTACTCGAACCATCCAGACGAGGGGCTGCTCTACCTCTATGACGCCGCGTGGATTGATGCCGACGGGAACTACCTCGATCTCGACGCGCACGGCATCCTCCTGACAAGGAAGGATGACATCGCGGCAATCGTGTTCACGAACCTGGCGTTCGACAAGGCGACGCCCAGGGAGAACACCGACGGACCGAGAAACAGCGAAACCGCAATAGGAGACGGACCGAATGGGCAGTGAGCGAGCCGAATCCGGCACGGGCGCCCCGAAGCCGATGGAAGTCCTGGAGCGAGGTTACAATCCGCCGCCCGTCGCGCGCGTCCAGCGGCCGGCGCCGTCTCGGCCGGCACCAACGCCGCGCCCATCGACGCCTCCGCTGGAGAAGCAGTCGTAGCTCCAGAGCGTCTGCGGCGACGGGCACACACCTTCGCAGGTTCGGCGTGTTTCGAGTCGGCGCGCCGATTTACGCCGGCAGTCGATCCGGCATCGGCCGGCAGGGCACCCGCGGAACCGCGCATGGTCGCCAGCCGATACGCCTCGAAGTCCGCCGGGTTCTCACTCTCCAGAGCACGGAACCCGTCCCGTCGATCCCTCTATGGGACAGTTCTACCCCACCCCGCTAACCCGACAGGGGCAGGCGGCTCGGCGGTCCGCCGTCGCCCGGGAGGCGACTCTCGAGCAGCTCGCGAATCGCGTAGATCGGCTTCCCCTGCGACTCGTGGAAGGTCCGCGCCTGCAGCTCGGCCAGCAACCCCAGCGTCACGAGCTGGACGCCCAGGAACATCATCAGCATGCCCAGCACCAGGAGCGGCCGGCCGCCGATGGACTGGCCGCCGAACAGCCGGACCCAGCCCAGGTAGCCGGTGATCGCGACGCCGCCGGCGCCCAGCAGCAGGCCCAGCGGCCCGAACATCTGGAGCGGCCGGGTCGAGTAGCTGAGCAGGAACTTGACCGTCACCAGATCGAAGATCACCCGCACCGTGCGCGACAGCCCGTACTTCGACGAGCCGAACCGCCGCTCGCGATGGTTCACCACCATCTCCGCGATCCGCACGCCCTGCTCGCTGGCGATGGCGGGAATGAACCGGTGCAGCTCGCCGTACAGGCGCAGCGGCTTGACGACCTCGGCGCGAAACACCTTCAGCGAGCAGCCGTAGTCGTGCAGCTTCACGCCCGTGGTCGCCGAGATCAGCCAGTTGGCGAAGTACGACGGCACTCGCCGGGTCAGCCACGGGTCGCGCCGGTCGCGCCGCCAGCCGCAGACGATGTCGTTCTCCTCGGCCCCGTCGGCGAGCCTGGCGAGCAGGCGGGGAATGTCTCGCGGATCGTTCTGCAAATCGCCGTCCAGGGTCACGATGATCCGGCCGCGGGCCCGGTCGAAGCCGGCCGCGAACGCGGCCGTCTGCCCGAAGTTGCGCCGGAGACGGATGAGGCAGACGTGCGGGTCGCCGGCGTGCAGGGCAGTCAGGGCCGCGAACGTGCCGTCGGTGCTGCCGTCGTCGACGAGAATCAGCTCGTAGGCGAGGCCGTGCGCCTCGAGCGCCGCCGTCAGCTCCCGATGGAGCTGCTCGACGTTGGGCGCCTCGTTGTACAGCGGGACGACCACGGAGATCTCGGGCCGCGCGGCTGCCGCGGGCTGGCTCATCACGCCGTGCCCGTATCGGCCGGGCGGCGACGGCTCAGGAACAGGTAGGCAACCACGGCGGCGACCACGACCGCCGCGATCACCAGCGACACGGTGCGGCCGTTCTCCTCCAGAAGGGCGATCGCCTGGTCGCCGTAGCGCACCGCCAGCCAGCCCTCGCCGAAGTAGCGCAGCCCGCGCGCGAGGGCGATCGCCGTCACGAACTGCAGGACCGGCAGCCGGGTCACCCCGGCGAGCAAAACGAACACCTTGAACGGCGACGGCGGGGGCAGGATGGCCGGTATCGCGACCGTCAGCACGCCGTAGCGCTGATACAGCGCCAGCGCGCGGTCCAGGCGCGGGCCGCCGAACCGGCGCCGGACCAGCGCCTCGCCGCCCTTGCGGCCCAGGAAGTACAGGACGAGACAGCCCGCGATCGACCCGAGCGTGGCCATCAACGCGTAGTACGCCATGCGCTCCTTGTTCTGGATGACCAGCATCACGACCAGCAGGTCGTTGATCTCCGGCAGGGACAGGAACGAGGAGTCCAGGAAGGCGACGAAGAACAGTCCCGGCCCGCCGATCGACAACGCGAAGGTCTGAACCCAGTTGACGATGCGGGACATCTCGTCGGCGCATTATAGCGAAGCGGCGGGCCGGGATGGCGACGCGGCGGGCCGGACCCGCCGCTTCAGAACTCGATCTGGAACGTGAAGCGGGTCGTCAGGCCGCCGAGATCGATGCGCTCGGCCAGAAAGCCCTCATCGACGCCGACCCGCCCGGTGGCGCGCTGATACTGCACCTCGACGCCCGCGGCGAGGCTGTCGCCGAGGGGCACGCGCACGCCGCCGAGGACGACGGTGCCGATGTCGGCGCCGCTCGCGACGAAGCGCTCCCGAAAGACGCTGTAGTCGTAGAAGTCGATGAACTCCCCCACCTCGCTGTAGCGCCAGATGAACAGGCCGATCCCGGCGCCGACGTACGGCCGGACCGCCGTGTCGCCGAACGGGAACAGCCGCAGCGTGCCGGTGACCGGGACCATCTGCAGGTGGAAGTCCTGGAGGATCTCCGTGCCGTCGTCGTTGACGAAGTCGGTGTACGTGCTCAGAGCGGTGCCGCGCTGGTATCCGAGCCCGACACCGGCCTCGAGGTGGTCGCCGAGGCCGATCAGCCATTCGCCGCCGAACGTGACGCTGTTCAGCTCGGTGAGATCGAACGAGAAGAGGTTGAGGTTCTCGAGCAGCACGTCGTCGTGGACTCGCGCGTCGGCGCCGCGGACCCCGAAGTGTCCGATGTTGAGCGCGAGCGACTGCTGCGCGTGCGCCGCGTGGGGCGACAGCAGAACGGCCGCCAGCGCGGCCGCCGCGACGAGCAGGCTTCGTGTTGGCATGATGTCCTCCACTCAACGGCCTGCGGCCCGCCGGCGCCCCGCGCGCCGGGCGTGGCCGATCGGCATCGCAGGGAGATACAGCACGATCGATGCCAATCGATGCCAACCGGATCGGCCGCTGCCCGCGCCGTGAAATCCCGGCCGGCGGGAGCGGGAGCTGTCCCAGGGGGGTGTCAGTCCGTCCGGTTTCGTGAACGGGCGGCCGTGAAGCCCCGCACGACCTCGAGCATGGGGTCGTGCAGCGGACCGTTGGACGCCAGCACGTTGCCGTCGAACGGGGTGAAGGGCCGTCCGTCCAGGTCGGTCACCCGGCCGCCGGCCTCCTCCACGATGAGCGCGCCGGCGGCCGTGTCCCACGGGTGCAGCCGCTGCTCCCAGAACCCGTCCAGCCGGCCGGCCGCGACGTAGCAGAGGTCCAGGGCGGCGGAGCCGAGCCGCCGGACGGCCCGCGCGCGGCGCACGAACGCCGCGAACAACCCCACCACCTCGTCGGCCGTCTCGTGCACGTCGTAGGGAAAGCCGGTGCACAGCACGGCGTCGAGCAGGCCGGCGGCGGGCGACACGGACAGCGGCGCCCCGTTGAGCCGCGCGCCGGCGCCCCGCTCGGCGACGAACAGCTCCTCCCGCGACGGATCGTAGACGGCCCCCGCCGCCACCCGCCCCGCCACCTCCAGCGCCAGGGACGCGCAGAAGATGGGCAGGCCGTGCGCGTAGTTCACGGTGCCGTCGATCGGATCGAAGATCCAGCGGTACTCGGGGGCGGCGGCGCCGGACGCCCGGTTCGGCAGCTCCTCGGCCAGCACCGCATGGGTCGGAAAGCGATCGGCCAGCGTGTCGCGGCACATCCGCTCGATCTCGACGTCCACCTCGGTCACGAGATCGATCGGTCCCTTCTTGTCGATCCGCACCGCCCGCCCGGCCCTGGCCAACTGGATTTCGCCCGCGCGCACGACGATCTCGATCGCCGTCTGGAGCAGCTCCGGGGCGACCGGCATCACCCGATCTTCTTCACCATCAGGACCTCGGTGCCGCCCCCGGGCGCGCGGTGCAGGGTGAGGGCGTCCATGAAGCTGCGCATGAGGAAGATGCCGCGGCCGCTCGCCTTGAGGATGTTCTCCGGCGCCAGGCAATCGCCCACCTCGGAAGGGTCGAACCCCTCGCCCTGATCGACCACGCGGACGCACAGCTCCGCCGGCGCGTCGCTGGGCTTCAGCCGGAACTCGACGACGACCCGCTTCGTCTCGTCCTCCGCGTTGCCGTGGCGAATCGCGTTGACGACCGATTCGCGCACGGAGACGCCCACCCAATGCGTCGCGTCGGCGTCGAGATCGATCGCGTGGCCGATCTGGTCGCTGAGCAACTGGACGAAATCGACCATGTCGAGACGACTCGGGAACTCCAGGCGGAGCGCGCCACGGAAATCGGGCATGCTGGCGATTGAACCAGCGTACCATACCCGCGCGGTCCGGACGCTCGGCCCGCACCGGCGCCTGATGTATAGTTCGCGCGTGAACCGCACGGGTCGCAGGAGCGTCACCATCGACCCCGTGCGCTGCGTTCGGGGCCGCCTGCGGGTACCCGGCGACAAGTCGATCTCCCACCGCTACGCGCTGCTGGCGGCGCTCGCCGAGGGCACGTCCACCATAGGCAATTACGCGCCCGGCGCCGACTGCGGCGCGACGCTGCGCTGCCTCCGGGCACTCGGCGTCGACATCCGCACCGCGACGCCGGACGCGGGCGGCGCAGCGACCGTGACCGTCCGCGGCCGGGGGCCGGGCGGCCTGCAGGCGCCCGCGACCGCGCTGGACGCCGGCAACTCGGGCACGACCATGCGGCTGCTCGCCGGCGTGCTGGCCGCCCAGCCGTTCGAGAGCGTGCTCACCGGCGACGCTTCGCTGCAGCGGCGACCGATGCAGCGCATCGTCGACCCCCTGGGCCGGATGGGCGCCCGCATCGGCACGTCGGACGGCCGGCCGCCGCTCACGATCCGGGGTACGTCCTTGCGCGGCATCGCCTACGAGCCGCCGGTGGCCAGCGCGCAGGTCAAGAGCGCCACGTTGCTGGCCGGACTGCACGCCGCCGGCACGACGCGGGTCACGGAACGCGTCCCGACCCGCGACCACACCGAACGCGCGCTGCCCGTCTTCGGCGCCCGGATCCGCCGGACCGACCACGGCGTGGAGGTCGCCGGCCGGCAGCGCCTCGACCCGGCCACCGTCCACGTGCCCGGCGATCCGTCGTCGGCGGCGTTCTGGGCGGCCGCCGCGGCGGCGCTGCCCGGATCGAGCGTCGAGATCGTCGACGTCGGGCTCAATCCCACGCGCACGGCGTTTCTCGACGTGCTCGCGGCGGCGGGCGCGGACGTCGCGATCGAGCCCTCGGGCACGGACGCGGGCGAGCCCTTCGGCACGGTGCGGGTGCGCCACCGCACGCTGCGACCGATGCGCGTCGAGGCGGACCAGGTGCCCGGGCTGATCGACGAGCTGCCCGCGCTGGCGGCGCTGGCGGCGCACGGCGCCACGCTGCACGTGAGCGGCGCCGCGGAGCTGCGGGCCAAGGAGAGCGACCGCATCGCGGTGCTCGCGGCCGGGCTGCGCGCGCTGGGCGGCGCCGTGGACGAGCGCCCGGACGGGTTCAGCGTGGCCGCGGCCCGGCTGACCGGCGGGACGGTCGACGCCAGCGGCGATCACCGCATGGCGATGGCGTTCGCGATTGCGGCGCTGGGCGCCAGCGGTCCCACGACGATTACGGGCCACGAGGTGGTGGAGGTGTCGTACCCGGCGTTCTTCACCACGCTCGAAGCGATTCGCGAAGAGCGGCGCCACGCGTGAGAACGGACAAGATCTACCTGGTCGGCTTCATGGGCGCGGGCAAGTCGACCGTCGCCCGCGCGCTCGGGGCCCGTCTGGGGTGGCGCAGCAAGGACATCGATGAGCTGATTGCGGCGCGCGAGCGCCGGTCCATCGCCGAGATCTTCGCACGCCGCGGCGAGCCGTACTTCCGGGCGCTCGAACGGACGGTCCTGCGCGACCTGCTGGCCGAGCGCCACACGATAGTGGCCACCGGCGGCGGCACGTTCGCGGAAGCCGACAACCGGAGCGTCATCAACCGGGACGGCGCCTCGATCTGGCTCGACGTGCCGTTCGAGCAGGTGATCGAGCGGCTCCCGCCCGACGGCCGCCGGCCGCTGGCGACCGACCGCACGACCCTGCGCGCCCTGTTCGACACGCGCCGCGCCGCGTACTCCTTCGCACACCTACGGCTAGACGCCGGCCGCGCGCCCGAGGGCGAGCTCGCCGAGCGCATCCTCGACTGGCTGGGGGACTAGGAGCGGCTCGGAGCGCAGCAGCCTCCGCGGCGCCACCACGCCGGTCAGCTCGGCGCCTTGCGCCGCGCCGCCCGCTCGTCGCGCCGCTTCAGCTCCGCGGCGTAGGCGTCGGCGGCCGCGCGCGACCCGAGAATCCAGCCGATGACGACGCCGACCAGGAGCACGGACGGGATGAAGATGAAGTGCCCCGCCGTCATGCCGTCGAGCATCTACGTGTCCTGCTCGCCGCCGCCTGCACGCGCGGACAGATCGGTCAGCTCCCGTTCGACGGCCGACTGGCGCCGCCAGATGGACCAGAGGTAGCCGAATACGACGAGCCAGACGATGGCATAGGCGGCGATGAGCAGGGGCGCCGCCGGCAGTTGATCCTCGGGCGGCACCTGGTCGATCGGGACGAATTCCTCCTGCGGCGGCTGCGGCTGGCCGCTCCCGGAGGCGAATCCCGCGGCGCCGGCCGGCGCCAGCAGCACCGCCGCGAGGGTGAGGGCAATCGCTGTCCGTTGCACGTCCGTCACGCCGGTCATCCCTCCTCGAGCGCCAGGTAGAGCCGCTCGACCTCCGCCCGCTGCTCCTCGAGGCGGGTGCGCGCTGCCAGGAGCGCGGTGAACAGCACGAGAAAAGCCACGGAGCACCAGACGAACGGGCCGAACATCCCGGGCGCCGACGCCGCGAGCTGCGGCACCACGCTGGTCGTGGGGTGGATGGTGCGCCAGACGTTGACCGAGATGTAGACGAACGGCACGTTCGCCAGTCCGAACAGCGCGAGCCCGGCCGCGAGCTTGTCCGATCCGGGACCGCCGTAGCGCCGCAGCAGCAGATACGCGCAGAAGATCAGCTCCAGGATCAGCGCCATGGTCAGCCGCGCGTCCCACTGCCACCAGACCCCCCACGCCTTGCGCGCCCAGAGCGGGCCGGTCGCCAGGCCGATGAGGCCGAACACCACGGCGAGCTCGGCCGCCGCGACGGCGAGCCGATCGGCCGCCGGCTTCTGCCGGAAGAGATGCACGGCGCTGGCCACGCCGCAGATGGCGACCGCCAGGAACATCACGATCCAGCCGGGCACGTGGAAATAGAAGATCTTCTGGATCAGGCCCATCGTCGATTCGTACGGCGCCCCGGCGATCCAGAGCGGGGCCGCGGCGAACATCACGAGCCCCGCCAGCGTGAGTCCCGCGAACGTGCGGTGGCCTGGCATCATGCGTCTCATTCTGTCATGACCGGCTCGAATGTCCATAACGCCAGCGTGGTGAAGATCGCGTCGAAGAAGAGCAGCAGCGCGGCCCAGAACCGCGCCAGGTCGAAGTTCGGCTCGGCCTGGAGCACCGCCGTCGTGCCCATGACGCCGGCGATCAGCGCCGGCAGCGTGACAGGATACAGCAGGATCGGCAGCAGCACGCCCCGGCTCCGCGTACGCACCAGCATCGCGGCGAACAGCGTGCCCACCGCCGCGAAGCCCAGGTTCCCGAGCAGCAACAGGGTGACGATCCACCAGGCATTGGCGATGAGCGGCGCCTGGAACAGCACGGCGACCAGGACCGCGATGACGAGCTCGACAGCGGTCATCAGCAGCAGCACGCCCAGGAGCTTCCCCGCGAAGATGGCCGAGCGCTCCACCGGCGCCAGCAGCAGCCCGCGCAGCGCGTCGTGGTGGCGCTCGCGGTCGAACGTGGGTCCGAGCGCGAGCGTCCCGGAGAACGCGACGGCAATCCACAGGATGCCGGGGGCCGCCCCCTCCACGGGCTGTCCCGCGCGCACGAAGGCGAACGAGAAGACGAGCACGCACGAGACGGCGAAGAACAACGTCGTCGACACCATCTCCCAGCTCCGCGATTCGACCGTCAGGTCCTTGCGCATCACGAGCCAGGCCACCCGCAGGAAGTCTCTCGTCACGTAGTCATCCCGTCCGCGGCGCGTGAGCAACGGCCAGCGCCGCGCGGTAGGTGTCCCGGAGCGGGCCGCTGCCCATCGGCAGCTCCGTCATGCGACCCCCGCGCAGCAGCAGCACGCGGTCGAGCAACCCCTCGACCGCCTCCAGATCGTGCGTGGCGAGCAGCACGATCCGCCGCTCGCGCCCGAGCGCGCGCAGCCGCTCGGCCAGGGCCCGGCCCGCTGTCTCGTCGAGCCCGGTGAACGGCTCGTCGAGCAGCACCAGCCGCGGGTCGTGCAGCAGCGTCCGCTCCAGCGCAAGCCGCTGCCGCATGCCGCGCGAGAATCCCTGGACCAGGTCGTCCGCGCGGCCCGCCAGGCCAGCCCGCTCGAGCGCTGCGGCGGCGCGCGACGCGCGGTTGCGCAGACCGTGCAGCCCCCCGAAGAACTCGAGGTTCTCGCGGGCGGTCAGCTCCCCGTAGAGCTGCAGCTCGTGCGAGAGGAATCCCAACCTGGCGCGGAGCGCCTGACCGGCGTCGCCGGCCGCCCGGTCGCCGTACAGCACCTCCCCGCCCGAAGGCTGAATCAGCGTGGCGAGCAGGCCGAGCAGGGTCGACTTGCCGGCGCCGTTCGGGCCGAGCAGACCAACCAGCTCCCCGGCGTGCAGCGTCACGGACACCCCCGCCAGCGCGCGGCGGCGGCCGTAGTGGCGGGAAACGTTCGAAACCGTCAGCCGGTCGAAATCGAACGCGGGCGCGCGCGCGACCGACATCAGCGGGTGCCCGGTGCAGCGCCGGGCACGCTCGGAGCCGGGCCGGACGTGACGCCCGCGGTCTCCTCGTCGAGGGCGCGGTACACCTTCTCGAGCGCCTCGAACAGGTCGCCGCGACGCGTCGCGTACCGCGTGCGGCCGATCTTGCCGGCGCGATGCTGGCGCTCGGTCCTGACGAGATCGACGAACAGCAGCTCGCGCCTGGCCGCGAGCTGCTCGCGCGTCCCCGTCGCCGCATCGGCGCCGCCGGAGCCCACCGCTCCCCAGCAACCGAATCCGAGGATCGCCAGCGCGACGGCAAGCGTGACCGTGCTCGGCAACGTGCTGCGGTACGGCAGTCCCGTCAGCTCGATGGAGAACGGCGTGCCGGCGGCGATGCGCGGCCCGGCGCCGAGCAGGTGGCTCGTGCCCGCCCGCGTCTCCGACGGGACCTCCGCCCGCCGCGGCACCTGGGACGAGACGAAGTCGACGTCGCCCGACTTCTCCACCGACAGCAGGACCGAGTCCCAGTCGACGGGGAACGCCTGCGACAGCGTGAGGCTGGCGCCCGAGTACGGCAGGATGTAGGCGATCTGCAGCGGTGTGCTCCCGGGGTCGAACGGACCGGGCAGCTCCACCCGCGGGCCGTCCGCAACCGTGCGCGCCGACGAGCCGGGGAGCACCGTGACGCCCTGCGCGCCGCTCGGCAGGTCGATCGCGATCGGCGCGGGCGGCTCGACCGGCACCCGGGCCGGGTTGAGGAGATCGAAGACGTAGTAGACCTCGATGCTCTCCTCGACGAGCTCCACCTGGATGAACGACTCGCCGCCGAAGGTCACGAGGCCGGGAGGCGCCGGCTCGGCGACCACGTCCGGGTCCGCGCCGACGAGCATCAGCCGCACCCCGCCCCGCCCGGGAACGGCGAACGGCCGCGACTCGATCCGCACGCCGTCGAGATCGGTCGCCGCGCGCACCTGCTGGCCGGGGTTCAGCGTCAGGAAGACGGCGCGCCCCTCGGCGTCCGTGAGCGCCGTCTCGACGATGTCGCCCTGACGGAGCTCCACCAGGTGGTCGGGCACGTTGTTGGCCAGTTGCCCCCGGATCACCCGCACGGAGATGGTGCCGTCGGCCAACCCGGCGTCGGGCAGCGGGATGCCCGACATCTGGCGCGGGTCCGGCTGCGCCGCCGCCAGCCCCGCCAGCCAGAACAGGCCCGCCGCGGCCGCGACCCCGATCCTGCGCGTCACGCCGGCCGCTCCAGCGCGGCCCCGCACGCCTTGCAGAACCGTGCATCGTGGTCGTTCGCGGTCGCGCAGGCCGGGCACGGAGCGCCCTCCGCGGCGTCACCCCGGCCGCCCGGCCCCGCGGGCGAGCCGCCCGCGGGGCCGCCGAGACGCTGCGCGAGCTCCCGCTCGATGACCTCGCGGTAGCCGGGCAGGGCCACGTCGAGCTGCCGCATCAGCGTGACGGCGCGCGCCCGGAGACGCCCGCTCATCTCCTGAAAGTCCGCAGCCGACACCTTGCTCATGGCGTTGTCGAACTCGAGCTCCTTGATCGCCCGCAGCACGAGCGTCTTCTCCCGCTCCAGAGCCGCCCGCGCCCGGCCGCCGACGATCTCGGTGCGGTCCGTGAACCCGGGCGCGGCCAGCGGCCACAACATGCGGTAGAGCATGAAGCCGACCCACGCCGCCGAGCCGATGGCCGCCACCAGCAGCACCAGCACGACCGGGTCGCCCGGCCGGATCACCAGGACGCCGACCGTCGATGCCAGCAGGCCGGCCAACACGAAGAGATGCCAGGGACGAAAGGTGCGGGCGTCAGTCGAGGTTTCGGAGCTCATCGTCCAGGCGGGCCTCGAGCTGCTCGTCCACGGGTTCGGCAGCGGGCGCCGCGCGGGTCCGGGCGCTGCGTCTCGACCACCGCACGGCGACGACACCGACCCCCGCGAGGAAGGTGCCGCCGATGACGAGGGGAACGAGCCAGACCAGCTGGTTGAACGTGCCGATGGGCGAGCCGAGCGGCTCCTGACTGCCGTAGGTGTCGATGAAGTACTGGTACACGCCGTCCCGATCCTCGCCGGCGGCCACCTGCGTGTTCAACTGGCGGCGCATCACGTCGGACGTCGGACAGGTGCAGACCGACAACTGGAGGTGGGAGCAGCTCCCGCACACGCAGACCAGCTCGGTCTGCAGCTCGGCCTCCAGGGACCGCTGCGCCGGCGTCAGCTCGGCCCCGCCCGGCACGGCAACCTGCGCCCGGGCCGGCCTCGCCGCACCCCCGAGCAGCAACGACAGGAGCAGCAGGGACGTCGTGGCGGCGCCAGCAGGAATCCTTGCCGTCACGAACGCGAAGCTGCTCTCCGGCAGCAGCGCGAGCCCGGTCCCGAGCGCCATGATGGCGAAGCCGAGCCAGATCCAGTTGACCAGCGGATTGACGGTGACCTGGAACGCCGCCGACTGGTCCCCGACGTCGTACGTGGCGAGCGTGACGTACAGGTCCTCGGAAATCGAGCGGCGCATCGCGACCTCGGTGGTCGGCTCGGTCTCGTGCTTGCGATAGAACCAGCGGGCGGGATAGAGCTCGCCGGCGGGCTCGCCGTCCTTGAGGACGCTCAGATGCGCGGTGACCATCTGCTTCTGGCCGTCGTCCGACTCGCTGAGCCGGTTGTGGCGCACCTCGAACCGTCCCAGCTCGACCGACTCGCCGGGGCTCAGCAGCACCTGCCGCTCCAGCTTGTAGCCGGCGCCGGCGAACCCGAGGCACATGAGCACGATGCCGGCGTGCACGATGTAGCCGCCGTACCGCCGCCGCGAGCGCATCATCAGCCCGACCATCGCCGTCAGCAGGTCGGTCCCGGTCGCCCCGCGCCGCACCTGGGCCCCGCGCACGAACTCCTGGCCGATGGTGCCCAGCACGAAGGCGCAGAGCGCGAAGCAGAGGCCGGACGCCCACACGCGGAACCCGATGGCGTACAGCCCGGCCCCGGTCGCCAGGGCGAGACCAACCGGCCACGCGAACTGGTACGCGAGGTTGGACGGACTCGACTTGCGCCAGGCCAGCAGCGGTCCGACGCCGCTGAGGAACAGCAGCACCAGGCCGATCGGCACCATCCACGTGTTGAAGAACGGCGGGCCCACGGTGATCCGCTGTCCCGTCACCGCCTCGCTGAGCGTGGGAAACAGCGTGGCGAAGAGGATGAAGAAGGCGGAGAACAGCAGGATCCAGTTGTTGAGCAGGAACGCGGCCTCGCGCGACATCCACGACTCGAGCTCGTTGCGGGCCCTGAGCAGGGGCAGCCGGTAGATGACCCAGCCGAAGCTGAACGTCACGATCATGCCCATGAAGATCGTGAACAGCACCGTGAGCTGCGGGTCCTCGCCGAACGCGTGCACCGACTGCACGATGCCGCTGCGCGTCAGGAACGTGCCGACGATGGTCAGCAGGAACGTGAGGATGACGAGCGTCACGTTCCAGACGCGGAGCATGCTGCGGCGTTCCTGCACCATCACCGAGTGGAGGAACGCGGTCGCGGTGAACCAGGGCAGCGCACCCGCGTTCTCGACCGGATCCCAGCCCCAGAAGCCGCCCCAGCCGAGCTCCTCGTAGGCCCAGATCATGCCCAGCGTGAGCCCGAGCGAGAGGAACAGCCAGGAGAACATCGTCCAGCGCCGCACGGCGCGCAGCCACGAGTCGTCGAGGTAGCCGGTGATCAGCGCCGCCATGCCGAAGGCGAACGGAATGGTCATCCCCACGAACCCGGTGTAGAGCGACGGCGGGTGGATGGCCATGTACGGGTTCTGGAGCAGCGGGTTGAGCCCGCGGCCGTCGGCCGGCGCCTCCGTGAGATAGGTCGCGAACGGGTCCTTGTGGACGATCATCACGAACAGGAAGAAGAGTTGCACGGAGGCGATGACCGCGACGACGTAGGGGATCAGCTCGCGCTGGCGCTCGCGGTTGGAGTTGACCGCAATCGCGCCGAACACCGACAGCAGGAAGACCCAGAACATGATCGAGCCGTCGAGCCCGCCCCAGTACGAGGTCAGCTTGTAGAACAGCGGCTGCACGGAGTCCGAATAGCGATCGACGTAGCGGATGGCGTAGTTCTGGGTGACGAAGGCGTGGACGATGATGGACGAGGCCAGCGTCATCAGGGCGGTGACGAGATAGAACGCGCCCACGCCGCTCTGGATCATGCGGGGCGACCGCTGCCGGGCCCCGGCCACCGACGCGGCGATGGCGTAGGTGCAGGCGAGGAACGCGGCGAGCAACGTGTAGGAACCGAGTGTGGCCATGGTGGAGACCCCCGCGGCGGGTCAAGCCCGCGTCCGCTCACATCCCCGGCGGGCTGGCGGCGCCAGCCCCGCGACGCCGTCAGTCGTTGCCGGGCGCGCCGGGCGCCGCAGGCTCGCCGCCGGCCGTCATGCCGACCGTGGGCTTCGCCTCGTACTTCGACGGGCACTTCGCCATGATGCCGTCCGGCTCGACGAGGAAGGTATCGCCGTCGAGACGGCCCGTCACGACGACCTCGGAGTCGTTCTGGAAGGTGTCCGGCACGATGCCGGTGTATTCGGCCCGGACGACGTACCCGTTGTTCTCGATGTCGAACCGGTAGTCCATGCTCTTCGGCCGCACCCGGATGTCCTTGGCGTAGCCGTGCACCTGCAGCCGCTTGCCGTACCAGGCCCCGGGATCGACCATCACCTCGTCGACATGCTGGTAGTAGGCGGTGCCGTCGGCCATCGTCGTCCACATGAGTCCCGCAAAGGCGGCCGCCAGAACAGTCGTCGTCAGCGCGATTTTCAACGTCTTGCTTGGCATGGGTGCAGTAGCCCTCCGCGTACGCCCTAAGAATATCGCCCTCGCCGCGGGTCAGTCAACGCGCGGGCCCGTCCGCGTCGGCCAGCCGCGCCAGGAGCCGGTCGACGAGCGCCAGCGGCAGGCCGACGACGTTCGAGTAGGAGCCCTCGACCCGCGTCACGAAGCGCGACGCGATGCCCTGCACGCCGTAGGCGCCGGCCTTGTCGGACGGCTCGCCGGTCGCGACGTACCAGCCGATGAGCGCCTCGTCGAGATCGGCGAGGTGCACGGCGGTCTGCTCCACCGCGCTCACGCAGGCATCGCCGCGCCTGACCGCGACACCGGTCAGCACGTCGTGGGCCCGTCCGGACAGGCGGCGCAGCATCCCGGCCGCATCGTCCGGGTCCTGCGGCTTCCCCAGCACCGTCGCATCGACGACGACCGTCGTGTCGGCGGCGAGCACGAGGCGCTCGGGGTACCGCGGCGCGACCGCCGCCGCCTTCTCGGCCGCCAGCCGCGCGACGTAGTCGCGGGGCGCCTCGCCCGCCTGCCGCCGCTCGTCGATGTCGGGCGGCACGACCTCGAAGCGGTAGCCTGCGCGCGCCAGCAGCTCGGCGCGGCGCGGCGATCCCGAGGCCAGAATGAGCGGGTCGCGGCGGTGATACACTGGCACCATCATATGCTTGCCGCCCGCGATGTCGCGCCGCAGGCGGTCGCCGCGCTGCTGCGCAGCCAGCCGCTGACGGCCGCCAAGGTCCGCTTCGCGTGGGGCGCCGCGGTCGGCGCCGCGATGTCGCGAGCGACCACCGTCGACCTCGAGGCCGACGGCACGTTGCGCGTCGCCGCGGCCGGCAACCACTGGCGCCGCGAGACGGCGCGGTCGGCCGCCGTCGTCGCGCGGCGCCTCGCCGGGCTACTCGGACCGGGCGTGATCAAGCGGATTGTCGTGAAGGAGAGCTGACGATGCGTGAAGCAGTCATCGCCGGTGCCGTGCGGCTGCCGACCGGCAAGTTCCTCGGCGCGCTCAAGAGCCTGCCGGCGACCGACCTCGGCGCGCGGGTCGTGCGCGAGGCGGTCGCGCGGGCCGGGATCGATCCGGCCGCGGTGGAAGAGTGCATCATGGGCAACGTGGTGTCGGCCGGCCTCGGACAGGCGCCGGCCCGGCAGGCGGCGCTCGCCGGCGGCCTGGCGGATCACGTGGGCGCGCTCACCATCAACAAGGTCTGCGGCTCGGGCCTCAAGGCGGTCATGCTCGCCGCCCAGGGCATTGCGACGGGCGACGCCGACGTCGTCGTGGCGGGCGGCATGGAGTCGATGAGCAACTGCCCGTACCTCATCCCCAAGGCCCGCGAGGGGCTGCGGATGGGCGATGCGCCCGTCCGTGACGCGATGATGCACGACGGGCTGTGGTGCTCGCTCGAGAACTGGTCGATGGGGCTGGCATGCGAGGCGGTCGCCGAACGCTACGGCGTCAGCCGCGACGACCAGGACGCGTTCGCGGCCGCGAGCCACCACCGGGCCGCCACCGCCATTCGCGAGTGCTGGTTCAAGGACGAGATCCTCCCCGTGGAGATCCCGCAACGCAAGGGCGATCCGATCCGGCTGCAGTACGACGAGGCTGTGCGCCCCGACACGTCGGTGGAGGCGCTGGGCCGACTCAGGCCCGCCTTCAAGAAGGACGGTTCCGTCACCGCCGGCAACGCCCCGGGCGTCAACGACGGAGCGGCGGCCGTCGTCGTGATGGCGGCCGAGAAGGCGGCGGCGCTCGGCGTGACGCCGATGGCGCGCGTCGTGGGTCAGGCCGTGAGCGGTCTGGCGCCCCGCTGGCTGCTCATGACGCCGGTGCAGGCGGTCACGAAGCTCCTGCAGAAGGTCGACTGGAAGCTGGCGGACGTCGATCTGATCGAGCTGAACGAGGCGTTCTCGGCCCAGGCGCTGGCCGTCATCCGCGAGCTCGGCGCCGACCCGGACCGGGTCAACGTCAACGGCGGGGCGGTCGCGCTCGGCCATCCGATAGGGGCGAGCGGCGCGCGCATCCTGACGACGCTGCTCCACGCGCTCCGCAATCGCAACCTGCGGCGCGGCGTCGCCACGCTGTGCCTGGGCGGCGGCAACGGCGTCGCGCTGGCGGTGGAGCGGCTCGATTGATGTTCTAGTTCTCCACCTTCCAGAAGGCGATGCCGCTGGCCTGCTTGCCGATGTCGACGGCCCCGCGGCGCTCGGCGGCGGCGATGTCGTACACCTCGACGGTGCCCGGCTCGCCGCCCACCCCCTCCACGGTGACGAACGCGTAGGCGCCGTCGGGCGTCGTCACGACGCCGTGGGGAATCGCGCGGGTCGTGGCGACGCGGGCGCGCTCGCGCCCGGTCGCGAGGTTCCAGAACCCGACTGCGCCGCCCTGCCGGTAGGTGACGACGAGGGTCGACTCGTCCGGGGTCACGGCCGCGTTGTAGGGACCCGGTCCGGTCTCGAACGTGCGGACGACCCGCCAGCTCTCGAGATCGACCTCGAACAGCCGCGCGACGTTGCCCCCGGTGACGTAGACGCGCCCCGCGCGGGTCGGCCGCGTGACCCACGACGGCTGCACGCCCGCGCCCAGGGGCAGGCGCCGGGAGACCTCGAAGCCCAGCGCGTCGGCTTCCACCAGCTCGAAGCCCATGACGTTGACCGCATAGAAGCGCGTCTCGTCGCGGCCGAGCCGCCCGCCGTGCGGGCGGATGCCGCTGGGGATGCGCGCGACCTCGGTCATCGTCTCCGTCTCGACGACCGAGATGCTGCCCGGCTCGAGACGGCCGTGCAGGTCGAAGTTGGCCACGTACAGCAGGCGGGTCGAGGCCGCGACGTCGAGCGTGGCCGGATACATCCCCACGGTCGCGTCGCCCAGCCAGCGGTCGGTCCCCGTTTCGTACTTGTGCACGCTGCCGAACGGGAGCCCGTGCGCGATGGAGACGTACCAGTGCCGCCCGTCCGGGGCCACCCTGATGCCGTGCGGCCCCTCCGTTTCCGCCGGGTAGCTCCCGACGCTCACGGTCTTCACCACCTCCAGGCCGCCCGGGCCGTAGCGCACGACCGCCACCTCGTCCTCGGATTCCGCGCAGGCGTAGACGTAGTAGCTGCGGCGCGGAGGGTCCGGGGCGGCCGGGGCCGACCCCGCCGGCAGCGCCAGCAGCAGGGCCAGCGACGCCGCCACCGCGGGCCGCGACGGCACGGCTCCCACGGCCTACTGCGGCTCCCCGACGATCGGACCGGGGCGCGTCCGCGGCAGGAGGCGGAGCGCCCACAGGCCCGTGTTCCAGTCGGAGAAGAACACGTGGCCCTTGAACGGCTGCGGCCCCCACACGAACGGCGCGTTGGCGATGAATCCGTCCGGGTCGAAGGGCAGGAAGCGGGCTATCTCGCGGCCCTGGCGGTACAGGTCGCCCAGCAACTCGCCCGACACGTCGACGACGCGCAGTCCGCCGTTGTAGTACCCGACGTACAGCGTGTCGTCCTCCACCCACAGATTGTGCGAGCCGGCCTCGGGCACCTGGTATCTGGCGACCTCGCGCGGCCGCTCCCAGTCGGTCCAGTCGATGACGTGGACCCAGCCCGCCGCCAGGGTCGGGATCGCATCCCGCTGGCTGTGCAGTTGGCCCTGGGGGGCGAAGGACTCGTCGCCGGCGAACACGTAGAGCTTCCCCGTCGAGGCGCTCCGGTAGGGAAACGCGGCATGGTTCCAGCCGCTGGGGTACGCGTACCGCCCCAGCTCCACCGGACGCGCGGGCGTGCCGCCCCGGCCGCCGCCGCCGACGTCGACGGCCACCACGCCGTCGGTCCAGTTCGACGAGAAGGCGACGCCGTCGCTCACCCACACGTCGTGGACGCTGTGGTTCGGCGTATCGAGCTCGAAGCGCCCGACCCGCCGCGGGTTGGCGGGATCCTCGATGTCGATGACGTCGTAGCGGCGACCGGCGCTCAGCGCGAAGACATGGTCCTCGGCGATGAACAGGTTGTGGACCCCGCCCGTCAGCATGTCCGTGTACTCGGCCAGCACCGGCACGCCCTCGCGCGGGTTCCCGACGCCGAGAATGACGATGCCGTTGCGCCGGTCGGACGCCCCCTCGCGGCTGATGACCGCGATGTCGCCGCCCTCCGACACCTTGACGTCGTTGACGGTGCGCGCGTCGACCTGGATCTCCCTCACCTTCCGGATGTCGGACGGGTCGGTGACGTCCCAGATGTAGGTCGACCCGTCCGAGCCCCAGGTCCCGGTCATGGCGTAGTCGCGCCCGTCGGCGGCTTCCCAGACCCACAGATCCGAGGTGTGGCGGTCGAGCACGCGCCCGCGTCCGACCACCTCGACCTCCCGGCGCACGTCGCGGGGGCGCACCTCCACCGTCCGGCGGGCGGCGTGCGCGCCGGAGGTCGCGACCACGGTATACGTGCCGGAACGCTCGGCCACGAACCTGCCCTCGCTCGTCACCAGCGCGGCCGCGCCCGCGGCAATGATGGACGGGGCGGTCTCTCCGGCCACGGCGTACTGCACGGGCACGCCGCGCACGGCCAAGCCGCGCGCGTCCCGGGCCACGGCGCTGAAGACGACGACGTCGCCCGTGCGCGCCGAGTCGGCGCTGGCCTGCAGCGCCAGCGACGTGACGGGGCTCGCTTCCACCTCGACGGCCAGCGTGTCGGAGGCCTCCTCGGCGCGGACCGACAGCTCCACCCTGCCCGGCCGCGACAGCGAGAGGAAGCCGTGGCGATCGATGCTCGCGATCGCGGCGTCGGCGCTCGCGTACTCGACGGCCACGTCGTGACGCAGCGCGCCGCTCGCATCGACCACCTCGACGGCGAGCCGCGGGTGCGTGCCGACGTAGAACTTCGGTGGCACCGCGGTGAACCGGACGCGTTCGACGGGAGGGTGCGGCACGGTGACGGCGACCTCGGCTCTTGCGATCGAGTCCGGCCGCCGGCCGGCGTCGCCGGAGCTCGCCGGAACCAGCGCCACGAGGGTGAACTCGCCGGGACGGTGGGCCTCGACGTCGCCGCGCCGCGTCACGGACACGCTGCGCCGCGCGCGCGAGTAGAACACGACCCGGGCGTCGTCCACGATCGTGCCGTCCGCGCGCCGGACGGTCGCCGCGAGCCGGCGGGTGCCGCCGACGGCGAGGGTCAGCTCGGCCGGCTCGACCTCGATGACCAGTCCCCCGGGCGGCGGCTCCTCCCGGTCCTGGGCGACCAGCGGAACGCACACCGCCACGAGCACGAGCCACACGAAACGGTTCGTCTGCATGTGGAGCTACCTCAGTCTAGCCCCGATCGCGCACTTCCGTAGCGGCGGAGCCGGAAGAAACTGCCATCGCCAAGCCCTTGGGCGAAAGTCTGTTGGCCTGTAAACTGCTGATTTATTTACATATATTAGAATACATGGTTCGATTTTCGCTTGACAGAAACCTGGTACGACTCTAGAATGCCGATCTTGGCGTGATGCAGAATCGTGCACGTTCGCGGGCCGCGCCGTTGCGGCCGCCGCCCCGCCAGCCCGCTCATCGACCAACGGAGTCGTCCATGCCCATGGAACGCGTACAGCCAGACCGCAGCAAGGCCGTCGACATGGCCGTCGGCCAGATCAAGAAGCAGTTCGGCAAGGGATCGATCATGCGGCTCGGACAGAAGGGCGGCGTCGCGCCCGTGGCAGCCATTTCCACGGGCGCGATCAGCATCGACCATGCGCTCGGGATCGGCGGCGTGCCGCGCGGCAGGGTGGTGGAGATCTACGGTCCGGAAGCCTCCGGGAAGACCACGCTCGCGCTGCAGGTGATCGCCCGCTCCCAGCAGGACGCCGGCAATGCGGCGTTCGTCGACGCGGAACATGCCCTCGACCCGACCTACGCGCGAAAGCTCGGGGTCGACCTGGAGAATCTCCTCGTCTCCCAGCCGGACCACGGCGAGCAGGCCCTCGAGATCGTCGAGGTGCTGGTCCGCTCCGGCGGAATAGACGTGGTGGTCGTCGACTCGGTCGCCGCGCTGGTGCCGCGCGCCGAGATCGACGGCGAGATGGGCGACGCCCAGGTCGGCCTGCAGGCCCGGCTCATGTCGCAGGCGCTCAGAAAGCTCACCGGCGTGGTCGCCAAGTCGAAGACCTGCCTCATCTTCATCAACCAGCTCCGCGAGAAGATCGGCGTCATGTTCGGCAATCCGGAAACGACGACCGGCGGGCGCGCACTGAAGTTCTACTCGTCGATCCGGATCGACATTCGCCGCATCGGGGCGATCAAGGACGCCGACCGCGTCATCGGCGGACGGACGCGGGTGAAGGTCGTCAAGAACAAGCTGGCGCCGCCGTTCCGCGAGGCCGAGTTCGACGTGATGTACGGCGAGGGAATCTCCCGCGAGGGAGACCTGCTGGACCTAGCGGTCGACCGGCGCATCGTCGAGAAGAGCGGGACGTGGTTCTCCTACGGCGACGAGCGTCTCGGGCAGGGCCGCGAGAACGTCAAGCGTCTCCTCAGGGACAAGCCCGAGCTCTTCAAGGCGATCGAGCACCGGGTACGCACCGAGCTGGGCCTCGTTCAGGAACCCGAGACGGCTCCGGCCTGAGCGGGGCTGGCCCGCCAATCGTCGCCTGACGGCTCCGCTTGGCGCCCAACCAACCCGGCAGGAGTTCACGCGTTCTACGGCGCAGACTCCTACGGCTGCGTGGGGGTGCGGCCTCCGCAACCTCCGCGGCCTCGCCCACATCCGCGGCGGTGGCCGGCGGGCGGTCCGTGATGATGAAGAGCTTCTCGCCGGGCTGCATCAAGCCGAGCTCTCCGCGCGCCAACTCCTCTATCCTCCAGGCCTCCTCGCGCAGTTGCCGCGCGTTCTCCCGCAGCGCGTCGTTCCGCGCCTGCACGGCGGCGATCGACTGCGAGAGCTGCTCCACCTCGTCGGCGGCGCGAATCAGCGACAGGTAGCCCCGGTCGCCCAGGATCGCATTGCCGACCAGGAGCACCGTCACCAGCAGCACGAGGAACCGTGCCGTGCGTCGTGCCGGGCGCTGCGCCGGCAGCTCGTCGGCGCCCGCGGGTCGAGTCGGAGGATTCATCGGTGTGACGGATGGATTATCGCACTATTTCGCCGGGCGAGTCCCGCCGCCGGCATCACGGGCGGGATACTCCATCGTGAAGGGGTCGGGCAGCGGGATGCGGGTGACGGGGGCACCGGGCAGGTCCTCGAGCGCGAAATCCGGATTGTCCGGATCGCCCGCCGCTATCGCGTCGAGGTTGCCGACGACGAGCATGGTCAGCCGGTCGGGATGCAGGTACTCCCGGGCCACCCGCAGCACGTCGGCCGCGGTCACGGCGCTGATCCGTTCGCGGTAGTGGGTGAGGTACTCCGGGTCGCGGCCCGTGTACTCGTCGCTGGCGAAGAGGCGGGCCGTCGCCGCGGCGCTCGAGAAGTTGCGCGTGAAGGTCTCGACGAACGAGGCAATCGAGTTCCGCAGCTCGTCGTCGGTCACCGGCTCGGAACGGATGCGTTCGATCTCCTCTAGCACGATGGCGGCCGCCCGCGCCACGGTCTCGCTGCGCGACTGGAAGGCGACGCGGAAGAGGCCGTCGTAGTAGGTCCCCATGCCGAAGCTCGACGCGGCGCTGTAGGCCAGCCCCTCGTCGGAGCGGATGCGCGTGAGCAGCCGCGAGCTGAATCCCCCGCCGCCCAGGATGTCGTTCATGACGATCAGCGGATAGCGATCGGGACTGTCGCGCCTGGTGGCCAGATGCCCGACCGACACCCGGCCCTGGTTGACGTCCGGCTTGTCGACGCCGTAGAGCCCCTGGCGCGGCTCGTCCGCCGGCGCGGGCACGGCGGGCACCGTCTCGCCGGCCGCCGGCCAGCCGGCCAGGCGCGCGCTCAGCTTCGACAGGATGTCGGCCGGCGTCACGTCGCCCGACACCGCGAAGATGAAGCTGCCCGGGTGATAGTACCGCTCGTGGAACGCGAGCAGGTCGTCACGCGTGATCGACTCGATCGACGCGCGCGTCGTCGGCCGCGTCGAGAAATGGGCCGCGCCCCGCATCAGGCGCCCCCACTCGCGGCCCTCGATGCTGCGCGTGCTGTCGTTGCGCCGCTCCATGGCCTGCAGCGCCTGGCTCCTGGCCAGATCCAGCCGGGCCTCATCGAACCGCGGGTGGCGCAGCATGTCGAACAGCAGGTCGAGCGCCGCGTCGAGATCCCTGGTCAGACAGTTGAGGCTGGCCCGCCCGCTCGTGGCGCCGATGGAGCTGCCGATCTGCGCGGCGAGGAACGCTACCTCCTCGTCGAAGTCGGCGGCCGCCAGCGACGCCGTGCCGCCGGCGCGCATCTGGCTGCCCGTCAGCGCCGCCAGCCCCGCCTTCCCCGGCGGGTCGAGGTACGCGCCGGTGCGCACGAAGACCGACACGTCAACCAGCGGCAGGGCGTGATCCTCGACGACGAAGACGGTCCCGCCGCCGGGCAGCGTGTGGCGATGCTGCGCGGCGTGGGGCGGCTCGAAGTCGAGCGGCTCGAACGTCAGGTCGCGCGGATGCGCCGGAATGGCCTCCTGCGCCACGGCCGGGGCGTCGGGCGCCAGCAGCAGCAGGGCCAGCAGCCACGGGGCGGCCATCACAGCCCGCCTCCCAGCTCCGCGAGCCGCTCGCGCACCAGCTCGATGATGGCCTCGACCATGTCCTGGCTCTCCGCCGGCGCCTGGGCGCGCATCTGGTCCGCGCCGGCCAGCAACTGTTCGAGCTGCTCCCGGTTCGCCTGGCGAATCATCCCGGCCATCTGCTCGACCTGCTGCCGCTCCTGGTCGTCGAGACCGGCGAAGCGGTCGTCCTCGGCCGGCTCGCCGCCCTCCCGGTAGTAGATGGCCACGGCCCGCGTCTCGGGCGGGAAGTACTCGTTGGCCACGCGCATGATGTCGTCGGCCGTCACCGCGTCGTACAGCGGCGGATCGGTGTTGATGGTCTCCCAGCCCCGGTAGCTCTCGCGTATCAGCAACTGCATCATGAGCTGGAAGTTCCCCTCCAGGTCGCGGAAGGTGCTGGCCGCGTTCTGGTTCTTCACCTTCTGCAGCTCCCGCTCGCCCACCGGCTCCGTCTTGAGCCGCTCGAGCTCGGCATAGAGCGCCTGCTCCACCTCCTCCGGCGTGCGGCCCTGCCGGGCCGTGCCGCGCAGCTCGAACATGCCCTCGTACTTGAACCCGGCCTGGCCGCCCGACGCGCCCGTGGCCACCTCCTGGTCCTCGACGAGAGCCCGGTAGAGGCGCCCGGTGCGTCCGTTGAGCAACTGGCCGAGCACGACGAGCGCCGGCTCGTCGACGTGGCCGTCCGGCACCGTGTGGTAGCGGATCACCACCTGCGGATTCGTCTCGGCGTACGCCACCATCCGCTTCTCGGCGAGCTGCGGCATCTCGCGGGTCCGCGGTCCCAGGGCGGGCCGCGCGCCGCGCGCCAGCCGGCCGAAGTAGCGCTCGGCGAGCGCGATGGCCTCGTCGGGGTCGAAGTCGCCGACCAGGGTCGCCGCGATGTTGTTCGGCGCGTAGTACACGTCGAAGAACGCCAGCGCCTCCTCGCGCGTCACCCCCTCGATGTCGGAGGGCCAGCCGATGACCGGCCAACTGTAGGGCGACGACTCCCAGAACATGGCGTCGAACTGCTCCCGGAACTTGCCGATCGGCGTGCTGTCGGTCCGCAGCCGCCGCTCCTCGTGCACCACGTCGCGCTCGGCGTAGAACTCGCGGAAGACCGGGTTGAGTAGGCGGTCCGACTCCAGCCAGAACCACAGCTCCAACTTGTTCGCGGGCACGTTGACGAAGTAGATCGTGAAGTCGTAGCTCGTGCCGGCGTTCATGGCGGAAGCGCCCTGCCCGGTGTAGATGCGGCTGAAGTCCTCCTTGATCAGCAGCTCGCTCTGGCGGGCGAGGAGGGCCTCGAACTCCTCGAGCAGCTCCCGATGCCGCGGCGAGCGCACGTCGGGGCTCTGCGGGTCGTCGATGACGCCCCGCCGATGCTGCTCGATCAGGCGCGCCTCCTCCACCTGCATCTCCGCCTTGAGCGCGTCGAGGGCATCGATGAGGCGCAGGTCCTCCTCGATGTCCCGCGTGCCGATCGTGTGCGTGCCCTTGAACATCATGTGCTCGAAGAGGTGCGCCACGCCGGTGATGCCCGGCCGCTCGT
>CAYGCV010000011.1:0-27536 GCA_964348425.1 uncultured Vicinamibacteraceae bacterium | reverse complement strand
ACGCCGCCCGACGCGCAGGGCTTCGCCCCGCACTGGGACACCCACGACGTCTTCGTGCTGCAGATCAGCGGCACGAAGCGCTGGTCGATCTACGACACCCCAGTGAGGTTGCCGCTCCGCGGCCAGCGCTTCGAGCGCGGCACGCCGCCCGGCGACGTCAGCGACGAGTTCGAGCTCGGCCCGGGCAGCGCCGTCTACCTGCCGCGCGGCCTGATGCACTCCGCCCGTTCGACGGGTGAGGCCTCGCTGCACGTCACGCTCGGGCTCACGGCCTTCACCTGGGCCGAGTTCCTGGTCGAGAGCGTCACCGCGGCGGCACTCGAGGCAGAGTCGCTGCGCCGGAACCTGCCGCGCGAGTTCGCCCGCGAGGGGTTTCCGGCCGCCGAGCGCGAGCGCCTGTTTCGCGAGAAGCTGGCGCTGGTGCAGTCGCGATTCGACCCGGCGGTCGTGTGGCGCCGGTTCACGGACGAGGTCCTGGCCAGCGACGTGCCGCTGTTCACCGACCTGTTCAGCCAGCGGCTCCGCGGAGACCGCCTGACGCCCCGTTCGCGGGTGGGACGTCGCGCCGGGCTGCTCACCGAGGCCGTGACGGAGGGCGAGACGTGCCTGCTCCGCTTCTGCGGCCGCGAGCTCAGGCTGCCTGGCGGCGCGTGGCCGGCGCTGCAGTTCGCCACCACGACCGACGAGTTCGCCGTCCAGGACCTGCCCGACTGCCTCGATGCCGACGGGAAGCTGACCCTGGTCGCCCGCCTGGTCAGAGAGGGGGTCCTCCAGCGGAGGTAGCGCGGATGACGGCCGGCGCTACGAGACGGGCCGGCCCACAAATTGCCAGCTCGGCCGCCTGCGCGCCTCGGCGGGAGCGGCGCGGGGCTATGGGGTCCCCGCAAGCGAACGCCGGGGGTTCGGGGCCCAGCCCCGTCTGATCGAAGCAGCCGCGTAGGCCAGGTAGGCGGCCACCATCACGTCGAACGGGATGCAGAGCAGCGGCAGCCACGGCCCGATGACCGGCTGCTCCATCGCCAGGTGCAGTCCGGCGTCCCAGCCCATGTGCAGCAGCCAGCCAGCGGCCAGCACGAGGGGCCAGCGCAGGCCGGCTGCCGCCAGCATGGAGTACAGCACGAGGCCTGCCCCCTCGACCGCGATCCAGCGCGGGCCATGGAACGCGCCGAATGCCAGGTAGATCACGCCGGCGAGGAAGAGAAAGACGGCGAAGACGCGGACCTGGGTGCACCAGCGCAGGCGCCGGGCAAAGCCGATGCACAGCCCGCCGAGCAGAGCGCCCAGCACCAGCCAGCCGAGCACCGCACCGGACGCGCTCAACGCGACTCGTCCTCCGCCGCCTCCCGCTCCTCGGCCCGCGCCGCCTCGAGCATGAAGGTCATGTTGTAGTTGGCCTCGTGGCAGGCGTACTCGAAGATCTGCCAGTAGGCGGCGTCGCTCTTGCCCTCGATGACCGCCGTCCAGGGCCGCGTCCAGGTCGCCGCGTCGTCCACGGTGATCTCGACGCGCACCGTGTCGGCGTCCACGCGGCTGTAGCGCTCGGTCAGCCGCAGCGTCGCGCCCGCGCCCCGGTAGTTCGTCCGATCGCTGAAGTTCGTCACCTCGACGACCAGCGTGTCCCCTTCCCAGCGTCCCCGGGAATCGCCGAACCACGTGCGGATGCCCGGGTCGAGGGAAGCGCGGCCGTCGAGCGGGATGATCCGGTGCTCGTGCAGCCGCTCGTAGAGAATGGCCACGTAATCCTGGTTCTGCACGATCTGGAAGCCGTTGTTGTAGAGGCTGGGGAACCAGGTGTTCGGCAGCCCGCGCGTGATGCAGCGGTCGATCGGGTTGTAGTCCTCCGGGCCGTTGAAGGGGCCGGGGCCGAAGCTGCCGCCGGCGAAGCCGATGGTGGCCGACGGGTCCTCGGGGCGCAGTTGCGCGCCCAGGGTCAGCGGCGGGATGCGCCCGTCGGGCGGCTACACGATGAGCGACGTCCGCGCGGAGGGATCGTCCGACCACTCGTCCCAGTGCACCGGCGTCCGCAGGTTCTCCCGCGGGCCGTCGGGACGCACCGACGGGTCGTCCACCGCGCGCAACTGCTCCCGGGCGGCGCGCGCCGCCAGCTCCTCGTCCGTCAGGACCGCCCGCTCGCCGTATTCGGGATCACGCTCCAGCGGGACGCTCCGCAGCGCGTCGGTGTCCCAGATGCCCTGGAGGTCCGGGTCGCCCCACGGGGTCCGGAGCGGCTCCTGCGCCCGCGCCGGGTCCGCCGTGAACGCCGCGGCCGTCGCCGCGACCAGCAACCAGCCGATCAGTTGGCGTCGCATGCCACCCTCCTGCGTGTCGGTTCCGCGGCCGCCGCCGGGGCGGCGCGGACGAATTGTACGACGTTTCGGACTGCGCCCGCAGCGGCCGCGCCGGCCGCTTCAGCGCTGCTCCGCCGCCATCTGGTCCAGGTAGAGCTGCTCGAGGCGCTCCACCTCGGCCTGGAAGCCGTCGGGATCCACGAACGTGTCGGGGTGGTACCGCTGCCCGGGCTCGTACTTGTCGTGCAGGTTGTACTGCCCGCCGTGCGACGCGACCCAGACGTCGACGTTCAACGCCTTCTGCCGGCGAAACGTCTCCGCGAAGTCGTCGGCCACGCCCGGATAGGTCGGATCGACCACCAGCCGCTTGCCCTCGTTGATGGTGGCCATGTTGGCGATGATGACGTCGTAGTCCACGCCGTTCTCGTACACCGCCATGGTGTAGCTCACGCTGCCGGCCGTATGCCCCGGGCTCGCCAGCACCTCCAGCCGCGTCCGGCCCAGCTCCAGCACCTCGCCGTCCTCGATGATGCGGTCGACGGCCACCGGCGGGAACGACTCCCGGCCGCCGAAGTGCGGATCGCTGAGCCCACCGTCCTCCAGCACCGGCGCGTCGCCGGCCGTCGCCCACATCTCGGCGCCGGTGATCGCCTTGATCTCCGCCAGCGCGGCCGTGTGGTCCCAGTGCGCCTGCGTGGTCAGCAGCACCTTCACGTCCTCGAGCCGGAAGCCGAGCGACTCGATGTTCTCGCGGATCAGCGGGACGGAGTCCTCGAGCCCCGTGTTGATCAGGAAATGGCCGTCGTTCGAGGTGACCAGGAAGACCGCCAGATCGTAGGTCCCGACGTGGTACAGCTCGCCGATGACGCGGTGCCCCTCGAACGGCCGCGTCCAGCCGTCGGGCTGGGCGGCGAGCGGGGCGGCGGCGATGAGCACGAGGCAGCAGGCGGCGACCAGACGTTGCATGGCGGCACTCTCCAGTATCGAAACGGTTGACGCTGCATGTTAACCAAACGTCACGCCGGAGTCTTCCCTTGTCGACCGCTCCGTCACCGATTCTCGAGCGGTTCGCTACGATTGCGGTCATGCCCGGACTGCGACTGCTCGCCCGGCTGCTCGCAGCCATCGTGCTCGCCGCGCCGGCGGACGCCCAGAACCGGGCGACCACCAGCGAGATCACCGGCCTGCTCGCCGACGCGACCGGCGGGGTGCTGCCGGGCGCCACCGTGACCGTCGTCAATCGCGACACCGGCCTGATCCGCACCGCCATCTCGGCCAGCGCGGGCGTGTACCACGTCATGCTGCTGCCCCCCGGCCGCTACGACGTCCGCGCGGAGCTGGCCGGCTTCGGCGCGGGCGCGATCGACGACGTGGCGCTCACCGTCGGGGCCAGCCGCACGATCAACTTCACGCTGGCGCTCGCCGGCGTGGCCGAGGAGGTCACCGTGACCGCGGCCACCTCGGCCGTCGAGACGACCACCGACACGTCCGACGTCACGCTCGACAGCCAGGCGATCTCCAACCTGCCGATCAACGGCCGGCGCTTCCACGACTTCGTCGCGCTGACCCCCACGGCGCAGGTCGAGCCCCAGCGGGGCCAGATCTCGCTGGCCGGGCAGCGCGGCATCAACGGCAACATCAGCATCGACGGCGCCGACTACAACCAGCCGTTCTTCGGCGGCATCCGCGGCGGCGAGCGGTCCCGGTTCACCTTCACGATCCCGCAGGAGGCCATCCGCGAGTTCCGGGTCGTGAAGGCAGGCTACTCGCCCGAGTTCGGGCGCTCGACCGGGGGGCTGGTCAACGCCGTCACGAAGTCGGGGGCGAACGACACGAGCGGGACGGCCTTCTACCTGCTGCGGCCGGAGCAGCTCGCGGCGCGCAACGCGTTCGGCCAGGACGCGGCCCCCACGCAGCACCAGTTCGGCGGGTCGCTGGGCGGCGCGCTCGCCCGCAACCGGGCGTTCTACTTCGTCGCCTACGAGCAGCAGGCGTTCAGGGCGCAGCGCGAGGTGCGCTTCGCGCGGCTCGACGGCTTCACGCCGACCGCGGCCAGCCGGGAGGGCTACGACCACTACCGGCGCTTCGAGACGCCGTTCGAGGTGACCAACGACGCGCGGGCCTGGCTCGCCCGCGTCGACGTCAACCTGCCGCGGGGCAACCGCTTCAACGTGCGCTACAACGGCAGCACGAACCGGGCGCTCAACTCCGACGGCGTGGGCGGCGTCATCACCCCGACCACCAACCGCTCGCTCGAGACGAACGGCACGGAGGAGGACGCGACGCAGACGCTGGTCGGCCAGCTCACCAGCGTGCCGGCATCCGACCTGGTCTTCGAGCTGCGCGGGCAGTACTCGCGCGAGGACCGGCCGCGCTCGGCCAACGCGCTCAGGCCGCTCGTCGACCTGTCGCTCGGGGAGTTCGGCACGCGCAGCTTTCGCCCGACCACGCAGTACGACTGGCGCGCGCAGGCGGGCGGCAACGTGACGTGGCTGGCCGGCGGCCACAGCGTCAAGGCCGGCTTCGACTACAACCACGTCTTCATCGACCAGACGTTCGGCTTCTTCCAGAACGGCGGCTACCTCGTCTTCGGGTCGGACGTCGAGACCACGCTCGACATCATCGGCGTCGGCGGCGCCATCCCGAACCGCTTCGGCTCGCCGTCGCTGATCTACGCGCAGCAGATCGGCAACCTGAAGGCGTCGTTCGCCACCGACGAGGTGGGCCTGTTCGTGCAGGACGAGTGGCGGGTGGCGCCCAACCTGACCGTCAACTACGGCCTGCGCTGGGACGGCCAGTTCAACCCGACCCCGGACGCCGGCAACGACGTCCTGCTCGCTCAACTGCGCGGCGTGCGCTTCCCCATCGGCCGCACGGTCGATCCGACGACCATACCGGACAGCGGCGGGCAGCTCGGACCAAGGGCCGGCTTCGCCTGGGATCCGACCGGCGCCGCGAAGACCGTCGTGCGCGGATTCGCCGGCATCTACTACGCCCGCACGCCCCTGCTGCTCCTGGCCGGCCCGGTCCAGAACTTCCGCGTGCCGCCCGGCGACGTGACGGTGGCGCTGCCGTTCCGCGTGCCGCCCGGCAGTCCGCACGTCACGCTCTACGACCAGATGCGGCTGATCGGGATCGACCTGAACGAGCGTTCGCTCGACAATCTCCCCACCCTGACGCCCGACCAGATAACGGGCCTCGCGACCGCCCTCGGCATCGAGAACAACCCGTTCGCCGGCGCGCGCGTCACGCTGCTGGACGAGGACTTCCGGAACCCCATGGCGCGGCAGGCGGGCGCCGGCGTGCAGCACGAGATCAGCCCCGGCTGGTCGCTGGGCGCCGACCTGCTCGTCGTCGACACCATCCGCCTGCAGCGGAACCGCGACCTGAACGTGCCGCCGCCGACCGTCCGGCCCGACGACCCCGCCCGGCGCCCGTTCTTCGGCCTGCGGAGCGGAACGGCGCGGCCGGTGCCGGGACTCGACAGCGTCACGGTGCGCGAGTCGACGGCGGCGGCGCTCTACCGCGCGCTGACGATCAGCTCCGAGGTCCGGCGTCCGTGGGGACAGCTCAACGCCTACTACGTGCTCTCGAAGAACGAGTCGAGCGACGACAACGAGCGCTCGGCCGGCGGCGTGTCCTACGAGAACGCGTACGACCTGAGCCCGGAGTACGGCCCGAACCTGCTCGACCGGCGGCACCAGCTCCACCTGAACGGCGTGTTCACGCTGCCCGGCGCGGTCGACCTCGCCACCGGCCTGTACGTCCTGTCGGGCGCTCCGTTCGACGCGCGGATGGGCACCGATTCGAACGAGGACCGCGGCGGGGCCGACCGCCCCTACCGCGCCCCCGGCGTGCCGTTCACGAGAAACGCGTTCCGCGACCAGCCGCTTGCCGACATCAACCTGCGCGTGCAGAAGCGGTTCGCGCTGGGCGGGACCCGGCAGGCGCTCGTGTCGCTCGAGTTCTTCAACCTCCTGAACATCGACAACGTCACGCTCGACCAGGGCTACTCCACCGTCGCCAACTACTGCGCCAGCGCGCGCGACCCGGCCTGCGGGCTGGGCGGGCAGCCGACGAACCCGAACTTCGCGCGGACGCGCGGCGCGGACGGCGATTACCTGACGGGGAACATCCCCGGCCCGCCCTTCCAGATGCAGGTCGGCTTCCGCCTGCTGTTCTGACGAACGTTGCCGCGGCCGGTCGCGGCACGCGATAATCGACCGGATGTCGCACTTCGAACGCATGAAAGCGCGCTGGGGCGTCGGGCCGTGGGGCGTCCTGGCGATCCTGCTGGCCTTTTCGCTCGCCGGCATGACCACGCTGAGGCTGAAGACGCCCGTCCTCGGGCTCTTCATGCCCGAGACCGCACCCGGCTGGCTGCAGTGGACGATCTACCTGATCATCATGCTGCCCATCTACCAGGTGCTGCTGCTCGGCTACGGGACGCTGCTCGGCCAGTTCGACTTCTTCTGGGGCAAGATGAAGGCCGTGGGCCGCCTGGTCAGCGGCGGGCCGGCCGGCGCGGCGGGCTGAAGTCCGGCCCGCCGGCGGGCGCGGACCGGCCGCGACGTCCCGCCGGCCGCGCCGCCGTCACCCGCCCAGCGCGCGCTCGACCGCCCAGACCAGTCCGACCAGGGCGATGCCCGCGGACGCCGGGATCGCCAGCCAGCGGCGATACCAGGGCCGCGCCCGGAACCAGCCGAACGACAACGCCGCGGCGGTGATGACCGCCAGTTGCCCGAGCTCGATCCCGGCGTTGAAGGTCACCAGGGCCAGGAGCCGCTCCTGCTCGGGCAGGCCCAGCTCGCCCAGGACGCCGGCGAAGCCCAGCCCGTGCAGCAGCCCGAACCCGAAGACGACCGCGGGCCGCCAGCGGGTGAGCCGGTCCACCAGCGCGTTCTCGATGCCGACGTAGGCGATCGACAGGGCGATGAGCGACTCGACCAGCCGCGGCGCGAGCGCGACGAAGCCGAGCGCCGCGAGCGACAGCGTGCACGCGTGGGCGACGGTGAACGCCGTCACCTGCCAGACCAGCGGCCGCAGCCGTGCGCTCAGCAGGAACAGGCCGAGGACGAACAGGATGTGATCGGCGCCCTCCGGCACGATGTGCACGAAGCCGAGGCGCAGGTACAGCCCGGCGACCTCGGCGGCCCCGGGCGGCGCCGCCGGCGCGGTCAGGTCCAGCGGGTCGCTGCGCGCCCCCGGCTCCAGGATGGAGCGCACCTCGACGTCGCGCGCCGGATCGGCGATGGTGAGATGCACCTCCCCGAACGCACGGGACGCGAAGAAACCGACGTTGGCCGCGCCGTCCGGGATGGCGCCGGTCAGCCGGGCCGTCAGCCCCAGCACGGTGGGAATCTCGGCCTCGGTCGCGCGCGGCGTCCCGTAGTCGGGAAACGTCACCTCGAAGGGCGCCGGCCGGCCGTCGAACCGCACCCGCACCCGCCGCTCGAACAGGCGCCGCAGGCGCGCGACCCGGGTCTCGAACTCGTCCGGCGCGAGGCCCTCGAGCACCGCGACCAGCTCGGCATCGTCCGTGTCGAGCGGCGCGCCGAGCGCCAGCGCGTCGAGGTCCCAGATCAGCTCGGCCCGGAACGTGCCGCCGGACTCGAGCGTGAGCGTGGCGGCCGTGAACGACAACGGATGGGCGCCGGCCGGCGCGGCGCCGGCCAGGATCAGCACCGTCGCGAGCAGCGCGGCAGGGATCAGGGCGAATCGAATGCGGCGCACGCAGCAAAGGATAGCGCGCGCAGGCATGCCGCGCTGTGAGCACGCCGGTCCAGCCGAACGATCAATCGAACGGGGCTGCGCCCCGAACCCCCGGCGTCCGCTTGCGGGGACCCCTTCGCCCCGCGCCGCTCCCGCCGAGGCGCGCTGTGCGCGCCTTGCAGACCCGGCACCGTTCTACGGCGCAGACTGCTAGCATGCTCGCCAGGAGGTGTGGAATGCCGACAGTCCAGGTCAGCGCACGTATCGACGTCGCGATCAAGAAGGCGCTCGATGACTACTGCCGGCGGCACGGCGTGGTCATGAATCACTTCATCCAGGAAGCGCTCATCGACCGGCTCGAGGAACTCGAGGACCTCAAGCAGATTCGTCATGAGCCGACGCGGCCGCTCAGGGACGTACTCGCCAATCTCGATGACGACGTATAGCATCCATTCCGCATCCGCATCGGACCCTACCGCGTCCTCTACAGCGTGAACGCCGGCACCCTCATCGTCATCGTCCTCAAGGTGGGTCATCGCAAGAACGTGTACCGCTGAGCGTCGCGCAGCCCCCCGGATCAAACGATCACGGGGCACCGGCCGACGCCGGGCGCGACACGCCGAGGATGGCGGGAGCAGCCTCGGCCAGCTCGAGGAAGCGGCAGAACGGGTTCGCGAGACGCATCTGCTCCGGCGTCCGGCAGTCGGGGGTCAGGAGCGCCGGGCTGGCGACGATAGCCGCGACGCAGCGGGCGCGCGACGTGGCGACGTTGAGCCGGTTCAGGCTGTAGAGGAACTCCATGCCGCGCGGCGCCTCGTCGGGGGTGGAGGTCGCCATCGAGTAGATGACGATCGGCGCCTCCTGGCCCTGGAACTTGTCCACCGTGCCGGCGCGCGCGCCGGCCGGCAGCATCGACCGCAGGGTCGCGACCTGGGCGTTGTAGGGCGCCACGACCAGGATGTCGTCCAGCGTGAGCGGACGCCGGTCCCCGTCCGGATTCACCCAGGCCGCGCCGCCGGCCAGCAGCTCGCGCAGCAGCGCCGCGACCCGCTCCGCCTCCTCCGTCGAGGCGTTCGTGTTGCCGGCGTGCTCGACGGCGACGAAGCGCAGGCCGCTGCCGGCCAGCGGGCCGGGACCGATTACCTGCTGCCGGTCCAGCTCCGGCCGCGCGCCGAGCCGGCCCGCGTAGAACTGCTCCGTCGTGAACGTGCACACGGCCGGATGCATGCGCCAGGTGTGATCGAGGAAGAAGCCGCGCGACGGCTCGATCGTCGGCGCCTCGCCCAGGAGGTGGCCGAGCGCCGAGACGTCGGCGCCGGGCGGGTGGACCCCCTGGATCGGCTGATCGAGCTGCCGCGGGTCGCCGAGCAGCACGACGCTGCCCGCCGCCTGCGAGGCCGCCAGGGTGTTGGCCAGGCTCATCTGTCCGGCCTCGTCGATGACGAGCACGTCGACCGCGCCGGCCATCTCCGGGCGCGCCCACAGCCAGGCGGTGCCGGCCGCGAGGTTCGCCTCGCCCGTCGCGAGCGCGTCGGCCACGGCCTCGTTCGAGGCGGCCTGGATGATGCGCTCGTCCGGGCAACCGTCGCCGGGGTTGGCCTTCTGGACTCCGCGGACGGCGCCGGGCGGCTGCCCATCCGACGGCCCATCTGGCTCGCGCCCGCCAGGCGCGCTCCCGCCGGGCCGCCGGTCGGCCGCGCGGCACACCGCGTCGAGCAGGTTGGAGATCACCTTGTGGCTGTTGGCGGTCACGCCGACCCGCTTCCGGCCGGCAAGCAGATCGAGGATCATCCGAGCGCCCGCAAAGGTCTTGCCGCTGCCCGGCGGCCCCTGCACTGGCAGCACCGAGCGGTCGAGTCGCGGTGCGATCCGCAGGACGGCGTCGAGGGGCGTCTCGCCCGGCTGCACGAGGGCCGGACCGCGCAGCTCCGGCGGCTCGGCCCCGACGCGCGGCGGAACGCGCCGCAGCAGATCGAACGCCGCCCGCCGCGGACTGTCCGGCGCGAAGCCCCCTGACGCGACCTCCTCCGCCAGGCGCAGCAGGCTGTCGCGCAACACCCCGGCGTTGACGTTGTCGAGCGGCACGAGCGCCCGCGGATGGGGCACCGCCGACGCGCGCCCGCGCTTCAGATCGACCGTCCCCGCGACCTCGTCGAGCGCGACGACCTCGCCGCAGAATCCCCTGCGCTGCTCGTCGGACTCGGCGGTGGCCGGGTTCTTCGGCGACTTGCCGACCTCGATCTCGTGGGGCTGCTCCGGGAACCGGTAGCGGTGGACGACGGAGCGCTTCACCTGTCCCACTTCGCCGACGTGGGTCAGCCCGCCGAGCGTCGCCCGGTCGGCGACGAATTCCTCCCCGTTGAAGCCGCAGCGGTGGAAGAACTCCCACCACGTGGACTTGTCCTCCCGGCGATGGAAGTCCAGGAGGTACGCCAGCAGGCGCCGCCCGCGCTGGTCGTCGTCCAGCGCGGCGTCGTCCGCCGGCAGCCCGGCGGTCAGCGCGTCGAACAACGCCTGGACCTCGGCCGCCCCTTCCCGCTCCTGCTCGCGCTCCTCCTCCCGGAGCGCCGGCCGCGGCACGGGCTCCCCGGTCAGGTCCTGCAGCTCGCGCCGGCAGGCCTCCAGCCACTCGGCGAGGCGCAGCGTCGACAGGCAGTCGTCCCGGTTGTAACCCTCGATCCCGGCGCGCAGGGCGTCCGTCGCGTCGTGCGCCTCACCGGACTCCAGCCGCGCCTCGAACCCGACGAGCGCCCGCGTCGCGGCCGTCAGATCGACGTCCCGCACGAAGCCGTAGAACGGCTCCAGCCTCTTGATCGAGTAGCTCTCGACCGACGCGCGCAGCCCCTGCCGGACCACGCGGTGCAGGTCCACGAAGACGCGCCCGCGCAGCAGCCGGTCCACCTCGTCCTCGCGGGTGGCGTAGCGGCTCATCAGGCGCTTGACGGCGGTCGTCTCGTACGCCGCGTAGTGATAGACGTGGAAGTCGGGGTGCTGCGCCCAACGCGCCATGAGCCAGTCGATGAAGTCCTCGAACGTGCGCCGCTCGGCCTCCGCGTCGAGCGCCCAGCGCGCCTCGTAGCGGCCGTCGCGGTCCACGGTGCCGAATAGGTACTCCAGGCCGCCGTCCCCCGCGAAGGCGTCCCCTTCGATGTCGAAGAAGACGTCGCCGGCCGAGGGCGCCGGGAGCGCGGCGAGTCCCCTGTCCGCCTCGACCGGCGTGATCAACTCGTGGATGCGGCGGCCCTGCCGGCGCGCCTGAACCTGGACACGCGCCTGCTCGCGGACGCGGGCCAGCGCGGCGCTGCTGACGCCGTCGACCGCCGGCACCGCGGGCAGACCCAGGGCGCCCAGGTCCGTCATCGTGGTCACGCCGCGTTCGACGAGCCGGCGCCGCTGGCCGCGCGTGATGCCGGCGACGAGCGACAGATGGTCGTCGGCCCGGCGCCGATCCGCGCAGACTCGGCTCCAGTCGCAGATCGCGCAGTGCTCGACGGGCTCCGGGTAGGTCTCGAAGGGCGCGTCCGCATGCGCCTCGAAGCGCCGCCGGACGGCGCGGTAGTACGCCGCGTACTCGGCCACCCGGAAGCTCGCGTCGACCCGCCCCTCGCCGCCGCCCAGCGCCAGGTGCATCGACTCCGGCGCGACCCCCTGCACGCGCTGCAGCAGGTCGGAGTACAGCAGAAGCTGCAGCACCGCCGTGCCCCTGGCCTCCCGTGCGAGCTTCGCGTCGACCACCTCGTACGACCAGCCGCCCAGCGCGCTCCGCCGCTCCACCCGGATGAGGAAGTCGGGATACCCGCTCCAGCGCCCGTCATCGTCTTCGAGCCGGCCCTGGTAGACGACGCCCGCCCCCCGCCGCATCGCGTCCACGGTGCGCGCAGCGGCCTCCGCCCGGCCCCGGTGCGAGAACGGCACGCCCGCCGACGTGACGGTCTCCACGGCGCGGCCCTCGGCGGCGAACCGCTCCAGCAGGCGCTGCTCGTGCTCGATGCCGCGCTGCCGCAGCACCTCGGCGCGCGGGTCGTCGTAGGGCGTCGGCCGCGCGAGCTCGCCGCGCGCGACGGCGCGGCGCAGGCCCGTCAGGTGAACGCAGGCAAGGTGGCTGCTCAGATCGGTGGCCGCGAACGCCAGCCGGCCGCCCTCGTAACGCATGGGGCGAGACCATAGCACGCGCCGGTGTCAGGAGTTGTCAGGGAAACCGCCGGGCGGAGGAAACATCGCGGGGCGCGGGAGGAACGAGAGATCACTTCTGGTAGCATCGTTTGCCGGTGCTGCAAGGACGATGCGGTACTTTGAGCAGCGCATCCGAGGAGCATGCCTGCATGGGCCGGATCACCGTCGAGACCACGATAGCGAACGGGAGAGATACGACCCGCCGCATCCGTTGCGATGCCCTGGTCGACACGGGAGCCGGGTATCTGACGTTGCCGAACGCGTGGCGTGACCGCCTGGGGCAACTGACGCGGCTCGATACGGTCGACGTGGAGACGGCGAACCAGACCGTCGTCAGCGGGGACATTTGCGGGCCGGTCCTCCTGCGCATGGAGCACTTTCGTCCCGTCCTGACCGAGGTACTGTTCATCGAGATGGAACCGGCCGATGGCCAGTACGAGCCGCTGATTGGCTACATTCCGCTCGAGCAGGCGCAAGCGGTCGTCGATCCGGTGGGGCACCGTCTGGTGAAGGTGAACCGGGTCGATCTCAAGTGAGCCCACCGTGCGGCCATGGACAGCGGTCCGTACGCTTCGAAGCGCCGCCGGACGGCGCGGTAGCACGCCGCGTACTCGGCGACCCGGAAGCTCGCGTCAGTCCGCCCTTCGCCCCCCCAAGCGCCAGGTGCATCCGCTCCGGCGCGGCCCCCTGCACGCCCCGCAGCAGGTCCGAATACAAGAGGAGCTGCAGCAGCGCGACACCCTTGGCCTCCCGCGCGAGCTTCGCGTCGACCACCTCGTATAATATAATACGACCAGCCCACCAAGCCCGCTCGGCCGCTCCACCCGGATCAGGAAGTCCGGGTATTCGCTCCAGCGCCCGTCGCCGTCCTCCAGCCGCCCCTGGTAGATCACGTCCGCACCGGGCATGCTCGCGGCACGGCGAGTTGGGGTCTGGTACCATCGTCCCGGATGGCATGAAGACCACGCGGTACTTTGAGGAGCAGGTACGACGAAAACGTCCTTACATCGAGCTCCACTGGTGTGCTGATGTCATCGCGGCACCACTTCGACGCGAAGTACAGCGGGATGGACGCATCCGCCATTGGGGTCGGGTAACCTGGCGGGGACAAGCGTCGCCGGGTCGTGACACTGGACGATGGCGAGACGATTCACAACGCCTTCTTCGACCGAGGGTTTCGAGGGTAAGAATCATGAAGCTGCACTACTACGCTCAGACTGACAGCCTGTATGTCGAGTTCAAGTCATCATCGGGAACGGACACGCGCGAAGTTGCGGATGGACTCAACGTCGATCTTGACGCCAACGGAGACGTCGTGGGGTTCGACATCGACCATGCTTCCAAGCGCCTCGAACTTTCTACGCTGGAGACGAAATCTCTACCCGTGCAAGTGTACAGGGCCGGCTGAGGGGTGTTGACCAGGAGTTACTGGAGAGGCGCGAATCGAATTCTTGGGAGATGGCATGGCGATTCCGGACTATCAGGCAATCATGCTTCCTCTCCCTGACTTAATCGGGTCGGCTTCGGTGGTGGCCGTCGGGGGCATCCTCCTTGGCCGCCCACTATTCCAGCAATCCAGCCAGCGCCGAGGATGCCTCCAGCCCGGTGTCGGATTCCGAGAACTGCTGGCGTTGCCGGCTCGTGAGCCACTTCACGCGGCTGCCAGTGGCGCCGCGGGTCACGGCAAGGACGTGATCGATCTGCTCCGCCACGGCGCGGACGTGGGAGATGACTCCGACCATCCGGCCGCCGGCCGCGACCGTTCCCAGCGCCTGGACGGCGGCGTCGAGGTTGTTCCGGTCGAGTGAGCCGAAGCCCTCGTCGAGGAAGAGGGACTCGAGCCGGCCCCCGCTGCGCGCCAGCATCTCGACCATGCCCAGCGCCAGCGACAGGGATGCAATGAACTGCTCGCCGCCCGAGAGACTGGCCGGGGAGCGATCCTGGCCGGAATCCGCATCCAGCACGCGCCACTGTTCTTCCGCGTCGCCGGGGTCCACGAACGCGTACTTGCCACCGCTCATCTCGCCTAGCATCCGCGAAGCGTGAACCAGAAGGCGTCTGGAGCGCCGCAGCGTCAACCACTTCAGGAAGGCGCCGGGCTTGAGGGCGTCCTCCAGGTCGCCCAGCGCCCGCTCCTTCTCCCGGACCTCTCCGAGCAGCGCGCGCAGGCGGCGAACGTCGTCGACGATCCGGGCGAAGCGCTCCGCCGACTCCCTGGCGCGGCGCTCGTGGAAGCGGGCGTCGTCGGCCTGCGCGCGCACGTTCGCCACGACGGCCTCGACGTCGTGGACATCGAGCTCCGCGCCCAGCCGTTCGCCGATCGCGACAAGCGACGCGCGGGCTGCAGTCGCCTGGTCGGAGGCCGCCCGCGCATGCTCGGCGGCGGCGCGGGATATCTTCGCGGCCTGCCGGCCGAGTTCGGCGATGTGCGACTCCAGCGCGGCGGCGTCTCTCGCGGAGACCGCCGGCGGGACGTTGGCGTCAAGGCTCAACCGGCCAACGGACTCCACCAGGACGTCGCGGTGGACGTTGAGATCCCCGATCAGCGCAGCGATGGGCGCGTCGACGTCGTCCGCCCGGCGTGCGGCCACGGCCGAACGTGCCTCCCTGACGCCGTCGAGCTCACGTCGCAGACGGTCCTGTTCGCGCTTTCTCGCCGCCAGAACCTGGGCGCGCTCCCGCGCTGACTCCATCCGCTCGGCGACCGGCCCCATATCCACTTCGTGCAGATCCGCGACGGCGGCAGGCAGATCCAGGCCGGGTCGGAAAGGCTGCGGAATGGTCCGCATCGCCGTGCCGAGTCGCTCCAGGGCCTCCGCCGCGGCCCGCCGGTTGCGCTCGACCAGGGCTCCCGCGTTGGAGGCTGCCTCCTGAGCCACGCCAGCGGCCTTGTCCCGCCGGGCCGCATCCTCCCGCAACTCCCCGGCGATGCGATCGTGCTCGGCCAGGTGCTCGGCGGTCTCGTTGCGCGCGGCCTCCAGGGGGGCGATCAGCGCGTCCCGCGCCGGAAGCGGGTCGTCCGCGTCGAGCGCGGCCGCCAGCGCGAGCTCTTGCCGGGCGGCCCGGAATCGAGTCTCGGACTCGGCGAGCCTGGCCTCGGTGTCCGCGACCTGGCCCTCGAGGCGTCGGCGCTCCGCGTCGAGCGCGGTCACGTTGCCGGCTGCCCTGCTGGCGGCGGCCCGCGCCGCCCGGGCGACCTGCTGCGCCTCGGTCAGCTTTGTGCCGTCGGGAGCCTGCCAGTCAGCGGGCAGGTCGCGACGGCAGATGGGGCACGCGTCGCCGGGGTGCAGATCGTGGGCGGCCGCCACCGCCGACTCCGCGCGTTGCGCGACGGCCAGGTGCTCATCGGCGCTGGCCGCGTCGCGCGCGGCGAGGCGCTCCGCTTCCTGCGCGGATACCAGCCCCTGCGTGCAGCCGGCTCGCTGTGCCCGGAACGCATCGAGCTGCTTGCGGATCTGGTCGAATCCGGCGCCAAGCTCGACGCAGCGAGCGTGCTGCTGCTCGACAGCGGTCCGGCGGTCGTGAGCCGCCCGCGCTGCCTCATCCAGCGGCGGGCGCTCGGCGGCGTGCTCCGCGGCCCGCGTCTGCGCGGCTGCGGCGTCCCCGGCCGTGTGCTGCGCCTCGGCCTGTTTCTCCGACGCCTCCTGCAGGCTGGCGCGGAGCGCGGCGGCCGCTTCCCCACTAGCCCTCGCAAGGGCAGGCAGGCTCTCCAGCGTCGCCAGTGCCGCCGCCACCTCCTCGCTGGTCGGCCCGTCGTCGGCCGGGACGCGAGCCAGCGCATCCTCCTGGCGCGCCTGACGCGCCTTCAGGGTCGCCTCCTCCTCGGCGAGCTGTCGTTCGATCGCGGCAATGGGCGCCAGCCGGCCGGCGGCCTGCTCCGGATCCAGGTGCCGCAATCGTTCGATGACCCCGGATGCCGCTTGCTGCGCCTTCTCCGCCGCGAGCACAGCCTCGCGGGCGGCCGCTGCGGCCTGCTCGTCCCGGGATGCCGCCGCGGCCACCTGGCTGGCGGTGTCCAGAACCTGCCGCAACTGCTCCAGGTACGCGGCCGGATCGTCCGGGTACTCCGACACGGCCTGCTCCACTTGAATCCGTAGCGTCTCGGTCTCCCGGCGGGCCTCGCCGGCCAGCTCGCCCGCCGCCTCCAGCTCGTCAGTGCGCCACACCTGGCGCAGGATGCGGCTCCGGTCGCGGGGCTCGTCCTCCACCAGCAGGCGCGCGAAGCGGCCCTGCGGCAGGACGACGGTGCGCAGGAAGGCGTCGCTGTCGAGCCCGAGGAGCTCCACGATGCGTTCGTTGACGCGCCGCACCTGCTCGACCTGCTCGACGGTCGCGTCGTCGTTGCCGACGCGCCGCAGGACGGCCCGGACCTGCCCGACGTCGCGCTGGCCGCTACGGCGCAGAGTACGGGTCACCTCCCAGGTCTCGCCGGACACCCGGAAACGCAGCACGACGCGCAGGTGCGTCGACGTGTCGTTCATCAACTCCTGGTTCGCGCGCGCCGTGAACGTCGTCTGTCCGTACAGGGCGTAGGTGATCGCCTCCAGGATGGAGGACTTGCCCGCCCCGGTGTCGCCGACGATCGCGACGTGGTCGCGGCCGGTGAAGTCGATGGTCGGCTCGCGGGGTCCGTTGCCGCCGTCCCGCCCGGGCGGTGTCCGGAACGACCGCAGCCCTTCGATGGTGAGATGGATGGGGCGCATATCAGGTCCCGCTCCCGTTCCGTTTGGAAGCGAGAGCGCTCAGCGTCTCTTGAGCGTTCAACTTGAGCGGGGTGAGTCCGAAATCGGCCGCTGCTTCCTGTCCAACGCTGCCCAGAGCCTGCGCGAAGAGCGTCCCGACCGCTTCGTGGGACGCCTTGGTCCCGCGCGCCGTGGTGGTGCGCCACTCCTTGAACAATTCGTCGAGCGCCGGTTCCGCGTCGTCCTTGTCGCCCGGGTCTATCGCCTTCACCGGCTGGTTGGCGATGGTGTTGATCAGCTCGAACACGGCGCACCGCGGCGACCATTCCGCCAGACGGTCCGCCAGATCGGGGATGGGATCGTCGGAGACGACCCGCGCCTTGAGGATGCACCCGTCGAGGCCGCCGTTCGCGGCGCGGGTCTCGAGCTCCGCCAGCGTGCCGGCGAACTCGGTGAGTGGCCGCCCCCCGGGCAGGTCGTGCGTGTCCGCCTGGACGCCGTCTCCAATGGTGACCAGCACCGCCTGTTTCGCCTGCTGCCGCTCGCCGAAGTCCAGCGGGACGAGAGATCCCGCGTAGCGTCCCTGCGCCGCGCCGCCCGGCAGGAGCTGGGGGTCGTGGATGTGGCCGAAGGCGCAGTACAGGGCGCGCTGGAGCCCTTCGACGTGGGTGGCGTAGTCCTCGCCGACGGTGATCCTTCGTTCGGATTTGCCGGGACGGGCGCCCTGCAAGTGGAGGTGCGCGGCGTAGAGCACGATGCCGCGGGCTCCCGCCCGCTCGTGCGCCTCGTCGAGCAGGCGCCGGTTCAGCGTCTTGACGCCGTCCGCGTAGTTGCCCTCGAAGCGAGCCGGATCGTCCGTCGCGTAGTGTGCGATCGCACCCGGCGGGATGAACGGCACGCACGCCACGCTGGTCGCGGCTTCGGCGATATCCGGGAACGAGAGGACCTGCGGCGTCGTCACCAGCCACAGTCGGCGCGGGTTCGCGGCGCGAGCCAGATCGTCGATGACGCGCAGCAGCAGCCCCGAGTCGTGGTTGCCGGCGAGGACCACCGTGGGCGCCACCCTGGCCAGCCGCCCCAGGGCGCGCACGCCGAGCTGCAGCGCTTCGTACGGCGGCCGGAACGCGTCGAAGAGGTCGCCCGTGTGCAGAATGAGATCGGGCCGCGTCGACTCGGCGACCTCCAGGAGTCCCCTGAGGGCCTTCAGGTGATCGGGTGCGCGGTCGTGTCGGCCGAGCTTCGCACCCAGGTGCCAGTCGGAGGTGTGGAGCAGCTTCACAAGTCCACCTCGGGGCCGCTCAGGGCGCTCATGGTGCTCAGGATCCGGTCGGTCTTCCGCTTGTCCGCGGCCTCGTCCGCCGCCGCCTCGTCCGGATTCGTGGCGAACGGCGGGAACGGGAAGCGGATCGGGATCGGCTCCGGCACGATCGGCTGGGAGACAACCATCGTGCCCGGCATGAAGCGGGTGGCACGCTCGCGCAGGGCGGGCGTCAGGAAGCGGTAGGCGTCGGACTCGCTGGCGTCCAGCCGGCCCGCCACCTTCAGCGACGCGTTGCGAGGCAGGGACTGCGCCACCGCGGAGGCCGCCTGCTGCGCCCCGATCAGCAGGACACCGAGCGACCGGCCGCGTTCGGCGATGTCCACGAGCAGGTCCTTGAGCGGTGAGAAGCCGTGCGCCGGCGCGTACTTGTTCAGCTCGTCGAGGACGATGAAGCGCAGCGGCGTCCGACCGGTCCCCTGCTTCTCGCGCCAGACGCGGTCGAGCAGCGCGCCCACCACGAAGCGCTGCGCGTCGTCGTGCAGCGTCGAGATGTCGACGACGTGGAGCTTCGCGTTCGCGGCGGAGACCGGCTCGAGGCCGCAGCCGATCAGCGGACCGATGTGGCGGCGCAGCTTCAGCAGCCGCCGCAGAAACGCCTGCCGCGTCCCGGACTGCGCCCGGCCGAACCACTCGTTCATCAGGCTCTCGTCGTCCGTGGACACCACTTCCTCGAGCAGGTCGATCAGATCGCCGAAGTCGCGGATCACGTGCCCCGCGCCGGCCGGCGCCGCGTCCGGCTCGCGTGCCGCCAGCCGGTCCGGGTTGAAGCCGGTGTTCGGCGCGACGGTCTCGACGATTACCGCCGCACCGGTATGGTCTCCCTCCGGCCGTCGCAGGCGCCGCAGGAGCTGGATTCGGACCTGCTGCTCCACGAAGCCGACCTGGGTGGAACGCTCGTCGTCGGAGGTGAAGCAGAACTGGAGGAGCTGCTCGCGGACGAACTGCTCGGGGGTCCAGCCGTAGGCGCTCACGTCGGCAGTCTGGCGGGTCTTGACGTTGGCGACGTTCGTCTGCGAGTCGCCGGATTGCCGGGGGGCGTAGAGGCGGACGGAGCGGAACGGTCCCGGCTGCTCGACGCCAAGGGTGCGCCACCTCCCGGCCTCCTCGGGCTTGCCGGCGAACTCCGCGTTGGGGCGGTCGACGTGCAGCAGGTCCTCACCCTTCGTGTTGAAGACCAGTGCCCGCACGTTCTCGCGGGCGGCCCGGCCGCCCAGCAGGTCCATGCCCTGCTCGGTCTCGAGGAGCTGGTAGAGCAGGAAGAGGGCGTAGGAGGTCTTGGTGGCGACGCCGGAGATGCCGGAGATCGATACGTGGCCGCCGGCGCGGCCGTCCACGAAGCGCATGTCGGCATACACCGGCGCACCGCCCAGGTCCAGGCCCACCGGCAGCTTGCCGCGCGTCATCTCGTCCTCGAACAGCGCGACGATGCGGTGCGCTCCGACGGCGCGCGTCGCGACCGCCCCGGCGTGCGGCGCGACGAAGAGCTCCGGCAGCACCCGCAGCACGCGGACCTCGGCCCGCCGCACGTGCTCCGCAGGCAGGGTCCGGTCGACCACCCGGCCGGTGTCCGACGGCAGGTCGGCGCCCTCGAATCGCGACCGGAGCTCGGTCACGATGCCGTAGTGCGTCACCTGCGCACCGCCGGGAAGATCGGTCTCGACGGCGACCAGCTCGTCGAGCTGGATCAGCACATCCGGCTCGATCACGACGTGGAAGGTGCGCGAGTCGCTCTCGACCGAGCCATCGACGAGCCCGATGCGTCCACCGTTCGTCATGCGGTCCATTCCTCGCTGTTACAGCGCATCACGGCTTCGCGCACGGCACGGAGCGCCAAGCGCGCGTCGCCTTGTCGACGGTGCAGGTGTCGCTCCAGGCCGCTGATCGGCGTCAGGTTGACCGGTGCCCGGGCGTCGCGGTGCAACGCCGAGGCGAACCCCGGCAGCCAGCCCGCCACCCGATTGGCCGCGTCGACCGCCGCGCCGCGCCCGATCCCTGCCGGAATCTCGACACGGGCGATACCCGCCCAGCGGCCGGCCCACGGCCCGGGCTCACCAACGCGCAGATAGCACGCGTACAGCCCGTCCGGCAGGGCGAACAGGCCCGACCGTTCCCCCACGGCCAACTGCGGGACCTGCATCCACTGGTCGCCGGCCAGCAGGCGACGGTGGTGCGTCTTCACGTAGCCCACGAGCGGCAGGTCGCGGCGATGCCTGATGCCGTGCAGCGGACCGTCGAGAACGGTGAGCCAGCCCGCCCTGCCGAGCTCCTCGGCGATACGCGTTTCGGCATCGCGCATGAGGTGCTGAAGCCGCTGGCGGGTTGCCTCTATGTCGGCCTCCTCGACCGCCTGCGGCTCCCAGCGCCAGCCGTTGGGGTGGTCGGGTAAACGCACCGCGTGTCCACCCGTGAAGATGGCCGCACGCCCGGTGACAACGTGGTCGAAGCGCGCCGGTGCGTCCTCCGCCACGAGTACGGCGCCGGCCGCCCAGCTCCCGATGAGTCCCGCGTTAACCTCGCCGCGGGCGCCCGTCCGTGTCAGGCGCGCCTCGGTACGCATCGTGCCGTCCACGAACGCGAGGCGGTGCGGCCGGCCCGCCGGGTCCGGCCGGTGCGTGTCGAACGTCCCGTCGTCCTCGATGAGCTCGCACTCAAGGGCGTGCGGCGAATCCGTCTCCGCCTGAAACCCGGCCCCGTAGCCCACGTCGAAGGGCTCGACGCCGAGCATCGGCTGCGGGTTCGCACCGACCGATCGCGACTGAATCATGAGCGCGCTTGCGGGTGGATCGGGCCGTCACACGGATTCTATGACGCCCGGCTGACAAGGCTCGCCGCGCGCCGGCCGTGACGGAGCCGCACCGCCCGTCCGCCTACACCGCGACGCCGGCCTCGCCCTCCGACCGGCGCAGCGCCTCGATGCGCTGCAGCACCGGCGGGTGCGAGTAGTGCAGGAAGACGTGCAGCGGATGCGGGGTGAGGTTGGTCAGGCTGTCGGCCGACAGCTTCTTGAGGGCGGCGATCAGCGCATCGCCGCTCCCGGTGGTGCCGGCGGCGAACGCGTCGGCCTGGAACTCGTTCTTGCGCGAGACGGCGTTGACCAGCAGCGATAGCAGCAGCTCGACCGGCGTGAACAGCAGGCCGAAGAAGACGAGCCCCGCGTAGATGGACATCTCGCTCATGTAGAACGCGGCGAACAGGCCCTCCTGCCGCAGCACGAGCGAGAGGATGAAGAACAGCGCGCCCAGGTAGCCGATCTGCAGCGCCAGCCCCTGCGTGACGTGCCCCTTCTTGTAGTGGCCCACCTCGTGCGCCACGACGGCGACCAGCTCGCCCACGCCGTAGTCGCGGACGAGCGTGTCGAAGAGGCCGATGCGCTTGTTGCGGCCGATCCCTGTGAAGAACGCGTTGGCCTTCGACGAGCGGCGCGAGCCGTCGACGACGAAGATGTCCTTCACCGGGAAGTTCGCCCGGCGGGCGTAGTCCAGGATGGCGTCGCGCAGCGCGCCCGACTCGAGCGGCGTGAACGTGTTGAAGAGCGGCATGATCCACGTCGGCGCCACGAACTGGAAGACGAGCAGGAAGACGGTTGCCGCCAGCCAGCACCAGAGCCACGCCAGCGCGCCCGTCCACTCGAAGAAGACGAGCACCGCGCCGAGCAGCACGCCACCCAGCACCAGGGTCAGCGCCAGGCTCTTGACCGCGTCGGCCGCGAAGGTCGCGGGCGTCGTCCGGTTGAAGCCGAACCGCTGCTCGATCACGAACGTGGAGTAGAGGCGGAACGGCAGGCCGAGCACCGTCGACGCCAGCCCGAGCGCCCCGATGTAGAGCAGCCCGGTGACGATGGAGCCGTAGCCGAGCTCCCGCAGCAACTGGTCCAGCCACTCGAAGCCGCCGGCCTGCCACCAGGCCAGGACGACGGCCAAGCTCACGGCGCCGCGGACCAGGCCGAAGCGGGTGCGGGTGCGCGTGTACTCCTGGCTGCGGGCGTACCGCTCGCCTTCGAACACGCCGCCGAACTCCGCGGGCAGCGCGGGACTGAGCGCGCGCAGGTTCAGCACGCTCGCGAGCGCCGACAGCGCGTACTCGCCCACGATCGCGACGAGGATGACAAGGGCGAACTCGTTCATGGATAGCCCCTCGGAGACTGCGCCCGGAGCGTCCCTATAGTCTACCTGCTGGCGGCGCTCGCGGACCCCGTCCGGCTATACTGTCTGGTCGCGTGAAGGAGTGAGCGCCGCAAGATGACAGCCGACTTCCGCTACCAGAAGCTGTTCGAGCTCGGGCCCGACGACACGCCGTACCGCAAGCTGACGAGCGACGGCGTCTCCGCGGTCGAGCTCGGCGGCCGGACCTTTCTCCGGGTAGAGCCCGAGGTCCTGCGGCGCGTGGCGCGGCAGGCGTTCGACGACGTCGCGCACCTGCTCCGCCCCGGCCACCTGGCGCAGCTCAGGCGGATTCTCGACGATCCGGAGGCGTCCGCCAACGACCGCTTCGTGGCCCTCGAGCTGCTGCGCAACGCCAACATCGCCGCGGGCCGCGTGCTGCCCGGGTGCCAGGACACCGGGACCGCCATCGTGATGGCCCACAAGGGCGAGCGCGTGCTCACCGGGGGCGACGACGCCGAGGCGCTGTCGCGAGGCGTCTTCGACGCGTACGAGCAGCGCAACCTGCGCTATTCGCAGCTCGCGCCGCTCGACATGTACACGGAGAAGAACACCGGCTCCAACCTGCCGGCCCAGGTCGAGATCCACGCCGAGCCGGGCGACGAGTACGAGCTGCTGTTCATCGCCAAGGGCGGCGGGTCGGCCAACAAGACGTTCCTGTACCAGGAGACGAAGGCGCTGCTCAACCCCGCGTCGCTGCTCGCCTTCGTCGAGGCGAAGCTCAAGACCATCGGCACGTCCGCGTGCCCGCCCTATCATCTGGCCCTCGTGGTCGGCGGCACCTCGGCCGAGTTCACCATGAAGACGGTGAAGCTGGCCAGCGCGCGCTACCTGGACCGGCTGCCCACCAGCGGCAACGAGCGCGGCCGCGCGTTTCGCGATCTCGACATGGAGCGGCAGGTGCTGGAGATCGCCCAGCAGATCGGCGTGGGCGCCCAGTTCGGCGGCAAGTACTTCGCTCACGACGCGCGCGTCGTCCGGCTGCCGCGGCACGGGGCGTCGTGCCCGGTGGGCCTGGGCGTCTCCTGCTCGGCCGACCGTCAGGCGCTGGCGAAGATCACGCGCGAGGGCGTGTTCCTCGAGCAGCTCGAGGAGAACCCGGCGCAGTATCTCCCCGACGTCACCGACGACGAGTCCGGGGGCGAGGTGGTCCGCATCGCGCTCGACCGGCCGATGAGCGAGATTCGCGCGGAGCTGAGCCGCTATCCGGTCGCCACGCGCCTCTCGCTGACCGGTCCGATGGTGGTCGCGCGCGACATCGCGCACGCGAAGCTGAAGGAGCGCATCGACGGCGGCGAGGGGCTCCCGCAGTACATCAAGGACCACATGGTCTACTACGCCGGACCGGCCAAGCGGCCGGAGGGCCGGGCGTCGGGGTCGTTCGGCCCCACCACGGCGGGCCGGATGGACGCCTACGTCGACCTGTTCCAGGCCCACGGCGGCAGCATGGTGATGCTGGCCAAGGGGAACCGCTCCGCGCAGGTCACCGCGGCGTGCAAGCGTCACGGTGGCTTCTACCTGGGCTCCATCGGCGGCCCGGCGGCGCGCCTGGCGGACCACAGCATCAGGAAGGTCGAGCAGCTCGAGTATCCCGAGCTGGGGATGGAAGCCGTCTGGAAGATCGAGGTCGAGGACTTCCCCGCGTTCATCGTCGTCGACGACAAGGGGAACGACTTCTACGCCGAGCTGATGGCGGCCAAGCCCGCGACGCTGCTGCGGTCGTGATCGGCACCCGACAGGCAGGGTCCGCGTCGCCCGCGCCTCCGCCCCCGCCCGTTGCCGGCGAGCCGCTCAGCCAGCGCCAGATCCTGCTGGTCTTCGCGGGCCTGATGGCCGGGCTGCTGCTGGCCGCGCTCGACCAGACCATCGTCGCGACGGCGCTCCCGAGAATCGTCGGCGAGCTGGGCGGGCTCGACTACTACTCCTGGGTCGTCACCGCCTACCTCCTGAGCTCGACCGTCTGCACGCCGCTCTACGGCAAGATCAGCGACCTGTACGGGCGGCGCATCATGGTGCAGAGCGCCATCCTCATCTTTCTCGCCGGGTCGCTGCTGGCAGGCGTCGCCCAGGGGATGCTGCAGCTCATCCTCTTTCGCGGCATCCAGGGCGTCGGCGCCGGCGGACTGATGGCCCTGACGTTCGCCGTGGTGGGCGACGTGGTCTCGCCCCGCGAGCGCGGGCGCTACATCGGGCTGCTGGCCGGGACCTGGGCGTTCGCCAGCGTCATCGGACCGTTCATCGGCGGCTTCATCGTCGACAACATGTCGTGGCGCTGGGTCTTCCTCATCAATCTGCCGATCGGCGCCGCGGCGTTCGCCGTCACCTCGAGCGTGCTGCACCTGCCGGTCGTCCGGCGCGCGCACCGGATAGACGTGGAGGGGGCGTTCCTGCTGATCGCGGGCGTGAGCTGTCTGCTGCTGTCGCTGGTGTGGGGCGGGACGGAGTATCCGTGGGAGTCGCCCGTCATCGTGGGCCTGGGCGCCGGCGGGGCCGTGCTGCTGGCGGCCTTCGTCGCCTGGGAAGCGCGCGTGGCCGAGCCGATCCTCCCGTTGCGGCTGTTCGAGGACCCCATCTTCTCGGTCAGCTCGGCGCTCGGGTTCCTGACCGGCTGCGGGCTGTTCGGCAGCGTCATCTTCCTGCCGCTGTTCCTGCAGGTGGTGACGGGCGTGTCGGCGACGAACTCGGGACTGCTGCTGCTGCCGCTCACGGCCGGCGTGGTGGCCGGCTCCATCGGCTCCGGCCGCATCATCAGCCGGACGGGCCGCTACCGGGGCTGGCCCATCGGCGGCCTGGCGTTCGCCTCGGTCGGCATGGCGCTGCTGACGCTGATGCGCGCCGACACGCCGCTCGCGGTGATCTCGCTCTACATGATCATCCTCGGGCTGGGCGTCGGGGCGACCATGCAGGTGACGATCCTCGTGGTCCAGAACTCCGTGGACCACCGCCACCTCGGCGTGGCCACGGGGGCCGTCCAGTTCTTCAGGCAGATGGGCGGCGCGTTCGGGGTTGCCGCCTTCGGCGCCGTCATGAACCACCGCCTCGCGGCCGACCTGCCGGCGCGGGTGCCCGCCGGGGCCCTGGCCGACGTCGGCGGCGAGATAGGCGCCCTGCTCAGCACGCCGGACGCCATTCGCGCCCTGCCGCCCGTCGTGGCCGCCGGCGTCACGGCGTCGGTCGAGAGCGCGATCCAGGCCGTGTTCGTGTGGGCCGTCCCGCCCATGGTGCTGGGCTTCGGGCTGGCCTGGTTCCTCAAGGAGATTCCGCTGCGCGAGACCGTCGGCGCGGCCAGCCTGGTGGAGGGCGCCAGCGAGGCGCTCGAGGCGGCGGGCGAACCGGCCGCGGCGAGCGGCGGCGGGCGCCGCTGATGCGCATCGGCCTCGACGACGTCGGCCGCGGCGAGCCGGTCGTCCTGCTCCACAGCTCGTGCTCCTCGCGCCGGCAGTGGCGGCGGCTGGTGGCCGAGCTGACGGGGCGCTACCGGACCCTCGCGCTCGACCTGCACGGCTACGGCGAGACGAGCTGGCCGGACGACCCCGAGACGTTCAGCATCGACGACGAGGTGCAGCTCGTCGAGCACGTGCTCGACCGGGTCGACGGCCCGGCGCACCTGGTGGGACACTCGTACGGCGGCGTCGTGGCGCTGGCCACGGCACTACGTCACCCGCAGCGCGTGCGGAGCCTGGCGCTCCACGAACCGGTCGTCTTTCAACTGGCGCTGGCCGGACCGCTCGCCCCCGTGGGCGCCGAGATCACCCGCATGGTCGAGCTGCTCGCCGAGCGGGTGGAGGCCGGTGCGCCGGCCGCGGCGGCGGAGCATTTCATCGACTATTGGCGCGGGGAGGGCACGTGGGCGGCGCTGCCGGAGAGGGGCCGCCAGGCGGCGGCCCGCGTCATTCCGAAGCTGCCGGTCGAGTTGCGGGCGATGCTGCGAAGCCCGTACACCCTGCGCGACTACGGCACCATCCGCAGCCCGGTCCGCCTGCTGGCCGGTACGGTCGGCCGCGCGGCCGCACGGCGGGTCGCCGAGCTGCTGGCCACCGCGTTCCCGGACGGCTCCCTGCAGCTCGTCGCCGGCGCCGGTCACATGGCGCCGGTCACGCACCCGCAACTCGTCAATCCGCGGATTGCGGCGCACCTGGCCGCACACCCGATCCCCTCGTCGTGATGTCCGCGGCGGCCGCGTCGTCCTCGGCCTCGACCCGGGCGACGATGTCAGCCGTGACCGGCTCGCGCCCATGGGAGATCGCGAAACCGTTGCGGCGCGCGGCTGGCGCGTTGCGGCCTGACTCTCCCTTCGGGAAGCGGCGCAGTGCAGAAAACTCCGGCATGTGCCAACCCCCGAGGATCAGGCGATGCCGGCGCCGCGCGTGCCGACGTACACGGAGTAGAGCGACTGGCTGGCGGTCATGAACAGGCGGTTGCGGCGCGTGCCGCCGAAGCAGACGTTGGCGCAGCGCTCCGGCAGCCGGATGATGCCGATGGCGTCGCCGTTCGGGGCGACGACCTGCACGCCGGGCGCCGCGCCGGTCCAGACGTTGCCGTCCACGTCGCAACGCACCCCGTCGGCGACCGCGCGCGCATCCGGGTCGCCGGGCACCGAGAGCTGGACGTGGCGCCGCCCGTTGCGCAGCCGCTCGCCGTCGACGTCCCACACCTTGATTTCCCGGCCGCCGCCGGTGTCGGCGACGTACAGGCGGTCGTAGTCCGGCGCGAAGCAGAGGCCGTTGGGACCGCCGATCTCGTCGGTGACCTTCGCGACCTGCCCGTTCCCGGGGTCGACGCGGTACACGGCGACGGGCAGCTCCGACTCGGCCCGGTGTCCCTCGTAGTTGCCGCGGATGCCGTACGGCGGGTCGGTGAACCAGATGCTCCCGTCCGGGTGCACCACCACGTCGTTCGGCGAGTTCAGCCGCTTGCCGTCGTAGCGGTCGGCAATCACCGTGACCGCGCCGGAGTGCTCGTAGCGCGCGACGCGCCGCCCGCCGTGCTCGCACGACAGCTGCCGGCCTTCGTGGTCGAACGTGTTGCCGTTGCTGTGCCCGGAGGGGCTGCGGAAGACGCTCACGTGCCCGTCCTCCTCGAGCCAGCGCATCTGCCGGTTGTTGGGGATGTCGCTCCAGACCAGATAGCGGCCGCTGCCGTTCCAGGCCGGCCCCTCCGCCCAGAGGGTGCCGGTGTAGTGGCGGCGGATCGGGGTGTT
>CAYGCV010000010.1:0-27572 GCA_964348425.1 uncultured Vicinamibacteraceae bacterium | reverse complement strand
CTGCGCGCGTCGGCGGGAGGGGCGCGGGGCTAAGGGTCCCCGCATGGGTAGGCGGGGGGTTCGGGGGGCCGGCCCGGGTTATTGATGCGCCGGTCCGGCATCCGCCCGGGTGCCGGACCGGCGCTCTCTTGTCAGCCGGCCAGGGCCGCCTGCAGGCGCGCGAGGAAGGCCCGGATGCGGTTGGCGTTCGCGCCCAGGTCGCCGACCCCCACGCGGGAGATCGAGCGGACGTCCACCAGTGCGCCGCCGCCCGCCGACGGGCGCACGCGGACCGCGACGTCGTCCTCGAAGCCGAACCAGAACGTCGTGGCGGTGGCCTCGAGCACGCCCCGCGCACGATCCACCGCCACGATCGCCCAGCCCAGCTCCATCGCCACCGACCGCGCCGCCTCGATGACCGCGCTCGGCGGCGAGTCGACGGCCAGCGGCAGCAGGTCCGGATAGGCCGCCCGCTGCGTGGCGGCGAGTTGCGGCCCGCCGTACTCGAGCGGGTTCGGCGCGCCGGCGCGCAACGGCACCACCGCCTCGAAGCGCGGCGGGTCGTCGGGGTCCGTCGTGATGTCGTGGATCGGCGGGGCGCCGAGGGCCGGCAGGATGTTGGCCAGCGGCACGCCGAGCGCGCCCGCCGACAGCAGGCCGGCCGCCAGCGCCCGGCGGTTGCCGAACCCCGTCCCGCGGCGGCGCAACGCCGCGATCACCCGCACCACCAGCCACGCGAGCGCTGCCAGGATGCCCGCCAGCAGGAGCAGCAGCGCGGCGCTGAGAGGCAGCAGGCCCGCCCGATGGCCGAGCGGGCCGGCGGCAATCGCCGCGACCGCGGCGAGAGGGATCACGAATCGCATCGTCAGCAGCCTCCCTGCACGAGGCGAACGCCGGCCGTCACGCTTCGATCGCGACGTGCGGCGCCGAATCGCGGCGCGCCGGCGCCCGGCCGCGCGCCGCCTCCTCCACCCGCTCGAGCTCGCGGCCGAGATAGGCGGCCACGGCGTGCATGCCGCGCAGCCCCGCCGCCGCATCCGCCTCGGCCTGGCTGTTGTAGTTCGTGTTCGTGTTGACGTCGTAGGTGTACGCGACGCCGTTGCGGTCGGTGATGAACTCGACGCCCGCGACATGGATGCCGTTCTCGGCCAGGAAGCGCTCGTAGGCACCGACCAGCTCGTGCCGGAAGCCGTCCACGATGCGGAACAGGGAGGGCGGCGACTCGCCGGCCGGACAGAAGGCGTCGTCCACGCGGCAGGCATCGGCGGGACACAGCTCGAAGCCCTGGCTGGTGTCGACCCGCACGGCGTACAGCAACTCGCCGCCCACGAACTCCACGCGCGTGATGTACGGCTCGCTGGCCTCGATGTACTCCTGGATGAGCGTGATGCCGTCGACCGACTGCTCGAACTCCGCGCTGCCGACGTAGCGCTCCAGAGCCGCGGCGTCGTGGAACAGCCGCACGCCCAGCCCCTTGCCGGCCCGGTTGTGCTTGGTGATGAAGGGCGGGGCGAACGCGCGCCCCACCTCCACGATCGCTTCGCGCCCCACGGCGGCCACCGTCCGCGGCGTCCGGATGCCGTGCGCTTCGAGCGCGGTGTACTGCGCGACCTTGCTGACCTCGAGCTGCAGGGCCCGCGAGCCGTTGGCGACGCGCCGCCCGTGCCGCTCCAGCCACGCCAGCACGGCCGCGGTGTGCTCCGGCGCGTAGCGGTGGCCGCGCGTATGCGACGAAGCGCTCATGCGGTTGTAGAAGACCCCCGCGGGCGGCGGCTCGGTCAGGTCGAGACGGCCGGCGCCGAGGAACCACTCCTCGAACGGCAGCCGCAGCTCCTCGAACGCGGCGCGTAGCGGCTCGACCCAGGCGTCGTTCTCGTGAATGACGTAGATGCGGGGCATCCCGTCCGCATTATAGGGCAGCGCGCCCGCGGGGACAGGGCATCCGCGGGCGGACGACCGTCGCGGCTATTCCATGGCCGCAACGCTGACGGTGATGTCGGCGGGCGTCAGGTAGCTGCTGTCGTCGGCGGCGGCGCGGATGACGTACTCCCCCGGCTCGGAGAAGCGCGCGGCGGCCGTCACCTGGCCGCCCTCGCGGGGCAGCGGCGTGACCCGCGGGTCGAAGGCCACGTCGGCCGGGCCGCGGTGCACGACCCAGGTGACCGCCAGGCCGGTGTCGTACGCGTCGAGCGGGCTGACGCGGTTCTGATCGACCGCGCCGCCGCCCCCGCCGCCGCGCGGCCCGCCGATGATCGGCAGGTCGTTCGGCAGCGGGTCGACCGGCGGGCGCGGGCGGAGCGGGATCTCGCGCGGCCCGGGCTGGCCGTCGTCGGCCACGGCCACCGTGACGGAGACCGGCTCGCCGACCGTTGCCGAGATCGAGGTGCCGCCCACGATGCTGGCCGCGGGCGGCTGGTTGGTCAGCTCCTCGCCGGCGTACCGGCCGCGCAGGTCGGAGCCGCGGTTGGCCCGCCACACGCCCTCGTCGACCACCCAGGTGGCCCACAGCGAGCCGATCGCGGTGCGGGTCTGGCCGTGTGCGGTCACCGTCCAGACCAGGTCCCGGTCCTGGCCCCAGTCGGCCGGCACCTCGACGCCGAACACGAAGAACTGCCGCCGCGGATAGAAGAAGGTCGGCTGGCCCCGGTCCTCCGGGCCGGAGTCGAGGTAGTTGGCGGGGCCGACCGGGATGTGCGGCTGCTCCTCGTAGTTGCGGTTCATGTAGCCGAACCACATGGTGTAGGTGCCGTCCGGATTCGGGCTCCAGCCCTCGTAGACCGGCTGCACCGACTGGCCCGAGTGGTGGAGGGTCTGCGCCGCGCCGGGGCCGCCCGCACCGAGGGCAATCCCGAGCAGCAGCGCCGCCGCGGCCGCCACACGCCACACCGTCCGACTGCGGACACTCATGGTCGCCCCTCCCCGCCGCAGACGCCTAGTTGTCGTTGTTCGTGGTCCGGGCCGCCAGGCGCTTGTCGAGCTCCGCCGCGTACTCCTCGTCGGTCAGCTCGTACCAGTTCATGTGCGCCAGGGCCATGTCGTCGGTCGAGCGGTTGCCCCACCCCACCCAGTTGCGCGGATCGGAGGCCCACTTGTTGGCCTGCGAGTTGTCGTGCCAGCTCGTCACGTGGAGCATCGTCCCCTTCGGCAGCAGCGGCGCGGCGTGGTCGGCGTAGTTGTAGGCGATGTGCCAGCCGAAGTCCCAGTCGGCGCAGCTCAGCGGCTGCACGCGGCCGTCCTGGTAGACCGCCTCGAGGCACTGCCGCTTGCCCAGGTTGTGCAGGTGCGGCTGGTAGACCGTGAGCTTGATGTTCGACTTCAGGAAGTAGTAGCCGTCGTGCCGGATGTTGTTCTCCCCGGGCGGGAAGTCCAGGTCGTGCAGGCCGGCCACGGACCGCCACTTCACCTGCTGCTGCGGCTCGAAGTCACGCGGGTAGAACCAGAACGCGATGGCGGTCCGGTCGTAGGTGTCCTCGCCGCTCGGGTTGGCCGAGTAGTGCATGCTCCAGCGCAACTGCGAGCCCGCCCGGAACAGCCGCGCGGTCCCGTCCGGATGGATGTCGCCCGTCTTGCCGAGCGCGTACTCGCTGAGGAGCTCCGGCGAGTCGTTCTCCTCCTCGGGGTGGATCAGGTAGGTCACCGCGTGGTGCACGACCGGATAGCCCTCGACCGAGGGCTTGGTCTCGTACGCCTTGATCCAGCGGTCCTCGTCCACCCCGGGGTCGGCCAGCATCTCGACCCACCAGTTGGGGCTGTCGGCCGGCATCAGGAACGGCTCCGGGATGGGCACGACCAGATCGGGCTCGCGGCCCATCTCGTCCTCCATCGTCCAGCGCGAGAGCGTGGCGGGCAGCGTCAGCGGCGGCGGCATGTCGGCCGGGTTGCCGCGCCGCGCCCCGCCGTCGACCCACGCGGCGATCGTGGCGATCTCGGCGTCGGTCAGCGAGCGGTCGTCCTTGAACTCCTGCACGCCCACCGTCTTGTCGATGAACCAGGGCGGCATCTTGCGGGTGACCACCCGGTCGCGGATCGACCGCGCCCACGGCCGCGAGTCCTCGTAGGTGATGAGCGACATCGGCGCGATGGCGCCGGGGCGATGGCACGTCTGGCAGGCGCGCTGGAAGATCGGCGCCACGTCCCGGGTGAAGGTCACCTCGTCGCCGGCCGTCTGCCCGGCCGCGACAGCGGGCGCAGCCGCCAGCGCCGCCAGGACGGCCAGACCCAGCGCGCGGGAAGACATCGATCCGAGCCGCCGAACGCCGTCCGCCGACGTAGCCGGGGTGGCCATGTGCATGGCACTCTCCTTCATCAGCCTCGAATACACGACGCGATAGCGGCAGGATACAACATCTGCACCGTCAATCCAGATCAGAAGTCGAGCTGGAAGGCGAACTTCGCGAGCCGGCCCGGCATGAACGAGCGGGGCGACAGCCACCCCGCGCCGACGCCGGTCGACGCGCCGAAGCCGACGTTCTCGATCGTGATCGTGTTGGCGTTGAACAGGTTGTAGAGATCGAACATCGCGCGGAACTGGCCGAAGTTGGCCAGGGTGAAGATCTTCGTCACGCGGATGTCGAGCTGGTTGTACCGGTCGCCGTACCACGATCCCGGCTCGACCACGTTCAGCTCCACCCGGCTCGGCGTCAGCACGAGTTGCCCCCCCGAGACCGCGCTCTGGGCGAACTGGACGTTCGCCTGGCGCTCCGGCCCCGGCTGGTTCTGCAGCGTCGCCGCGAACTGCACGTCGCCCGGGAAGGTGTACGACCCGAGAAACTTCACGTACGACAGCCAGTTCTCGGTCCGGCTGCAGAACTCGAGCGGCACCGTGTCCCCCTCCGGGGCCCGCTGCGGAATGGCCGCCACCGACCCCCTGCTGCGAGCGGCGGCCGACTCGGGCAACCGCCCCAGGATGTCGCAGAAGTCGTACGCGTGGCGCCCGGTGCTCAACCCGCCCTGCAGCAGCACGTCGCCGGCGCGGGCGTCGATCGTGAAGTCGAAGCCCTGCCACGATTCCCGCTCGCCGCCGAGCGCCTCGGAGCTGAGCCGCAGCTCGTTCTGCGGCTTGGCCGCGGACTCCGGCTTCAGATCGTAGAAGGTGAGCACCTGGCCGCCGTTCGGCAGCCCGACCCCTTCGGGGACCGTCACGCTCAGCGTGTTGAAGTCCTCCGGCTCGAGATTGGTGTCGTCGAGCACGCTGTGGTGGACCCAGTTGCGCCGGAAGTAGCCGACGTCGAGCGACACGCCGGACACCAGCTCCTGCTGCACGCTCGCCGCGTACTCCCAGTTCGAGAACCGGTTGCCCCAACCCGAGTCCCAGCTCTCGTCGTAGAAGATCGACCGCACCGGCTGGCCGAAGAGCGGGTTGCGGTTGGGACTGCTCAACTCGCCGTTCGGCGCGAAGTTGGTCGGGTCGCCCTGCACGATGCCGTCGCCCGCGATGCACGTGCCGGCCGGCGTGCCGTCCCAGTTCCTGAACGGCGCGGCGGTGGCGATGCAGCCCGAGTCGCTCCACGAGCGGTCCATGCGGCGGTTGCTGAGCGCCGGATTGATCCGCTGCGCCCAGTCGGTCGAGTCGCGCCGGCCGTAGCGGCTGACGGAGAACTTGAGCGCGGTGCGCCCGTCGCCGCGCAGGTCGTACGCCGCCCCGAGCCGCGGCTGGATGTCGGACCACCGCACCGCGGTCAGGCCGGAAATGTCGAACGTTTGCGGCACCCATTGGTTGGCGGGGCGGGTCTGGTCCGGGTAGCTGGCGGTGATGTGGTCGTAGCGCAGGCCGGCGTTGATGGTCAGCCGGTCGATGGTCCACTGCTCCTGGGCGTAGATCCCGATGCTGTTGGCCTCGTCGGTCGAGCTCGACGTCCCCCAGTACGTCGCCCGGAACGGGCGCCCCCGGAGCGTGGTGATGTGGCTCCAGTGGAAGATGCCCTCGGCGTCGTTGACCTGCTGCGTGTGCGTCCACTGCGGGTTGACGCTGAAGCCCACCTTGAGGTTGTGGCTGCCGGTGACGTACGACACCGACCCCCGGTAGTAGTCGACCCGCTTCGGCGTGTAGCGGAAGTGCGGTCCGCTCAGCCAGCCCGCCATGTTCCGGAACGCCGTCACCGGGGCGACCTCGAGCACGCCCGGGACGTCGGTACGGGCGCCGGGCGCCCGGTCGAGCCGGAACTTGATCGGCTCGTGCGACATGCCGAACTCGAACAGCAGCCGGTTGGTGTGGGGACGCGTCCAGTTGATCTGGTAGCCGTTCGACCTGACGTAGCGCTTCAGGGCGGCTTCCGGCGTCAGGAAGATCGACCCCAGCGTCTGGCCCTGCAGCGAATGGGGCGCGTCGACGTTGCTGTTCGTCCAGTAGGCCTTGACCTTGTCCTTCGACGTCGCCTGCCAGGTGATGTTCAGCGACTGCTCGCGGGCGGTCGTCGCGTCGACCCCTGGCCGGCTCTCGTCGGGCATGAACGTGAAGACCCCGGCCAGCTCCCTGGTCGGAAGATCCTGGAACGCCTGCGTGGGGTGGAAGACGCCGGCCGTCTGCAGGAAGGCGATGTTGGAGCTGTGGGTCACGAAGAACCAGAGCCGGTCCCGGACAATCGGGCCGCCGAACGAAGGCGCGATGGTGTAGTTCTGGTCGACCAGCGTGGGCGAGGTGAGCCCCCCCGCGATCAGGTCCGCGTCGAGGTTGTCGGCGTGCAGGGCGGGGCCGCTGAACGTGGTGAAGATCGACCCGCCGAACTCGTTCGCACCCTCCCGCGGGATCATGTCGATGTTGACGCCGCCCGTCTCGATCTCGGCGGAGTTGGCCGAGTAGTTGAAGGCGATCTCCTCGAAGTTCGTATCCGGGAAGTACGACAGGTTGGCCCCCTGCGTGAACGGGTTCGCCACGTCCATCCCGTTGATGGTGATGACCTGGTCCTCCCGCTCGCCGCCATGGATGGACATCCGCTGCGAGGTCTGCGCGGTCAGCCCGCCCGAGTCCTGCGAGAGGGCCGTGCCGTACGACTCGGCGCCCACCATCCCCGGAATGAGGAGGCCGTAGTTGATCAGCCCCTTGCCGGTCGGGATGCTGTCGATGATCTCCCGGTCCATCACCTGCCGCTGCTCGACGTTCTGGATGTCGACCACGGGGCTCGCGCCCGACACGGTGACGGTCTCCTCGATGTCGCCGACCGACAACTGCACGTCGACGTTGGCGGTGAAGCCGGTGCTCAGCTCGATGCCCTCCCGGATCAGGGTGCCGAAGCCCGGCAGGCTGTAGGTGATGGCGTACGTGCCGGGCTCGAGGGCCACGATGAGGTACTGCCCGCTCCCGTCCGTGACCGCGGTTCGCACGCCCTCGATGATCGACGGGCTGCGCGCGTCCACCGTCACGCCGGGGAGCACGCCGCCGGTGGCGTCGGTCACCGTTCCGCCGATCTGCTGGGCGTGGGCCGCGGCGGCAGCGAGCAACAGGCCGGCCGCGGCGACGGAGGCAACGAACGGGTGTCTGCAGAGCGCGTGCATGAGGCGCCTCCCTTCATGGAGCGACCTGGAGGCGGAACACCGCACGCGACCGTCGCGGGACGCCAGCCTCCGACGACTGCAATCCGGCGCGGCGACGACGACGACGATAGAGGGCTTATAGCACAGGTCCCGGGGGCGTCAAAACGCGCCGCGGCGCATCGGCCGGCGGCGGCCGTCACTCGTAGTCCGCCGCGGCCAGCGACGCCCGCAGCAGCTCCGTGTCGCTGCGCGCGTGGATGTGCCGGTTCGCGTACGCGGGATGCGACCAGTTCACGTAGCGCAGCTCGCGGCGGTTGCCCGGCCGCGTCGTGGGCGTGATGAGCTGCGTCCGGCTCACCTCGTCGTAGCCCTCCGGCGTGAGGCGGGCGATGATCAGCTCGCCGCGGTCGTTGTTGATGAAGAAGCGGTCGCCGTGCTGCACGATGAAGCCCGAGGCCCAGCGGGCGCGCTCGCGGGTCACGGCCTGCGTCTCCCAGAGGCGCTCGCCGGTCGCGGCGTCGAGCGCGCGCAACTGGCCGTAGCTGCAGATGCCGTACACGTAGCCGTCGCGCACCACCGGCGTGTTGACGACGGCGTGCAGGGCCTCGGTCAGGATCTCGCTCTCGCTGTTGCTCCGCCAGGACACGCTCGCGTCGGGCCGGTCGGCGTTCAGCCCCAGCATGAGCGACCCGTTGTAGAACGACGAGACGAACAGCCGCCGGCCGCTGTGCACCGGCGTCGCGACGCTCATCCCCGCGCCCGCCCGGACGGGCTGCTCCCAGTGCACCTCGCCGGTCTCGGGATCGAGGGAAGCGACCGCCTCCGGGTGCCAGATGATGAGCTGCCGCGTGCCCCCCGCGTCGATGATGATGGGTGCGGAGTACCCCGGCTCGGAGTCGGACGCGAGCGCCCGCCAGACCTCTGCGCCGGTCAGCTTGTCGAACGCCACCACCTTGGCGTCGGGCTGTCCGCCCACCAGCGCGATGAGGCGGTCGCCGTCGACCAGCGGCGCGCCGGCCAGGCCCCAGGTCGGTATCTCCGTGTCGTACTCGTCGACGTAGCTCCGCGACCACAGCAGCTCGCCGGTCTCCACCTTCAGGGCGTGCAGCATCCCGGTCGCGCCAAGCGCGTACACGCGGTCGCCGTCCACGGTCGGCGTCGCGCGCGGCCCGGTCGCCCAGGTCGTGGAGAGCCCCGTGTAGTTCGCCTCCCACTCGTAGGTCCAGAGGACCTCACCGCTGATCTCGTCGACGCAGAGGATGCGCTCGACGACGTCGAAGACCCCGAGGTGGCGGGCATCCGTGACGAACACCCGGCCGTCGGCCACCGCCGGCCCCGCATAGCCCTCGTGGATCGGCACCCGCCAGTCCACCTGCAGGCCGGCCTCCGGAAACGTCTCGACGATGCCGGTCTCGGTCCAGACCCCCCGCCGCTCGCCGCCCCGCCACTGGGGCCAGTCCTCGGCGCGCAGCTCGCTGCCGCCGCCCGACACGAACGCCAGACACACGAACACTGCTATCGGTCGCATGCTCGAAATGATAGTCCCTGCGCTCCCGCGTGCGCGGCCGCCGCCGTCAGAAGTCGAGCTGCAAGCCGAACTTCGCGAAGCGGCCGGGCAGGATGGTGAACGGGTTCTGCCAGCGCGAGCCGTACGTGTTGTTGAAGGTGATCGTCGGATTCAGGTTGAACAGGTTGTACAGGTCCATGATCACCTTCAGGTTGTAGCGGTCCATGCGGATCGACTTCGACACGCGGAAGTCGACCTGGTTCAGCCGGTCGCCGTAGAGCGTCCCCGGCTCGATCAGCGGCACGGTGACCCGCGCCCCCGTGCCGGCGGCGAACGTCCGGAACGGCATGGCCGTGGCCTGGCCGCCGCTGGCCCAGACGGCGTTGGCCGCGGCGGGCAGGGTCGTCCAGTTGGCGCCGATCTCCGATCCCGGCGAGTTCTGGATCGTCGCGCTGAACTCGATGTCCCACCACGGCAGCGGGTACGCCGCCGAGAGCTTCAGGTCGGTCAGGAACGGCGGCGTCACCGCGCAGAAGCGCGCCTCCGGGCTGTCGGGCCGCACGGCGCAGTCGTTCGTCGCGGTGCGTCCGATATTGATGCCGCCCGCGACGAACGCGCCGTCCGCCAGCCGCGCGTTGACGGTGACGTCGAAGCCGTTGTAGACCTCGGTCTGCTCGCCGAAGTTGCTGGCGAACGTGTTCAGGTTGTCCACCTGTCCGAAGAATGCCGGCTGGATGTCGTACAGGCCGCAGATCAGCTCGCCGCCGCCGCCGGGAAGCCGCGAGTCCAGCGGCCCCGTGAGGCAGTACTCGTCGTAGTTCGCGTTGGTGACCGCCCGGTTGTCGAGCGTCAGGAAGTTGCCGTACCAGCGCCGGAAGTAGACCACGTCGAGCGCGACGCCGGGCGCCAGCTCGTGCTGTACCCCCGCGGTAATCTCCCAGTTGTCGTCCCGATTGTGCCAGCCGAACAGCGTCGCTTCGTCCTGGAACGTCGAGCGCCCCAGGAAGTCGCCGAACTGGACGTTCGATATCGCGCCGCACTCGCCGTTGGCGCCCGGAATGCCCGCGACGCCCCCGAACGTCCCCTTGGCGTGCAGCACGCAGTCCGGCTCGAAGTTGCCGTTCAGGTCGTTCCAGGTCCGCCGCGCGTTCTCCGCCACGAACACCTGCGGGTTCTCGCGGTTGATCACGTCGCCGGCGTGGCCTATCAGATAGCGGGCGAAGGTGGCCTTGAGCGCCGTCCGGCCGTCGCCGAACAGGTCGTAGGCGAAGCCGATGCGCGGCGTCAGGTCGTGCCACGAGACGATGTCGTCCACCCGCTGGTAGTTGCGCTGCGGGACGAACGGACCGGCCGGCAGGGATACGTCCGGCACGAAGCCGTCGAAGTGGGTGTAGCGGATGCCCAGGTTGAGCGTCAGCCGGTCGATGGTCCACTGGTCGCTGGCGTACAGGGCGATCTCGTTCACCCGGTTCAGCAGGCTCTGCGGCGTCGCGCGCATGATGACCGCCGACGGCGCGAGGGTGCCCGCGGCGTCGGGCGAGAACTCGTAGTTGAGGCCGCGGTTCGACTCCCAGTCGGTGGTGGGACGGCCGTGCAGGTAGCTGCCGCCGACCATGAGCGTGTGCGAGCCGGTGACGTAGCTGACGGCGACGTTCGAGTGGTAGGTGCTCGAGTTGTACCCCTTCGCCTGGTCCCGGCCGTTGTAGCGGTCCGTCGCGCGCGTGCGGAAGCCGGTGTCGGTGTCCAGGACCGAGACGATGTCGTCGCTCGCGATCGGGTTCGGCCCGCTGTTCCAGTTCATCTTGTTCGACGACGTCCCGGCCTGGATCAGCAGCCGGCTCGACGCCGTGTAGGTCCACTTGGCCTGCCAGTAGTGGCTCCGGTCGCGGGCCAGCCAGGTCGCCTCGGGGGAGGCGTTGCGGAAGTCGATGCCGAAGTAGCACAGGCAGCGGCGCTGCCGCGTCCCCGCGACGGCGATCTTGTTGTTGTCGCTGACCTGCATGGTGATGATGCCGTTCAGGTCCCACGACAGGTTCTGGTCGTACGCCTGCGTCGTCGCGTCGCGGATCGCGTTCGGGTTGTAGTTCCCGTGCAGCCCGTAGCGCGCCGCCGCGCTCCCGGCGACGGGCAGCGACGGCCAGCCGACCGGGTTGTCGTAGAAGAAGCGCGTGGGCTGGTACGACTCGGTGCCCCAGCGGCGGTAGGCGCCGTGGAACCAGATCCGGTCGCGCACGATCGGGCCGCCGACGCCGCCGTTGACGTCGAAGATGTTCTTGATGCGGGGCGGGTTGACGCCCGCGCCGCGCAGTTCGTCCGTCAGGTTGTCGGCCTGCAGGTCGCCGTTGGTCCCGTTGAACAGGACGGTGCCGGAGAGCGTGTTCCCGCCCTCCTTCGGGATCACGTTGATCAGCACGCCGCCGCTGTCGTTGGTGATCGACTGCTGGCCCGTCTCCAGGCTGATCTCCGCGATGGCGGCCGGATTGAAGTAGATCGACTGCGCGCCGCCGCCGCCGGTCGACGCGGCGCTCGCGTTGATGTTGTTGGTGCGCTGGCCGTTGTAGTAGACGTGCTGATCGGCGGCGCGGCTGCCGTGGATGGAGGTGCCGATCGGCCGGTCGCCGGTCGTCCCCCCGACGTCGGCGTTGGCGTAGGTCACGCCCACCTTGAGCCCGGGCACGACCGCCACGAAGCTCGCCAGCGACTTGGCGATCGGCAGCGTGTCGAGGGTCTCGGCCGTGAGCACCTCCTGCTGCACGACGTTCTGCACGTCCACCACCGGGCTGGCGCCGGTCACGGTGACCGTTTCCTCCACGCCGCCCACCGTCAGCTCGACGTCGACGGTCGCCGTGAAGCCGGCGTTCAGCGTGATCCCCTCGCGGATGATGGTCGTGAAGCCGGGCAGCGTGAAGGTGACGGTGTACTCGCCCGGCCGCAGGTCGATGATGTTGTACAGCCCCCCGCCGTCGGTGAAGACGGTCCGGGAGCCCTCGATCAGCGCCGGACTGGCCGCCTCGACGGCCACGCCCGGGAGCACGCCCCCGGTGGTATCCGACACCTGTCCGGCGATGCCCTGCGCCGCTGCCGGTGTCGTGGCGATGAGGAGAGAAAGGACGAGCAGACCGCCGAACGCCGCCAGCGACCGTCGTGGCATCGAAGCCTCCTGACCAGTCCTGACTCGACAGCGAACGCGCGTAGGGCCCTTGGTATCACGTACCCCGTCAACCGTCAAGCCGGCGGGCGCCGGTACAGCTCCAGCACCATCGCCGCCGGGCCGACCAGGAACAGCGCGTAGAACGGCGCGTAGACCACCTCGGCCAGCCTGAGCGCCGCCTCGACCAGCGCCACCGCCAGCACGACCACGCACTGCGCCGGCCGCGAGCGCACGGTCGTCCGCGGGTCGGTGATCATGAAGAAGACGAAGAGCTGGTACATCGGCCCGGTGACGGGCGCCGCCTCCGCCAGCCACGGGCCGTCTCCGATCCAGCTCCGGGCGAGCGACAACGCGAGAAACGCGGCGACGTAGGCGGCGCAGATGTGCAGGCGCCCGACGCGCCAGACCGCCACGGCGCCCAGCGCCCAGATGATCGCCATGGGCCACAGCGTGTTGCCCCACTGGATGCTCAACACGGCGACGGTCGACGGGGCGAGCCAGAGCATCGCGCACACGCCGAAGTTCGACGGGTTCCAGACGTGGCGCCCCCGGACCCGCAGGACGTACTTGGAGGCGATCGACAGCAGGCTGCAGGCGGCGTAGGGCCACGCGAGCGGCGAGCGGATGAGGATGCCGACGCTGATGCCGGTGATGTAGGCGCTGGCCAGGTGCGGCCAGCGCCGGTAGGTCAGGCGGCCCAGAACGGCCTCGGCGAGCAGGCTCGCGACGATGGCGAGCAGCGTCCGCTCGTAGCTCTCGAGAATCCCGAACGAAAGGTGTCCGCCCGCCAGGATCGCGGTGATCAGCGCCGGCGCCAGGAAGCGGTTCGCGGTCCGGGGCCGCGCACCTGGGGCGCCGGGGGCCGCAACCGGCCGCGGCGCGTCGGGAACCCGCATCATCGCGGCTCGGCAATCACGTGCACGCGGTCGACGCCGGGCGCCTCGATGACCTGCCGCCGGCCGGACGGCCAGCGGATGACGACCTGCTCGACGGTTGCGTGCGCTCCCAGGCCGTAGTGCAGCCGCCGCTGATTCTGCGCGCTGAATCCGCTCCCGCCGCTCACCACCTGACGCTGGCGCACGCCGTTCCACGCGAGCTCGACGACCGCGCCGATGGCGCCGGCGTTGCCGGCCGTACCGCGCAGCTCCACGCCGAGCCAGTGCCGATCGGCACTGACCGTGTTGCGGTACACCAGCAGTGGACCGCGCTGGTTCGCGACAATCACGTCGAGCGCGCCCCGGTTCCACAGGTCGGCCAGCGCCACGGCCCGCCCGTCGTGGCGGTCGCGCGCGCCGACGACCTGCCCGACCTCGACGAAGCGTCCGCGTCCGTCGTTCAGCCAGACGCGCGGCGGCTGGAATCCCGACAGGCTGCGGCCCCGCATCGGCGGCCAGTTCCGGGCGTCGGCAATGATGGCGCTGTGCCCCACCGCAATCCGCGAGAAGTCGTACCAGTAGCTCGCGGGGTCCTCGCCCGACACGTTGCCGTTCACGAGGTACAGGTCGAGCGTGCCGTCGTTGTTCAGGTCGCCGAACTGGGCACCCCAGCTCCAGCCCCCGAGGTCGACGCCCAGGCTCGACGCCAGGTTGTCGTAGACCAGCTCCCCGGGCGCGCCCCCCGCCCGCGGCACCCAGAGGTTGTTGGCCTGGATCAGGATGCCCGGCTCCGAGATGTTGGTCTCGTAGATCGCCAGCCGCCCGTCGTTGAAGACGTCGCCGAACGCGGCGTTCATCCCGCTCTTCGGCGCGCGCCCGACGCCCGTCGGCCGGGCCGCCTCGACGAACCGTCCGTCGCCCTGGTTCAGGTAGAGCTGCGACACGCCGTAGTCGTTCGCGAGAAAGAGGTCCGGGTAGCCGTTGGCCGACACGTCCGCCGCGGCGGCCGCCAGCGTCCAGCGCCGCGTGTCGATGCCTGCCGCCGGCGTCACGTCCTCGAACGCGCCGCGGCCGTCGTTGCGGAGGAGATACTTGCGCCCGCCGTTCTCCGCGTACTCGAAGCTCTCGGGCATGATGCGCGTCGTCTCGAGCCGCCAGAGATCCACCGCCTCGGACCAGTAGCCGGCGAGCAGCAGGTCCAGCCAGCCGTCGCGGTCGTAGTCGAGCCAGATCGCCGCGTTGGCGTTCACCCAGGCGGGCAGCCCCGCCGCGTCGGTCACGCGCCGGAACGCCGCGCCCTCCACGTTCCGAAACAGCTCCGGCCGCCCGTACTTGTAGACGAACAGGTCCTCGAAGCCGTCGTTGTCGTAGTCGCCCCAGACCGCGCCCATCGAGACGCCGGTTCCCGGCCGGTTCACGTCGGCCACGCCGGCGGGGCCGGCCACGTCCTCGAACGTGCCGTCGGCCCGGTTGCGGTACAGCCGGTTGCGGGCCCCGTGCCGGCTGTTGGTGACGTAGAGGTCCTGCCAGCCGTCGCGATCGAAGTCCGCGACGGCGACGGCCGCCCCGACCGACGCCACGTTGGGCATGATGTGCGCGAGCCGCGCGTCGAACGTCGGGGCCTGGTGCAGGAAGTCGATGCCGGCCGCCCGCGACACCTCGTCCAGCCGGAACCCGTAGCGGGCCATGGCGGTCGGCTCGTCGGACGCCCCGCCGGCCGCTCCGCCGCCGGCGCGGTTCAGCACGGCGACCCCGGCCAGGAGCGCGACGAAGCCGAGCGTGACGATCGCCCGCAGCACGCGGGGACGCGTGAGCGCGGCAGGCGGCGCCCCGGCGGTCATGGCAGCTCGGCCGCCGGGCCGCCCAGCAGCCGGTCGGGCGTCACGAAGCGCGTGTGGTACCTCTGCCAGTCGTCCGGATACCGGCGGTACACGGCATCGTCCTCCAGGGCGGGCACGCCCGCCGCGGCGCCGTACGCCGGTCGGTCGTGCGACGGCAGGGGCCGCACCGTCCGCGAGAAGGTCGTGTTGTAGTCGCCGTCCTTCACCCAGCCGTCGCCGATGAGGACGAAGTCGCGAGCGTAGCCGTCCGGGGGCGCCGGCGGGACGGGAAACCGGAGCTGCAGCTCGTCGCCGGCGTTCATGATGACGTAGCGATCGTCGACGCGCGCGAGCAGCTCGCGCACGTCGCCGAAGCGCGTGTGGTACCCGACCAGGTCGCGCCACCGCTGCGCGACGTTCGCCAGACGGTCGTAGTGCGGCAGCTCCAGGCGCCGCGGCCCGTCGAACGTCGTGCGCGAGAAGCCCCGGTAGCGCAGCTCCGCGGTCAGGGGATCCAGCCGCGTCGTGTCGAGCGCCGCCGCGGGGGCGCCGGGGGCGTACCCCAGCCAGTCCCAGTACACCTCGAGGTTGGTGCGCAGGCGCAGGCGCGCGTTGCCGGCGGCCGGGAGCGCGGGGCGGAGGTCGACGACGACCGTCTTGTTCTTGCCGGTCGGAAACCCCAGGTCGGGATGGACGACCCGCCACGCGCCCGACGGCTCCCGGACCTCCAGGGCCAGCCCCTGCGGCACGGGGCGCCCGCGCTGGCCGAGCGCGACGTTGATGCTGCTGTCGGTCGGATAGACCCAGCCGTGGCCGAGCAGCCAGAGCGGGCCGTCAGGCGGCAACGGTCCGCCCAGCTCGAACTCGACGAAGTGGTCGCCCGCCACGCCCTGGTAGGCGCCCCGCTCGAACGTGGCGAGGTAGCGGCCGTCGCGGCGGCTCACGATGTCCGTCACGTCCAGGCCGGCGTCGTCCTGGGCCCGGGCCACGGGGCGCGGCGGCTTCGTCGTCCGGACCTCCAGCACCGGCGCCTCCCGCGAGAAGCGCTCGTCGACGAACACCTCCACGTCGCGGGGACGATCGACCACCAGCAGCGCGACGTGGTCGAAGAAGTGGGTCTCCCACAGCTCCGCGGTGATCCGCACGTCGTAGGCGCCGTCGCGCGCCGCGAGCTGATCGCCGCGGATCTTCACCCAGTCCTCGGTCTGGGACACCTCGGCCGTGTCCTGCGCGTTGATGCGCAGGCCGAGCGGCGAGCGCCAGATGAAGTCGGTCACGAACCGGTAGCCCTCGCCGTCGTGGGTGAACACCCACGGGCAGGAACCCTTCAGCCGCTGCTCGGCCACGAGGACGCCGTCCGCCCGCGGGTCGAACTCCGCCTGCACGACGCCGTTGGGCCAGACGATGCGCACCACGTCCGCCGCGGCGCGCGCGCCGAGGCCGAAGTGCACCGGCGCGCCGGTGAGCACCTGCTTCTGCACCAGCAGGCCGGCGCGGATCTCCACCTCCCCGCCGACGCCGAACGAGTTGATGCGCTGGTCGCCGGCCTCGACCTGCGCCCGCGGGCGCACGACCTGCCAGTGGTAGGCGCGCCGGCCGCGGCCGTGCAGCCAGACCGGCCGGCCGGCGTCCAGGCCGAGCAGATCGAGCCGCCCGTCGCCGTTGGCGTCGGCGACGCCGAAGATCTCCGCGGCGGGCGCGCCCGCCAACGGCTGCAGCGCGCGGTGCGCATCGGCCAGCCAGACGCCGGTGCCGGAGGGTCCCGAGCCGACGATATCCAGGGCCCCGTTGTTGTCCAGATCGGCCAGCAGGAGCCGCCGGCTCCCCGGTTCGCCGCCGGCGGGCGCGTCCGGCCACTCGACGAGCCGCTCGCGCTGCCACGCGGTGTCGCCGGCCGTGACGCGCCAGATGACGCCTCCGGCGAGCGCCACGAGGTCGAGCCGCCCGTCGGCATCGACGTCGCCCAGCGTGATCGCGTGCACGGCCGGCAGATCGGCGGGTGCCTGCCAGCGCCGGAACTGTCCCGCCTGCTGGTTGGCGAACAGATGCAGGCTGCCGGCCGCGTCCAGCAGCGCGGCGTCGGGGTCGCCGTCGCGATCCAGATCGCCCCAGGCGAAGTCGCGGACGCCGACAACGTTCCCGAACGGCTGCGTGCGGAGCCAGGTGCCGTCCCCGGCGTTGCGCAGGACGACCACACCGTCTTCGCCGCCGACGCCGGCCACGATGTCGAGGTCGCCGTCCATCTCGACATCGGCCGCCCAGGCGCCGGAGCACGCGACCCCGGCCAGCTCCTGAACCTCCGGCCCATCGGCCCCCGCCGGGGTGAAGACGCCGTCCGGACCCTGCAGCAGCAGCCGCAGCCCGCCCGCGCCGGCCAGCACCAGATCGGTCCGGAAGTCGTGGTTCCAGTCGAGCGCCAGCAGGCCGCGGCCGGCCGGCGGCACGCTGGTCGCACCCCCCGGAAACGGCAGCGCCGCCTCCCGCGCTCCGGGTCGCCACGCCTCGCGGCCGGTGGCGGCGAGCGCGGTCGGCGTGCCGCCGTCGTCCGGCGGCAGCACCAGCAGCGCGCTCGGCGGCGGCGCCCCGCCAGGCTCGAGCGGCTCCGCCGCGAACGTCAACGCGACGTCCGGCGGCGCCGCGGCCGGGCTGGCCGCCGGCAGCGCCAGGAAACGGTCGAACGGCTCCCCGATCAGCTCCGGCGGGACCTGGACGGCCGCGAGGCTGGCCCGAAACGCCGCGACGCGCACCAGGACGTTGCGCAGCACGGCCAGGGTCGTCGCGGCCCGGCGGAAATCGCCCGTGTCCGCCGCCCCTTGCAGCACGCCGTGCTGCTCGGCAGCCAGCGGCGGCCAGTCGTCCGCCAGCGCCCCCAGACGGGCCGCCGCGGCACGCAGCGCGGGCCCGTCAGCCCGCTTGGCAGCCAGCCGGGCCTGCTCGATCCGGACCGCCAGGTTCTCCCGCTGCAGCAGGATCGCGTCGAGCTGCTGCTGCGCGCGCCGGTCCGCGTCGGGTCCGCCGGCCCGCTCGGCCGCCGCGGCGAGCGCGAAGCGCGCCCGGGCGCCGTCCGGTTGCAGGTCGACCGCCCGGCGCAGATGGGCGAGGCCCTCCTCGACGCGACCTTCCGCTCCGGCCAGCGAACCCTGCAGAAGGGCGATCGCGGCGCTCGCCGGCGCCAGCTCCTGCGCGCGGGCGAGCGGGCCCGCGGCCTCGCCGGCCGCGCCCTGCCGCGCGCGGGTCAGGCCGAGGTTGGCCCACGCGGCCGGCTCCGCGGGAGCGAACTCCGCCGCCCGGGCGAACTCGGCCGCCGCGTCGTCGAGCAACCCGACGTCGAGGGCGGCCAGCCCGCGGTAGAAGTGGCGGGCCGTTTCGCGGTACGTCGCGGAATCGGGGGCGGGGAGCCCGTCGTCACGCAGGTGCAGGAGGTAGCTGCCGACGCCGGCCGCGGCCAGCGCCGCGGCCAACGCGGCGCCAACAACGATCGCCCGCGCCGGTCGTCCGGTTCTCGGCGTCTCGTGCAATCGCGAAGGGCAGGCCGCAAGCCGTTGTCGTGCCCGTCCCGGCGATTGTCAACGCCGGGCCGGGTGCACGTCAAGATGGCGGCTCACGGCATGGCGCGCTCGGTCCATGGCGTGCGGCTCGGCTGCCGGCTCTCGTACAACGCGAGGTTGTCGGCCATCCCCTCCAGCAAGTCCTCCCGCCCGGCGGCGCGCGCCGCGTCCAGCACCCGGCGCTGGAGCGCCGCCGCCTCCTCGTAGCGCCCGACCTCGGCCAGCGCCATCGCCCGCGTCTCGTCGCGCTCGATGGAGCCGCCGCCCGGGAGAGCCTCCAGCAGCGCGAGCGCCCGCGGCCCGTCGCGCACCTCATCGTCAGGCGCCGCGGCGAGCAGGCGCGCGGCCGCGAGCGGGAACAGCGCGTCGCCCGGGTGCGCCCGCGCGCCGGCGTCCAGCGCGTCGCGCGCCTCGCCGTAGCGCCCGAGCTGCACCAGCGCCAGCGCCCGGCCGAACTGCGCCTCGGCGACCCCCGGGTCGAGCCTGGCGACGCGCGCGTAGTGTGCGAGCGCGTCCCGCGTTCGCCCGCTGTGCCGCAGCATGTCGGCCAGCACGAGGCGGGCCTCCACGTACGCCGGGTCATGGCGGACGGCGGCGGTGAAGCGCGCCAGCGCGGCGTCGAAGCGGCCAGCCGACGCCATCAGCACGCCCAGGCTGAAATGCGCCTGCGCGAACGACGGCGAGAGCCGGATCGCCGCCTGGAACTGCTCCTGCGCGGCCTGCGGGTCACCCAGGACGAACAGCGCGGTGCCGAGCCGGTGGCGCGGAGAGGGGTCGTCGGGCGCCACCGCGATGGCCTCGCGGAAATAGCCCGCGGCGGCCTCCCACTCCTCGCGCTCGAGGGCCCGGACGCCGCTCGACTCGTAGGCGCTCGCGCTCCGCAGCGCGGCGCCGAGCTCCCGCATCAGCGGATCGGCCAGGACGACCTCGCGGTCGCCGCGCCGCGCCAGATGCGCCCGCGCGCGATCGAGGTCGCCGAGCCCGCGGTACGCCATGGCCAGCGAGTACTCCGCGACCGTCGCCTCGGGCTCCGCGGCCAGCACCCCCTCCAGCCGCTCCACGGCCCGCGCGTAGTCCCTTTGCGCCAGCGCCGCGCGCCCCAGGCCCCACAGCGCAGCGACCAGCCCGGGCTGCTGCGCTAGGGCCCGCTCGAACACCGGCTCCGCGGCCTCCGGCCGGCCCTGGGCGAGATGCGCCTCGCCGAGCCAGACGAGCGTCGGAACGTCGTCCGGCGCCAGCGCCAGGGTCGCCTCGAAGGCGCGCGCCGACGCCGCGTGGTCGGCCCGGTCCTTGTAGAGGTGCCCGAGGTAGTACGGCCAGCGGCGTTCCGCCGGCGCCGCCGCGCGGGCGGCCAGCAGGCACGCCTCCGCGGCGTCGAGATACTCGGCGGCCAGGAGCAGCGTGCCCAGCTCGCCGTACGCCGCCCCGGCGTCCGACCCCGGCGCCCCGGACGCCGCCGCGGCATGCCGGGCCTCGAGCTGGCCCCGGACCGATGCCGCCGCCCCCGACAGATCGGGCAGGGCGCAGGCCGGCGCCGCGGTCGCCCGCTCCTGGGCAGGCGCGGCCGGCGGGGACGACGCGAGCCAGGCCGCCACCGCGAGCGCCGCGCCGGCTCGCGGGCGTGTCATCGGCCGCCGCCTTCGGTCAGGGTCAGCCAGCCGCCCGCCGGCAGCCCGGTCCACACGTCGCTGCCGCCGCCCGGCCACTCGACGCGCACGTCCACCCGTTCGGCGCTGCCCCCGAGGCCGACGAGGACGCGCGGATCGTTGGCGGACGCGTAGCTGCCGTCCGCCCGCGCCCGCCGCACGAGCGGCGGGCCGTCCGGCCGGGTCACCGTCACGCGCGCCCCCAGCATGTCGCGCGCCGCCGTCGCGCCCACCAGCCGCAGCCCGATCCACCGCCGCTGCTGGCCGATCCGGTTGACGAGCAGACGCGCCGGCCCGTTGTTGTTGCCCACCAGGACGTCGAGGTCGCCGTCGTTGTCGATGTCGCCGAACGCCGCGCCGCGGCTCACCTCGACCAACCCGAAGACGTCGCCGGCACGGCCGGTGACGTCCTCGAACCGGCCGTTGCCGAGATTGCGGAGCAGCAGGTTCGGCTCGCCGTACGGAAAGCGCCGGTCCGCGGCGCCCTCGACGCGGATGATCGCACCGTTGGCGGCCAGCACGTCGAGCCAGCCGTCGTTGTCGAAGTCGAACCAGGTCGTGCCGAACCCCGTCAGCCCCAGGCTGGGGAGGCCCAGTCCGGACGGCATGCTCCGATCCTCGAACAGCCCCGACCCGTCGTTGACGTACAGGTTGTTCCCCTCCCGCGGCAGATGGGTCATGAACAGGTCCTCGTCCCCGTCGTTGTCGAAGTCGCCCGCGTCCACGCCCATGCTGCCCTCGGCGTCGCCGTGCAGGCTGAGCGCGGCGCCCGACAACAGCCCCAGGTCCTCGAACGTCCCGTCCCGCCGGTTCATCCAGAGCTGGTTCTCCGCGCCGTCGTTCGCCACGTACACGTCCAGCCAGCCGTCGCCGTCGAAATCGGCCGCCGTCACGCCCAGCGCCGGCCCGAAGCCGCCGCCGGCGAGGGCCGCGGCCGACACGTCGGCGAACGTGCCGTCGCCCTGATTGCGGAACAGCACGTCGGGCTGCGGGCGGAAGACCTGCGGGCTGCAGTAGTCGCGCTCACCCGCGGCGTTGCGGCAGACCCTGTCCGTCTCGGGGGTGTAGTGGAGGTAGTTGCCCACGAACAGGTCCAGCCACCCGTCACGGTCGTAGTCGACGAACGCGGCCGACACGGCCCACCCGTCGTCGTCCGTGCCGCTCGCCCACGAGACGTCGGTGAAGGCGCCGTCGCAGGTGTTGCGAAAGAGCTGGTTGCGTCCCAGGCTGGTGACGTACAGGTCGACGCAGCCGTCGTTGTCGTAGTCGCCCGTCGCCGCGCCCATGCCGTAGCCGTGCACCTCGATGCCGCTCGCGGCGGTGACGTCCTCGAAGCGCAGCGCGCTCGACCCGCGCTCGCCGCTGCGCAGGTCGTTGCGGTAGAGCCGGCTCACCGGCGGCATCCCGTCCGGGGGCGGGAAGACGGCGTCCGCGAGGGTCCTGCCGGCCCCCAGCATCCGGCCTTGCACGAGGAACGCGTCGAGGTCGCCGTCGTTGTCGTAGTCCAGCAGCGCGCAGCCCGGCGGCAGGATCTCGGGCATGTACAGCTCGCCCGACATGCCGTTGAAGTGGGCGAAGTCGAGGCCGGCTTCCGCGGCCCGGTCCACGAACCAGTCGCCGGCGCCGGACTGCGCCGCGGCGGCCGCTGCTGGCGCGGCGGCCCCGCATCCCGACGCGAGCGCGCAGGCGGCCACCAGCGCCGCCGCGAGCCAGCCGTGCGGGGCTAGGCGCGGCGGGAGAACGACGGCCTGCGCACCGGCGCCCATCGATCGCATCGTGGCTCTTCCGGATCGCCCCCGGGTTCGTCCGCCTGCCCCTACTCTGCCAGCGGTTCCCGCCGCGCGCAAGCAGCCTCCGGCATTGACCGTTCTCCGCCCGGGAGCGATAATCGACGGACATCCGAAGAATTCGTGAACGGGTTGTTCCTATCCGGGAGGTCCGACGTGCGAATGCTGCAGCCGCGAGGCGTGGTCATCGGGCTCGGCGTGCTGGCAATCCTGGCGGCGGCGCCGGTCCTGGCGGCCGGGCAGGCGGCGGCCGGCGAGCGCGAGCTCACCTTCACGCGCGACGTCGCGCCGATCATCCACCGCTCCTGCTCGGGGTGCCACCGCCCCGACGAGGTCGCCCCGATGTCGCTGATGACCTACGCGGAAGTGCGGCCCTGGGCGCGGTCTATCAGGAACCGGGTGGCGTCGCGCGAGATGCCGCCCTGGCACCTCGACCGCCGCATCGGCATCCAGCAGTTCAAGAACGATCCGTCGCTGACCGACGCCGAGATCGCCACCATCGTGGACTGGGTGGACGCCGGCGCGCCGCGCGGCGACCTGGCCGACATGCCGCCGCTGCCCACCTGGGGCAGCGCCGACGACTGGCAGATCGGCGAGCCGGACCTGATCGTGCGCTACCCGAGCTACCTCGTGCCGGCGGCGGGGCCGGACCTGTTCGGCTACCTGTACGCCGACTTCGACCTCGAGGCGGATCGCTACATCCGCGCCATCCAGACCAAGCCGGCCGACAAGCGGGCGCGCCTGGTCGTGCATCACACCAACGCCTTCGCCATCGCCCCCGGCGACACGACCGAGGGCGTGGAGTCCGAGCGTCACCTGGTCGAGTACGCCTCCGGCAAGCAGGCCGAAATCTATCCGGAGGACTCGGGCGTGCTGCTGCAGGCCGGCAGCCGGACGCGGCTGAGCTACCACCTCCACTCGGTCGGCGAGGACATCGACACGGTGGTGGAGCTCGGGATCGTCTTCCACCCCGAGGGCACGGTGCCGGACCACGTCCGCTGGACCAAGCAGCTCGCCGGGGCGCACGGCACCATCGCCGGGCTCGTTGACCTGCCGCCGGGGCAGGTGACGCGCTCGGACGGCTACACGCGCTTCAACAAGGCGGCGCGCATCACCATGTTCCAGCCGCACATGCACATGCTCGGCAAGTACCAGTGCCTGGAGCTGATCTACCCGACGCAGCCGGTGCGCACCGAGGTCGTCAACTGCGCCCACTTCGACTACAACTGGCACCTGGCGTACAACTACGACGACGATGCGGCCCCGCTGGTGCCGGCCGGCACGATTCTCCACGTCATCAACTGGCACGACAACTCGGCGGGCCACCGCGCCAACCCCGACCCGCGCAACTGGACGGGCAGCGGGGGGCGCACGATCGACGAGATGGGGTTCGCGTGGATCGGCTGGTACGACCTGACCGACGAGGAGTACGAAGCCGAGCTGGCGGGCCGCGAAGCCCGGCGCAAGACCAACTGAGATGCTCGGCGGAGGCGCACGCCGCGAGCGATGCGCCGGGCACGGCAGACTGAAGACTGACGAATGCGCAGGAAGCCGCTCGGACACAGCCGCCTGCTCCCGGTTCTGGGTCTGGCCCTCGTGATCGGTCTGCCCGCGGGCGCCGCCGCGCAGGCCGATCCCTTCAACTTCCCGTTCACCTCGGGGCAGACCGTCGCGCCGTTCTTCGACGGCTGGTCGCGGAACCCGGACGGCACGTACGAGATGCACTTCGGGTACATCAACCGCAACTACGTCGAGGAGCTGCACGTGCCCATCGGGCCGGGCAACCGGTTCGAAACAGGCGGGGTCGATCAGGGACAGCCGACCTTCTTCTACCCGCGCGTCCACCGCAAGGTGTTCAGCGTGACGGTGCCCGCCGACTGGGGGGCGCGGGAGCTGGTCTGGAGCCTCACCGTCCGCGGCCAGCGCCAGCAGGCCATCGCTTGGCTCGACCCCGTCTGGGAGATCGATCCGATCCTCGGCGGCCGCGCGCCGACCCCGGAGCAACGCATCAACCAGCCGCCGCTGCTGTCGGTCACCGCGGGCGGACGCACCGTGAGGCTGCCGGACACCCTGGCGCTCACCGCCCGGGTGAGCGACGACGGCGTGCCGCGGGCCAGCGGCCCCCGCCGCCGGGCGCGGGGACAGGAGACGCCGCCGACGCTGCAGCCTGCAGCCGACGAGCCCAGGGCGCCCGTCAACGTGCCGGTCCTGCGGACGGCCGTGCGGCCGAGCGAGGTGGCGATCGACGACCGCCTGACGCTCACCTGGTCGGTGCTGCGCGGACCCGCCAGCGTCGCCGTCGAGGCCGGTTCGCCCGCGCCGGACGCCGGCGAGCCCGTGGCGCTGACGGCCACGTTCTCGGCGCCGGGCGAGTACCTGCTGCGGGCCAGTCTGTCGGACGGACACCTGACCGACGTCACGGAGCTCGAGGTCCGCGTGGAATAGCCTGCGCCGAGACCCCGTACGGCACGCACCGGAAGACACGCAAGGGAGACGCGTTCATGACACGCACGTGGAGCAGCTTGTGGCGCTTCGGACTACCCGGTCTCGCGACCGTCGTGCTGCTGGGCGCGGCCCCGGCCGCAGCCGGGCAGGACGGCGGCGATGCCGTGACGTTCACGAAGGACGTCGCACCGATCCTGCAGCGGAGCTGCCAGAGCTGCCACCGTCCGAACTCGGTCGCGCCGATGTCGCTCCTCACCTACGAGGAGGTCCGGCCCTGGGCGCGCAGCATCAAGCAGCGCACCGGCCTCCGCAACCGCATGGGCGTCATGCCGCCCTGGTTCATCGAGAAGGACGTCGGCATCCAGGACTACAAGGACGACATCTCGCTCAGCGAGGCCGAGATCCGGACGCTCGCCGCCTGGGCGGACAGCGGCGCGCCGCGCGGCAACGCGGCCGACCTGCCGCCGCCCCTCGTCTTCCCGGCCGGCGACCAGTGGGACATCGGCGAGCCGGATCTGATCGTCGACACGCCGTCGATCACCATGCCCGCCAAGGCGCCCGACTGGTGGGGCGCGCTCGAGCCGGCGCCCACCGGACTCACCGAGGACCGCTACGTCGAGTCGCTGCAGATCAAGGAGATCAGCGACGTGACCGGCGGTCTCGGCGGCCGCTTCATCTTCCACCACGCCATCTGGATCACCGTGGACGCCGAGGGCAATCCGTCCAACTTCGGGGGCTGGCCCGTCCACGAAGTGGGGCGCAACGCGGACCACTTCGACCCGCTGGCGGGGCGCCTGCTGAAGGCCGGCGACGAGGTGTTCTTCAACTCCGTCCACATGCACGCGAACGGCGAGGAAACCACGGCCCACCTGCGGCTGGGGTTCAAGTTCCATCCGCGCGGCTTCGAGCCGCAGCGCCGCGTCCTGCCGCTGGTGTTCGGCAACGGGGAGATCGACCTGCGGGCCATGGAGGCCGATCAGCAGGTGCACCTCTACGCGACGCTGCAGGAGCACACGAAGCTCAGCACCTTCGAGCCGCACATGCACGCGGCCGGCGTGCGCATGTGCCTCGAGGCCATCTGGGGCGGCCGGACCGAGACGCTGAGCTGCGCCGGCTACGACCACAACTGGGTGAAGGTCTACAAGTACGGGGACGACGCGGCGCCGCTGCTGCCGAGGGGCACGCTGCTCCACGTCACGGCGTACTTCGACAACACGCCCAGCAACAAGAACGTCGTCGACCCGCGCAACTGGGGCGGCCTCGGCCACCGCTCGATCGACAACATGGCCATCCTCATCGCGCCCGCGCTGGCGCTGACCGACGAGCAGTTCGCCGAGGAGATGGCCACGCGCCGCGAGCGGCTCGGCCTGGCCGCCGGCGAGAGCGTGCTGGGCTGCCCGCTGTGCGGCTTCGAGGAGTTGCCGGCTGCGGCGGCGGCCCAGAACCAGCAGTAGCCGGCAGGCCGCGTTCGTGATGCCAGGGGGCGGCCATCCGGTCGATGCTGCCCTCCGGTGTCGCCAGCCCGTGCCCCGCCCCGGGGTCGTCTTGCGTGCGGCGGTTGCTGGACTCAGTGGTCGTACCCGACGGTCGCTCGTGTCCATGCCAGAACGGTCGTCTTTTCGTTGCCGATCGCTCTGGCGGCTGCCGCCTTCGTCAACACTCCCCTCAGTCCCTCGGCGCACTCACGGTCGAGAAACTCGTTCATGCCCGTTCGGTTCAGAGTTGCGGCCACGTCGGCGCTGTTGATTGTCATCCCCCGCGGCGCTCTTCCGGTGGTGCGGGTCTCGATTCTCAAACCCGAGCGCGTCGCGTCGATCTGGACCGCTTGGTACAGTGCCCCTTCGAGCCGCCTGGTAGCGCGGTCGACGAGATGGCGTTGCTCGGCTTCGTATTCCGGGCTGATGTCGGCGAGCTTGTCGCTGGCTTCCTGCTCCAGGCGGTGCGAGTTCGTCTTCCAGTGCGCTTTGATCTGGCGCAACTGCTCTTCGTCAAGCATGTTGGCGGCCTGCGCCAGCGCGTCCGGGTCCGTGTGGTGCGCGACCGCTATGTCGAACAGGTCCCGTGCCGGGCTCTCCTCCCGCAATGCCCGCTCGAGCTTGCCGCGCAGGATCTGCGTCGTGCTCTTGACGTCGATCTCGTAGCCCTCGGCGAGGGCCTTCGTGGCGCCCGTGGCCGGCCGGGCGTCGAGTTCCGCGATGTCGATGCTCCCTTCCTTGAACATCACCTGGTGGCGTGTTCTGCCGGTCGATACGAGCCCTGCTCCCAAGGCCTTCATGTCGGCCTCGAGCGTTCCGCCGAACCGCGTGTTGAGCCGGTCTATTCCGGTTCCGGCCGGCGCTGTCAGGTCGATGTCCGTGCTGCCGCGGTGCCGCCAGCGCTCGGCGAGGATGGTTCCGCCGCCGATGCTCCATCGCGGGGGCGCGTTGCGTGTCTGTGCGAGCGCCTTGCGGAGCGCCTCGGCGGTCCGTTTCCAGATCCCTGCTGCCGGCTCGGGCAGCCTCAGCAGTTCCATAGCGGGATCCCGTCGGCTTCCGGCACCCGTGCCATGTGGTTGAGCCACCGGAACATCGTGAACGTGTGGAGTCCCTCGACCTTGTGCAGCGCCGCGACCAGCTCCCGGATCGTGTACACGTGTTCGCCCCATGCGTCGACCATGTCGAGGTAGCTTGCTTCCACCGCCCATGTTGACAGCAGGCCCTCCTGCCGCCTGTCGATCTCGGCTGCGTGGACCGCCGCGTAGAACTCTGCGGCCGTCGGCCGCCTGGACCAGCCGGCGCAGCTGCTCGCCAGCCGGCGCGCCACCGCGATGCTCGACGGTCCCATGTGGTTTGGGTCGTGCTCGGTCCAGTCATCGAAGTACGACCCGGGCGCCTTCTCGTCCGGGAATGCTTCGGGCGGCCCCAGCAGGCACGGCCGCCGGTGTGCGAGCTCCGGTGGCAGTGGTCCGGTGAGTTCGTGCCAGTGCGCGAGCAGCGTGTTGCGGTCCTTGGCTGATTCCTTCATCTGCTCCGCGCCTGTCCTCTCTTCCGCTACCGTACCACGGGCATTGCAGAAGCGTTCCGCTCGGTTCCCGGTTTCGTCGTCCGGGTCGCACCGGCGTCTGTCGAGCTGAGCGCGTTCGTCCCTCGGCGTCGCGGCTCCCTGAACAGGCCCTCGACCATGACGGTTCATCCCCGCGGATGCGGGGATTGCTCAGCTCGCAAAGATATTGTCGAGCTCGAGCTCGAGTCCCGGAAGCAGCGCCGTTGCGAGGCCGCCGCGGCGACCGAACGTGCCGGCGAGCTCGAGCCCTACCAGCCCGTGGAAGAAGTCTGTTTGCTGAGCCCTGCTGTTCAGGCAGCTTT